>DAIOWC010000195.1:0-12148 GCA_036758685.1 Streptosporangiaceae bacterium | reverse complement strand
GCGCTCGAGGCGGCCGGGTTCCGCCCGACTCCGAAGGGCCTGCGCCTGCGCGCCTGAGGGGCATGTCCGCCGCCTCATCGTGATCGCGCGGGTTCCGTAACGATATTCGTGACAAACTCCGCGTGATCACGAGGTCGTCGCCGACGGCGAATCCGCTCCGAGGCGGATGTGACGTCGGAGGCGCGAGAGGCGCTCGGCCACCCGCTCTGAGCGACGTATGCGCGTGCAGTACGAACCGTTCTTACCGGACAGACAAACGTTGGCAGGTCTCGGAGCTGCGCGCGCGAGCGTGCCTCCTGCCTCTCGTACCCCTGTCCCCTTTTAGGCATTTACATACTGCGATATCGTCACGCGCGTATAAACCTGCCTTACGGGAGCCAAGTATGCCCAAGTCGGTGCTCCGTCGCGCAGCCGTGAGCGTCACGGCAGTCGGTGTCATTGCAATAGCCGCCACCCCGGCGCTGGCGGCCGGACAGACCGCCTCCGGCTGGCAGCTCGTTTTCAGCAAGCAGTACCCCGTGAAGGGCTCCGGCCCGTACAGCGCCTTCACAGCGGCCGCGGCCGTCGGACCGAACGATGCCTGGGCCGTGGGTGGCACGAGCGCCGCCGGCTCCTCAGGTGGCCGCCCGATCGCGCTCCGATGGGACAACGGGGCCTGGCACCAGACGTGGCTGCCCGCCCGGCTCGGCGGCATACTGGGCGCGGTCAGCGCGCCGGCCGCCAACGACGTTTGGGCGGTCAGCCAGCTCAGCCAGTACGTGGTGCACTGGAACGGAAAGCGCTGGTCCATCGCCAAGTCCTGGCCGGAAAGCGGACTACTGGACCACCAGCTGACCGGAGTCGCCGCGTTCAGCGCGACCAACGTCTGGGTCTTCGGCGGCAACGGCGCCGACCCGGGAATGGGTACCTGGCACCTGCGCGGCCGGACCTGGACCAAGGTGAAGGGCGTCAGCATCGACACCGCCAGCGCGGTCGGCCCGGCCAACATCTGGGCGATCGCCGACGGGCCGGACGCGCCCGGGCAGCTGATCGAGCACTACAACGGCACCAAGTGGAGCCCGGTCACCCACCGCGGGCTCGCCGGATTCGGGTACAACGCAATCCTGGCCGTCTCGGCGAGGTCGGTGTGGCTCGGCGGCACCGTCACCACCAAGACGTCGCAGCAGGTACCCGAGCTTGCCCGCTGGGATGGCCATGGCTGGCGCCAGGTGCCGCTGAAGCTCCCGGTCGGGACATATCCCGACAGCATGACTGCCGACGGTCACGGCGGCTTCTGGCTCAACGCCTACGGACGCAAGTACCAGTGGGCCGTTCACGTCAGCGCCAACGGCAAGACGAGCCGCATCGGACTGCCGACGGCGCCGGCAAGGGCCATCCCGATCCCTGGCAGCAGCTCGCTGTGGGCCGTCGGGGCGATCGAGAGGCGTACTGGCTGGGATGCCTCCATCTGGCTGCACCGCAGCCGCCCGTAGCGAGGACGTTCTGCCTGGCGGCGGTAAGACCGGGGGCCAGTTCAGGGCGTGTCACTTTTTAGAGCGCTACATGCTGCGATATCGTCATCCGCAACGGGAATCCATCTACGGGGAGTTAAGCATGCCCAAATCTATGTTCCGCCGTGCTGCCGTGGGCGCCGCGGCGGTCGCTGTCGTTGCGGTGTCCGCCGCGCCGGCACTCGCAGCCGGCCAGGCCTCGTCCGGCTGGCGGCTCGTATTCAGCAAGCAGTACCCGACCAAGGCACCTGCAGAGCCGTTCAGCGATTTCACCACGGGGGTTGCCCTCGCGCCGAACGACGCCTGGGCTCTCGGCGGCACGAGCGTCTCCGACTCGCAGGTCGGGCACCCGGTCGCCTTGCGGTGGCACAACGGCGCCTGGCGCCCGACCACGCTGCCGGCCAAGCTCGGCGGCACACTTGGCGCGGTCAGTGCGCCCGCCGCCAACGATGTGTGGGCGGTCAGCCAGTTCAACGGCTACGTCGTGCACTGGAACGGCAAGAGCTGGTCTATCGCCAAGTCCTGGCCGGAGAGCAAGATCCTGGCGGAGGAGCTGACCGGGGTCACCGCATTCAGCCGGACGAACGTCTGGGTCTTCGGCGGGGCCGGCGGCTGGCCGGGCCTGGGTACGTATCACCTGCAGGGACGGACCTGGACCAAGCTCAAGGGCATCAGCATCGATACCGCCAGTGCCCTGAGCCCCACGAACATGTGGGCGATCGCCGACGGGCCCGACCACCCCTGGCAGAGCATCAAGCACTACAACGGCACCAAGTGGAGCAGCATCACCGAGCGCGGGCTCGCCAGCAACTTCCAGATGTCCGGGATCATCGCGCTCTCCGCCAAGAGCATCTGGGTGGCGGGCTTCCCCAACGGCGTTCCGACGACTAGGCCCGAACTGGCCCGCTGGGACGGCCACGGCTGGAAGAAGGTCACCGTCGCCCTCCCCGCAACGGGTACCCCGAATGGCCTGAGCGCCGATGGACATGGCGGGTTCTGGATGTCCGTCTACTCGCAGACGAGCGCGTGGGCCGTTCACATCAGCGCGTCCGGCAAGGTCACCGAAGTCAGGCAGCTGGCGCGGAACGGCCGCGTTGTCCCGATCCCCGGCAGCAGCTCACTGTGGGCCGTCGGGTCGACGACGAAGCATACTGGTACGGCTGCGGCCATCTGGCTGCGCGGCAGCCGCCCGTAACCGCGGCTTCATAAGCGACCGCCGGCCGGCCCCAGGAGGACGGCCGGCGGTCCCTTTATCTGGTCCTCCGGCAGACTGACGTCATGACGACGGACCTGGAATCGCTCGCCGATCTCATGCCGTTCGCGGGTCAGCTCGGCCTGGTGCTGCGCGAGGCCAGCGCCGATCGCGTTGTCGCGGAACTCGACTGGGCCCCGCAACGGTGCACCTCGGGCGGCGTCATGCACGGCGGCGCGCTCATGACGCTCGCCGACACGGCCGGCGCGCTGGTCGCGTTCCTCGGCCTGCCCGAGGACAGCGTGACGGCGACGATCACCTCGACCACCCAGATGTTCCGGCCGGTCAGTGCCGGAACGGTCCGGGCCGAGGCGCTGCCCCTGCACCGCGGCCGCACCACGGTGACCGTGCAGACGAGCATCAGGGACGCCGCGGGCAAGCTCGTCGCCCAGACCACGCAGGTGCAGGCGATCAGGCCGGGCCGGGCTGGCGGTTAGGGGAAGTTGCCGCCGAGCGCTCCGCCCAGTGCTCCGCCGATGCCCCCGCCGACGCCGAAGCCGCCGCCCCGGTGCTCCTGCTGGTTGCGCTCGTCGTGAATCGCCTCGATCGCCAGCACCAGCGCGAGCAGGAACACCTGGTTCTCCTCGTCGGCGACGTCGACCGCGAACTTCTCCCGCAGCGAGAACTGCCGCACCATCCGCGCAACCGGCATCCCGCCGCGGCTGACCGTGTAGTCCCCGCCGGCGAAGTGCCCCCTGGCGTTGAGCACCCCGTACGCCGACTCGATGTCGTACCGGTCACCGAAGATGCCCGCGTGCCGCACCTGGGCGACCTGCTGGCCAGCCACGTAGACCTCGTGCGTGTCGGTGAATATGTGCTTGCGGATATCGGCGACCTGCTGCCCGCGCGTGTCGTGCAGGGTGATCTGCGAGCCCAGGTGCCCCCGCGCCTCAAACTGCGGAGCGCCGGACCCGTCGGTGATCTCGAACCGCTCCATCAGCGACCACTTGCTGGACATGACATATTCCATGGCCCGAACTCTGTCTTACCGCGCATGTCAGGCGCAAGCGTTACGCCAGCGCTGCCAGCGCCGGCAGCAGTTCCTGCGCGATAGCGAGGTCACCGTCAAGCGGACGGTCCTGCGTCGAGTGCGGCAGTGCGCTGGCAGCCGTTTCATAGGCGGGAACGAGGAGACCCTCCGCCAGCCCGGTTCCCCGCAGCCGCAGCGCCCGCACGGCGGCAACGAGCTCGCACGCCAGCACCACGCGATAGGCGCCGACGCAGCCAGTGGCCGACCGGGCCGACTGCGTCGCGAAGCCGGCGTGCTCCTCGACCCCGAGCGAGAGCACAGCGCTGCCCAGCGCGGCCGGCGCCGCCAGCCGCCGGATGTCGGCGACTGCCGAGTGCGACACGTACTCCAGGATCATCAGCCCCGAACTCGGTGCCGGGTCGGTCGCCTGGAACGGCGCCAGCGTGGTGTACCTAGGCTCCATCAGCGTGCCGAGCCGGGCCGCCGACAGCGCCGCGGTCTGGAAGAGCGCGGCCCGCGCCGCGTCCAGGGCGAGGCCGACGTAGGCGCTGTGAAAGTTGCCGTTGTGCCAGACCGCCTGGCCACCGACGTCGATGAGCGGGTTCTCCGCCGCCGCGTTGAGCTCGACGGTGACTACCTGAGTCGCGTGGTCGGCCGCGTCGACCGCGGGCCCGTGTACCTGCGGCAGCGCCCGGTATCCGTACGGGTCCTGGATCCGGGAGCCGTGCTGCCTCTGTCCGGCGAGCAGCGCGCGCAGCCGGCTCGCCACGCGCGCCTGGCCGGCGTGCGGCCTGGCCCGCTGCACCGGCTCGGCGTACGGCTCGGCCGAGCCGTCGGTGGCCACGTGGCTGAGCGCGGCGATCACGATGGCCGCGGCCAGCAGCCCGGACAGGTCATCGCAGGCAATCGCCGCCTCGGCGAGCGTGGCCGCGTTGCTGGAGATGAACGCCAGCGCGTCGGCCGGGGCGAGCTCGAACCGGGGCTGGGGCGAGCCGGCTGGCAGCCAGTCCCGCTCGCCGCGCAGGCACAGCGCGGTCACCGCGAGCGCGGTCAGGTCCCCGGTTCCGATCGCGCCGTAGACCGGGACCGGAGGGAAGACCCCCTCGTTGACGCAGTCGGCCAGCACGGCGAGCACGCCCGGGTCGACGCCTGACCCGCCGGCCGCGATCTGGTTGGCCCGGACCGCGAGCATCGCCAGGCCCAGCTCGGCCGACGCCAGCGGGCCGCCGCCGCCGGCGTGACTGCGGATCAGCCGCAGGCCGTGCGCGCCCGTATCGCCGCCGCCGACCGCGAGGCTCCGGTTCGCCCCGACCCCGGTTGTCCGGCCGTAGACCGCACCGGCCGCCGCGGCCGTGCGGGCGACAGTCGCGGCCGCGCGAGCGCGTTCCCTTCCCTCGGCGGCAATGGCAACGCTCGCGGTCCGGCGCGCCGCCGCGGTGACATCAGAGCAGGTCAGCGACGTGCCGTCAAGGACGATCATGAGGACGAGTGACTAGGACGCTGCGACCGAGTCGAGCAGCTCGGCCCGCGCCTGGTCGACGGCGGCCAGGATCGCGCCGCGCAGCACCGGAACCCCGCTCACGCCACTCGGCACCACGTCGGGTCGCGCCGGGCAGATCCGGCCCACCTGGGCCGCCACCCGCCGGGCCAGCTCGGCCCCGCCGGCCAGCCCGACGTCGCCGCCGAGCACCACCAGGCCGGGGTCGAGGACCACCGACACGGCCGCGACGCCCGTAGCCACCCGGCCGGCCAGCTCGGCGAGGAAGTCCGCGCCCCGCTCTTGCCCGGCCGCCGCGGCGTCGACGGCCGCCAGCACGGCCTCGGCGGCCGTGGGCGCGACGAACCCGTACTCGGCCGCCACCGGCACCAGCGCCTGCCCGCCGACCAGCCGCTGGAACGCCCCGGTCGCCGGGTGCGTGACGTCCTCGGGCAGCGGCACCCCGGGCACCGGCAGGTACCCGATCTCACCGGCGGCACCACCCACGCCGCGGTGCAGCCGGCCGCCGAGCACGATGGCCAGACCCAGGCCGACCCCGATCCAGACCAGCACGAAGTCCTCGACGCCGACGGCCGCCCCGACCGATCGCTCGGCCATGGCGGCCAGGTTCACGTCGTTCTCGAGGGTGACCGGCCGGCCCAGGTCGCTGCGCAGGGCGTCCAGGACGCCCTCGTGCCAGGCCGGCAGGTTCACCGCGAGCCGCGGGTCGCCGGTGCGGGGGTCGAGGACGCCGGGCGTGCCGATCACGAAGGCGCGCAGCGCTTCGGGGGCGACCCCGGCGGCGGTGCAGGCGGCGAGCACGGCGCCGCGGACCAGGGCGACCGGATCGGCGGCGTCGGCCGGATTCACCGAGACCTGGGTCACAACCGTGCCGGTGACGTCCGCGACGGCGGCGCTGATCTCGTTCTGCTCGACGTGCAGGCCCGCGACGTAGGCGCTCGACGGCACGACCGCGTAGAGGGCGGCGTTGGGGCCCCGGCCGCCGGCCTGCTCGCCGGCGACCGCTACGAGCCCGCGCTCCTCAAGCCTGGCCAGCAGCTGCGAGGCCGTGACCTTGGACAGCCCGGTGTGCTCACCCAGCTGTGATCGCGTCATTGGCCCGCCGGTGAGCAGGAGTTCCAGCGCCGACCGGTCGTTCAGCTCCCGCAAAAGGCTCGGCGTTCCCGGCCGTCGCTGCATGCCCCCACCCTTCCCACTGGCCTCAGCCTTCGCCTGACAGACTCCGCTGAGCGCACCTCAGAACGCAAGCGCAACCTGCGCCGACACCTTCTAAGTCTCAATATGGCAACGGACACTATCTTATAGGAAAGTTTCCTGTTAGTTTCACCGGCAGAAACCCGTCGGGGTCAGACCCTGGCACCCTCCACGCGAGCGTAACGGGACAACCAGTACAACTCACCATCTAGCGTGGGGGTCGCGCCAGGCGAACGCCCGGCCGGAGGCGTCCGCCCGGAGGACGTGGCTCCGTTCAAACCAGCCGGGAAGGGAGATCGGGCAGTGACATTCACCAGATCGGCGGCCGCAGTAGGAGCGGTCGTCGCGCTCGCCGGCGCCGCCGCGGGCATCGCGGGCTGTAGCTCCAAGGGCAGCCCCAGTTCTACAGGATCGACGTCATCCGCCCCGGCCAAGCTGGTCGTCTGGCGGATGGGCAGCGCAGTCGCATCCCAGGCAACCTGGATGAACGGCGTGGTCGCGCAGTGGAAGAGCGAATTCCCCCAGTACAAGAACACCAAGGTGGTCACGGACTGGATCCCGTGGACCGCCAACGGCACTGACTGGACCAACGCGCTGACCAGCGGCAAGGGCGGTCCGGACATTACCGAGATGGGCAACACCGAGACCCCGGGCCTCGCCTCCCAAGGCGCGCTGGCGAACATCACCAGCGACGTCCACGCCTGGTCGAACGGGTCGCAGATCATCCCCGGCAACCTGGCCAACGACACGGTCAACGGAAACGTCTACGGTGTGCCGTGGTTCGGCGGCGTCCGGGGCATCTGGTACAACAAGAACGAGTTCGCGGCGGCCGGGATCAGCGCTCCGCCGACCACCTGGGCGCAGCTGGTCAGCGACGCCAAGCTGCTAATGTCCAAGAACAAGGGCAGCTACGGCATCGGCGCGCCAACCGACGACACCGACGCGATCGCCAGCTTCATCTGGGGCGCTGGCGGCCAGATCGCGGTGCAGCAGAACGGCCAGTGGGTCGCCCAGCTGACGTCCGCGGCTTCGGAGGCCGGCATCAAGTTCTACGCCGACCTGCTGCTCACTCAGCACGTCTCCTCGACCAAGTACATCGGCGAAACCGAAATTGGCGCGCCGGGCTCGAGCGGCGCCGGCGGCACCCAGGAGGACTTCGCCCTCGGCAAGCTCGACCTGTACATCGACGGCCCGTGGGCCGAGTCTCAGCTGGAGACGGTGAGCACCAAGAACAAGGCGCAGTGGGCGTCGTTCCCGATCCCGAGCGAGAACGGCCCGAACCCGGCGCCGGCGTTCGCCGGTGGCTCGGACCTCGGCGTCTGGGTCGACAGCAAGTACAAGGCCGCGGACTGGAGCCTGGTCTCGGTCATGGACAACACGTCCAACGCGACGACGTTCGCGAACTCGCAGGGCTTCTTCCCCGAGTTCACCTCGGCGCTGACCAGCCCGACGTACGCGAGCAGCCAGATCCTGGCTGGCTTCGCCAAGGCGGCCGGGTACACCCAGATCGCCCCGATGAACAACAAGAACTGGGGCACGGCTGACACCAGCCAGTACAACATCATTCCGAACATGATGAAGGCGCTCGAGTCTGGGGCCAACTTCCAGGCCACGGTGAGCAAGGCGAACACCGAACTCCAGAACGTGCTGAACACTGGCACCGAGACCGGCTGATCCGCCGCTGTAGCTTTCCTGGCCGGCCTACCGTGCGTGGGCCGGCCAGGAAGCCAGACACTGCAGATCCAGGCGGCCGAGGGGAGTGACCAGACAGATGGCCGAGACGATCCAGCACGAGCCCGCCGTGCTGCCAGGCCCGAAGCCCAGCAAGTGGCAGCGCGTGCGAGTCGGGCTCGCCACCTTCATCCGCCGGTACAAGCTAGCGCCCTACCTGATGCTGCTCCCCGCACTGGCCGGGATCGGCTTTGTCATCCTCTGGCCGCTGGTCCAGATGGGCATCTTCTCCTTCCAGAACTACGGCATCCCGCAGATCGACGGCTCCATGCCGATCAGCTGGGTCGGCTTCGCCAACTTCACCAACACCTTCCGCGATCCTGAGTTCTGGCTCTCGCTGCGCATCAGCGTGCTGTTCGCGCTCGTCGCGGTGCCAGGGACGCTGATCGTCGGCACGATCGTCGGGCTGCTGCTGAACCGGCTCGGCAAGAAGATGTCGGCATTCGTCAGCACGTCGGCATTGCTCGCCTGGGCCACCCCGACCGTAACGGCCTCGGTCCTCTTCTTCTGGATGTTCAATCCCGATGGCGGCCTCGTCGACTGGACACTGGCCAGGATGCCGCACTGGCTGGTCGGCAACACCGACTGGGCCACCTACAACTGGGCGACGACCAGTGCGATACCGGCCTACACGATGATCGCGCTGCTGGTGATCTGGCAGGCATTCCCGTTCGTGGCCATCACGGTGCTGGCCGGGCTGAAGACGATCCCGTCCGAGGTCAGCGAGGCCGCCAGAGTGGATGGGGCGAGCCCGTGGCGGGTCTTCTGGCGGATCACGTTCCCGCTGCTGAAGCCGATCTACCTGGTCCTGCTCCTGCTGTCGGTGATCTGGGACTTCGGCATCTTCACGCAGTCCTACCTCATCACCGGCGGCATCGCTAACGCGAACGAGTTCAACCTCTCGCTCTACATCTACGCCAAGGCGTTCACGTTCCCGCCCAGCTGGGGTCTGGGCGGTGCGCTCGCCCTGATTCTTGCGCTGATCTTGCTCGTGGTCACCTTCGGATATGTACGCGCCTCGGTCAAGCAGGGGGCCCTCACATGACCGGCGGCGAGATGACCACCGTACTCACCACCCCGGCGACGGCAGACCGCGAGCGCACGCGGAGCGCGGCGCGCAGCCGGGCGCGCGCCCGCAAGCGGCTCCGGGCGGCCGGGGTCAACGGGCTCGGGGTGCTCGTCGCACTGGTCACCCTGTTCCCGATCTTCTGGATGATCAGCACGGCATTCAAGCCGACGCAGGAAATCTTCTCGCTCACACCGCACCTGCTGCCCGCGCACCCGACCCTCGGCAACTTCCGCCAGGTCATCAGCGGCAAGGTCACCGGCGGCATCGGCGGGGTCTGGCTGTTCTTCCGCAACAGCATTACCGTCACGCTGGCCACCGTGCTGATCGCGTCGCTGATCGCGCTGCTCGCGTCCGTCGCGGTCGCCAGGTTCCGGTTCCGGCTGCGGACCAGCTTCCTCATCATGCTGCTGATCGTCCAGATGATCCCCGGCCAGGCGCTGATCATCGCCCTCTTCCAGGACTTCGGCAAGCTGAACCTGACCAACGACCTGACCGGCCTGATCGTTGTCTACAGCGCGCAGGCGCTGCCGGTCACGATCTGGATGCTGCGCAACTTCGTCGCGACGATCCCGAAGGAACTGGAGGAGGCCGCGGCGATCGACGGGGCCACGAGCACCAAGATCTTCTGGCGCATCCTCATGCCGCTGGTAGCGCCCGGCCTGGTAGCCACCAGCATCTTCGCGTTCATCACGGCCTACAACGAGTTCATCGTGGCCCTGACGTTCCTGGGCCAGACCCACCAGGACTACACGCTGCCGATCTACGTTCAGTACTTCTACACGCGCGGGGGCGGGGAATGGGGCCCGATCATGGCGGCATCCGCCATGTACACCGTTCCGGTGATGATCTTCTTCCTGATCGTCCGCCGAAGGCTCGTCGGCGGTCTGGTCGCGGGAGCAGTGAAGGGATGACTCAGGAGCTTGCCGCCGACCCAGCCCTGGGCCGGCTAGCCGACGCAGTCCTGATCCCGCCGTTCCCCGGCCCGCAGGCCCCTGACTGGATCACCGAGGCCCTCGGCGAGGGTCTCGCGGGGGTCACGCTCTTCGGCCCGAACGTGCGCGATCGCGCCCAGGTCGCCCGGCTCACCACGCAGCTGCGCGCGGCCGCCGCCGAGCCCGTCATCGCGATCGATGAGGAAGGCGGCGACGTCACCCGGATCTCGCACCAGACCGGCAGCGACTATCCGGGGAACGCGGCCCTCGGCGCCGTGGATGATGTCGAGCTGACGCGCGCGGTCTACGCGGCGCTCGGTGCTGAGCTCTTCGAGCTCGGCATCAACCTGAACCTCGCACCGACGGTCGACGTCAACACCGCGGCGGACAACCCGGTGATCGGCACCCGCGCGTTCGGTGCCGACACCGCCCTCGTGGCGAGGCACGCCGCGGCCGCGGTGGCCGGCCTGCAGTCCGCGGGCGTTGCGGCCTGCGCCAAGCACTTCCCCGGCCACGGCAGCACCCGGCTCGACTCGCACCACGTCATCGCCACGGTCCAGGGCTCGCTGCGCGAACTGCACGAGCGCGACCTGCCGCCGTTCGAGGCAGCGATCAAGGCAGGCGTACGCGCGATCATGCCGAGTCATCTGCTGGTGCCCGAGCTCACCGGGGAGCTGCCCGCCTCCCTGTCCTCCGCGGCGCTCACCGATCTGCTCCGGGGTGAGCTCGGCTTCACGGGCCTGATCGTGTCCGACGGCCTGGAGATGCGCGCGGTCAGCGAGCCGTACGGGATCCCCGAGGCCGCGGTGCTGGCGGTCATGGCGGGCACCGACCTGCTGTGCCTCGGCCGCGACATCGACCAGCTGACGTTCCTCGCCGTGCGCACCGCGCTCATCGACGCGGTGCGATCGGGCAGACTCCCTGGCGAACGGCTTGAGGATGCGGCCGCCAGGGTTGCCGAGCTGCGTGCCTGGACTGCCGGGGCGGTCCGGGATCGTGGTCCGGCCGCGGGCTGGCTGGCGAATGCGGGCGCCAGCCGGCCCGCTCTAGTGTCTTCCAGCGTCGAGGCGGCCGGCAGCCAGGTCGGGCTGGCCGCGGCTCGCCGCGCCGTGCTGGTCATCGGCGGCAGCCCGGAGCCGCTCACCAATCCGCTGGAAGTTCAGCTGGTCGCGCCCTCGAACATGGCCGCCGGGGCGGTGCCCTGGGGCGTCGGCCCGTGGCTGCCGCCCGGCTCAACCCGCGAGGTCAGCACCGACACGCCCGCCGACCAGCTCGACTCGGTCGCCGACGAACTGCTCGCCGAGGCCGCCGATCGATCGCTGATTATCGAGGTCAGGGACGCGCACCGGTATCCGGCGGCCACGGGCCTGGTGACCAGGCTCCTGGCGGCCCGCCCGGACGCGGTCGTGGTCGAGATGGGCCTGCCGGTCTGGCGGCCGCCGGCGGATCACTACCTCGCCAGCTACGGAGCCGCGCGGAGCAACGCCACGGCCGTCGCTGAGATCCTTGGCCTCGCCGACCAGTAGCCGGGCCAATCCGGCCGTCTCCGGCCGTCTATGGCTGGATTCGGCTGGTCAGCCGGGTCCCGCCGGCGTCCAACCGGGCTCCGAGCGGAGCGGCAGCGCATCGATCGCCCGGGTTACCGGCATAATGCTGCGTATGCGTTTGTCCGCGCGGTCCGACTATGCCCTGCGAGCCGTCATCGAGCTCGCCGCCTCCGACGGCGGGCACGTCACGGCCGACCAGCTGGCCAAGACGCAGTCGATCCCGGGCAAATTCCTCGAGGCGATCCTGACGCAACTGCGCCGCGCGGGCCTCGTGCGCAGCCAGCGCGGCCCCGACGGCGGCTTCTGGCTGGCCCGCCCGGCGAGCGAGATCTCACTGGCCGACATCATCCGCGCCATCGACGGACCGCTGCTCGGCGTCCGCGGCGAGCGCCCGGAGAACCTCGGCTACGTCGGCGCCGCCGAGCCGCTGCAGACGGTCTGGATCGCGCTGCGGGCCAACGAGCG
>DAIOWC010000194.1:0-12165 GCA_036758685.1 Streptosporangiaceae bacterium | reverse complement strand
TCCGAGCCGGCGCCGGGCTCGGAGAACAGCTGGCACCAGATTTCCTCGCCGCGCAGCATCCTGGGCAGGAACCGCTTCTTCTGCGCCTCCGAGCCGACCTCGAGGATCGTGTTGCCCGGCATGGACAGGCCGATGAAGAAGACTCCGGTCGGGAGGTCGTAGTCGCGCGATTCCTGGCTCCAGACGATCTGCTCGGCGCTGGTCAGCCCCTGCCCGCCGTATTCCTTCGGCCAGGTGATCCCGGCGAAGCCGGCGTCGTACAGCTTGGCCTGAAACGCCTTCTGCTCGGCGATGACCGCGGCCTGTCCCCTGGTCTCGGCCTCGGCTTCCTCGTCAGCGCCCCGGCGGGGCGCGTTGGCGTCCAGCCACGCGCGCGCCCTCGCGCGAAAGTCATCGCTCATCGGCGTACCTCTCCCTGATCAGCCCAAACGCACGGCCAGGCCCGGAAAACTGAAATCAGTTATACTTCTTGTCTGGCTCAGAGCGAAGCATGGCGCCAGATCCCATGTCAACCGAAGCGTACGTTTGCTGCGCGCGAGAGGACTCCGATCGGATGCGGGTAACCGGGACGCTGCAGCGCGACGCGTGGCAGCGGAAGGAGTTCCCGCCGGTAGAGAAGGTCGCCGGCGGCGTCTGGTCCGTGCCGGTGCCCATCATCGGCAATCCCCTCCGTTATGTGCTCAGCTACCTGATCGAGCACGACGCGGGCTTCGTGATGGTCGACCCAGGCTGGAACCACCCGGACAGCTGGGAGGCGCTGACCAGCGGGATGGCCGCCTGCGAGATCCCGATGAGCGCGGTGACCGCGATCCTCATCACGCACGTTCACCCCGACCATCACGGCCAGTCGGGCAAGGTCGCCGAGCAGTCCGGCGCCTGGGTCGGAATGCACCCGGCCGAGGACGCCTTCCTGGAACGGCGCGGCAACGCCATGCTGATGCGCGACGGCATGCAGGCCTACCTGCACTGGTGTGGTGCTCCCGAGAGCCACCTGGCCGAGCTCGTTCAGTCGCGGCAGCACGTCGGCCAGATGTCGCCGATGGTGCGGGCCGAGCGGCTGATCGAGCACGGCGACCTGATCGACGTCCCCGGCCTGCGGCTGCGCGCGGTGTGGACGCCGGGTCACACGCCCGGTCACCTGTGCTTCCACGACGAGACCCACGATCTGCTGCTGACGGGCGACCACATCCTGCCGCGCATCACGCCCAACATCTCGTCCTACGACCTGGTGTCCAATCCGCTCGCGGACTACCTGAGCTCGGTGGAGAAGCTGCGCGGCATCCAGCCGCGCGAGGTCCTGCCCGCCCACGAATATCGTTTTGCCGACCTGGACTCGCGGCTCGACGACCTCGCCGAGCATCACCGGGAGCGCCTGGCCGAGACCGAGAAGATCCTCGCCGACGCCGGGCCGTCGGGCCTGGCCGCGTGGCAGGTGGCCACCGGCGTGACCTGGTCGCGGGCCTGGGCCGACCTGGCCTCGTTCCAGCGCCAGGCGGCGGTCGGCGAGGTGCTCTCCCACCTGCGCCAGCTCCAGGCGCGCGGGCTGGTCGCCGAGTCGGACGTCGACGGCGTCGGGCGCTGGTCTGTGCTTCCCGCTCAGCCTGCGGCGCGCCTTTAGGCGCCGCCTTCCCTCGTCGCAAAACCCGCTCCTCAGTCCAGGCGACACCGCGCTCCTCGGCTCGCTCAGTGCTTCCCGCTCAGCCTGCGGCGCGCCTTTAGGCGCCGCCTTCCCTCGTCGCAAAACCCGCTCCTCAGTCCAGGCGACACCGCGCTCCTCGGCTCGCTCAGTGCTTCCCGCTCAGCCTGCGGCGCGCCTTTAGGCGCCGGTCCTCGGCTCGCTCAGTCCCGCGCGCCGCGGCGCAGGCGGGCCCGCAGCGCCAGCCGCGCGACCGGCCCCAGATCATCGAGCACCTCGGCCAGCGCGGACAGGGCCTCGAGCGTGTTGAGCGCGCTGGCGGCCGCATCCGGGTCGACGCCCTCGTACAGCTCGATGCCGATGAACGCGGCGGCCACGGCGGGCGCGAGCCCGGCCGCGTCCGTCAGCTCGGCGACCGGGCTGTCCGCCAGCACCCGGCGCAGGACGGTCTCGATCTCGGCTACCCACAGCCGCAGTGAATACCGCGCGGCCGCCGCCAGATTGGGATCTTGCTGCGCCCCGGCAAGGACCTGGCCAAGCACGGCGACGTTCCCGGCGTCTCGCTCCGCGACGTTGAGCTCGCGGCCGAGGGCGAGGAGGTCCCGCAGCGAACCCACCGCGGCGAACCGGTCGTGATACAGCGCCACCCGGTTGGCGGTTGACTCACGGCAGGCAACGTCCACCAGGCTGTCGACGGTGCCGAAGTGGTAGAACACGAGCGCCTGATTAACGCCCGCCGCCGCCGCGATCACCCTGGCCGAGGTACCGGCGATGCCGCGGGTCCGCAGCGTCTCGATCGCGCCGTCGATGAGCTTGCCGCGGGTGTCGCTCACCCGGCCGAGTCTAGGTCCGCTGGGCCCGGCGCGACTGGCCGCGTTTCCCGTACAAGACGTAAGGCCCGAGCGCGGCTCCGGCTGCGAACGCGGCCGCCCCGACGAAGAAACATATGTGCGCCCAGCCGTAGGCGCCGAGCACTTCCGCAGTTACGAGGAGCGCGCCGGGCAGGAGGGCGGCGCCGATCCCTCCCGTCAGCGACGCCCGCCACTGGCTGATCGGCAAGCGCGGCCTGCCGAGCTGGTCGCGGGTGCGCGCGGACCCGGCGGCGAGCAGCAGCGGTACGGACGCGACCAGGCCGCACGCCATGCCGACGGCCGCGCCGATCCCGGCCGCGTAGATGCCGCCGAACACCAGGACCGCCACCAGGCCGAGGCCGCCGCCAGCTATCCCGGCGACCACGGCCGGCACGAGGAGAACGAGGAAGCCGATGAGCGCTCCGTACCCGGCGCCCAGCCCGACGGACCGCGCCACGACCCGGCCGGGTCGCCATTCTGCGTATCGGACAGTCACTTCAGTCTCCCTCTGACCGGCCTGGCTCCGGCCTCGTTCCGTGCCGTCGGGTGCGCCCGCCCCTGTCGGGGCGCACTCTGATCGTTAAGCGATCGCTCAAATTCAGGATAGAGGCTATTTAAGCGATTGCTCAAGTCCGGGTGCGCCGCCCGCCTGCCGGTCGCTGGGAGAGTGCCGGGCCGCCTCCCGGACCGGGGAGATGCTGGCTGATAGCTTTGCTGCGGTTAGTCCGGCTAACGAAGGGCCTGCCTTGGCGGATCGCTATACGTGGATCGAGGAGGGCACGTTCGCGGTCGCGCCGGGCGTGTACCGGATACCGCTGCCGCTGCCGATGGATGGGCTGCGTGCCGTCAACATCTATGCGATCGAGGCGGCCGGCGGCCTGGTGCTGATCGACTCGGGCTGGGCCCTGGCCAATTCGCGCGATCAGCTGGAGCGGTCCCTGGCCCGCATCGGCGCTGGCCTGCCCGACGTCCGGCGGTTCCTGGTGACGCACCTGCACCGGGATCACTTCACGCAGGCGGTCGCCATTCACCGCGAGCTTGGCACTGCCGTCGGGCTCGGACTGGGCGAGCGCGACTCGATCGACAGGCTGCTCGCGCCCGACTTCCGGGCCCTGAACGCCCAGCTCCGGCAGCTGGAGCTAGCCGGCGCGGGCGACGTCGCCGGCGAGCTGGCGGCCTACACCGCGAGCGAGCCGGGCATGCGGCCGGCGGACTTCGGCTTCGGCCTGCCCACTGAGTGGCTCACCTCCGGCCAGGTCTTCGACCTCGGCACCCGCACGCTGGAGGCAGTCGCCACGCCCGGCCACACCAGGGGACACCTGGTGTTCGCCGACGCCGCCGCCGGGCTCCTGTTCGCCGGGGATCACGTCCTGCCGCACATCACGCCGTCCATCGGCTTCGAGGAGGCGCCCGCGGCGCTGCCGCTTGGTGACTACCTGGAATCCCTGAACGTGGTGCGCCGGATGCCCGACATGACGCTGCTTCCGGCCCACGGCCCGGTGTCGCCGAGTTCGCATTCCAGGATCGATGAGCTGATCGATCATCACGACGGGCGCCTGGCGGCGATGGTCTCGGTGCTCGCCGGCAGCGGTCCGCTGACCGCCTACGAGGTGGCCCGCGAGCTCCCGTGGACGTCGCGCCAGCGGCGCCTCGGCGACCTGGACGTCATGAATCAGATGCTCGCGATCTGCGAGACGGCCTACCACCTGGACCTGCTGGTCGCGCGGTCGGCGGCGACGGCCGCGATCACCGACGGAGTCCGTCGCTACCAGCTCGTGACTGGGCCCGGGTAGCAACGGCTGCCCGGGCCCAGAGCGTCCTGCTGGCAGGACGCTAGCGCATGTGGCTCCTCACGCCCGGCTGGTCGGCGCGGGCGTGCTGCTGAGGACTGTTGCCCAGCCAGCCGGTGGAGACCACCAGCGTGCGGGCGAGGTGGTCACCGATCCGCTGGCGGTGCCGCGAGCAGAGGATGACGATGAAGCCGACGAGGCCCGTGAACGGCCACGTGTACGGGATCGCGTCGAAGATCAGGCAGATCCAGCGGATGAACAGCTGGGCCATGCTGGCCGGCCCGCCGTCCTTGCTGATCACGCGCAGGCCGAGCAGCTTCATCCCGAATGTCTGGCCGTTGTGTGAGTGCGGCCTGATAACCCAGTACCACAGGCCGATGAGCACGAACAGGACGAAGGCGACGATCCCGCCGATGATGTGCAGGAAGGTGCTCCCGCTTCGGTCGAACGGTATCGACACGAGCGACGGGATAAGCGAGACCAGGAAGGCGTCGATGAGGTACTGGACGACACGTCGTCCGGTGACCCGCGTCTCGGCCTCGTTCACCGGGCTCATCGAGCCCCGCCGGGTGCCGTACTGCTGTTGTCCCTGCATGCCGCCCTGCGGCCCGCCCGGCTGCTCGCCCCATTGCTGACCGGGGTCGCTACCCTGCTGCTGGCCGGGCACCGGACCCTGCTGCGGGCCTGCGTCGTTCCATTCGCCTGGACGAGCGCTCTGCTGAGTCCTGCCCCACTGTCCAGGTTCTTCGCTCTGAGGCATGTTGCTCATGTGATCCCCCGATCCACGCCCGCCGTGAATGCGTTTTGTGACAGCTCCATTACTTTCTGTCACTGAGGCGTATCCGGTTCGTACCCTCGGCGTCTCTCCAGACACATCCGCCGCCACCGGGCAAGATCCGCTCTAAGACGGGAGCGATATGAGGAGTATGGGGGTTGTTGTCGGTTTGGCAGTGCCGCCGGCCGGCTCGACGGTCACGCCGATTCGGTCGCCGACCGCCAGGCCGCTCGCGAGCGTCGGTGTAGTGGTTCCGTTCGGCGCCCGCGCCAGCAGCCCGTCTGAGATCGCGGTCGCGGTCCCGGCCGGTCCCAGCACCCAGAGCTGATACACCTCCGCGTCCGGGAGTCCGCGCAGGCCTCTGCCGGTGAAGACCAGCTCATGCAGCGAGCCGGCGACCACCACCGACGCTGAGCCGCCGAGCGACGTCCGGGCGCTGATGATCCGGTCTCCGGGCGCGTCGAGCACCGCGTCGATGGACCGCTGCTGCGCCGTTTCCGAGCCGAGCTCGCTGCGGCTGATGCCGAGCAGCACGCCGAGCACGATCGCGGCCGCTGAGCCGACGACAGCGAGCGGGATGGCCAGGCGCCGGGTCACCGTCGTTCCCCGCTGCGGTTGCTGCCGCATCTCGGGAACGGCTGGCAGCTGACGGGTGCTGGCCGCTTCCGCCAGCACCCGGTCCCGCAGGCCGCGCGGCGGCGGGGTGCTCGCGGCCAGGGCGAACCTCGTGGCGGTCTCCTGCAGGCCGCGCACCTCCTGCTCGCACTCCGGGCAGGAGGCCAGGTGGCGCATGAAACGCTCGCGTTCGCGCCCGGTGACGGCATCGAGCGCGTAGACGCCGGCCAGGGCGTGCTTGTCGGGACGCGTGGGCAATCTCATGAGACCACGCCCAGGCAGTTGCGCATCCGGGTCAGACCGTCGCGGATACGGGTCTTGATCGTGCCCAGGGCCACGTTCAGCAGGCGGGCCACCTCGCGGTAGCTGTATCCGCCGTAATACGCGAGAGTCACGGACTCGCGCTGGATGTCAGACAGGCCCTGGAGGCAGCGCCGCACCTGCTCCCGGTCCATGGCCGCCTCGACGGTCTCGGCGACCTCGTCGGCTGAGATGTCGACGCCCGCCGTCGCGGTCCGCTGCTCGCGCTGGGCCTCCGCCGCAACCGAGCGGACCCGGTCGACGGCGCGCCGGTGGGCGATCATCATCGCCCAGGTCATCGCCGTGCCCTTCGCCGGATCGAATCTGGCGGCGCTGCGCCACACTTCCAGCAGTACCTCCTGGGCGACCTCCTCGGACTGGGCCGGATCGCGGACGACCTTGCGGATGAGTCCGTAGGCAGGGCCCGCCATCCGGTCGTAGACCGTCTCGAACGCCTCTTTGTCGCCGCGCGCGACGAGACCGAGCAGCGAGTCGAGGTCCCGTTCGGGTCCGCCTGCCGCCCGGCTGCGAAGTTTGTCTGACGCCGACATGTCCGCAGGGCTCATACCCACCATTCGAGGCCATGGCCGGAGCGGATGAGTAAACGGCACGCCGGCAGTCTGTTTACGCGGAGCGCGGGAGACGGTGCATACCGGGCCGAAACCGGACTAACGGGCGAGGCAGCGCCTGGCCTTCTGGCTGACGGCCAGGTGCGGATGCGTGGCGATGCACGCCAGTTCCGGCACGAACAACCGGGCGTCGACCGTGCCGACGCCCGAGGCCAGGTCGTAGCCCCGGCGCGCGCCGTACCCGGTGACCGTGTGCCATCTGCCGCTCTGCCGGAACGCGACCGTGTTGTTGCCCGCCACGATGTCCACCAGGCCGGGCGCCCGGAGCTGCGACATCAGGTAGAGGTACGGGTTGATCAGCCCGATGGGATGCCCAGCCACCTGATCCGCGAGCGCGACGATGCCGGCGAATTCGGGCGTCGCCTCGCTAGTGCCGCAGGTCGGATACCAGCCCGTCGCCTGCCCGGCGAAGCTCTGGTACATGTCGGCAGCGCCGTTGCACGCGCCGCTCATCGAGATATCGGGTACGCCGCGCTGACGTCCGACGATGCTGGCAACGGCGTTCTGATAAGCCGGCCGGGCGAAGATAACCGACTTGCCGCCCCCGCCGGCGAGCGGGCTGAAGCTGCTGCTCCCGGTGATGTAGGCCAGCGTTGGCCGACTGTAGGTGTCGTTCCAGACCGTGGGCCTGGCCGTCTCCCGCCCGCTCCCGCTGAGGTGCAGCTGGGCGGCGCCGACTCCGGTCACCAGCGGGTCACTGTCTGGCCAGGACGTTACCGGGCGCATGAAATAGCTGACGCCGTCATAGTGCACATCGGCGGCCCCGCTGTCCCCCGAGGCGGCCAGGATCGTGACGCCCTTCCTGACCGCGTCCCGATAGGCGGCCCGCAGCGTGAGCAGGCGCCGCGGACTGGCGAAGCTCAGCTCGCTGGCGCTGAAACTCTGGCTGATGACCCCGCCCAGGTGGTGGTTGATGACGTAGGTCTCCGCCCGGACGATGGCCGGGAAGCCGGTCCGGCCCTCGTTCTCCGCCGTCGGAGTCTCGACCAGCAGGATGCTGGCGCCCGGCGCGATCGCGTGGGCGTACTCGACATCGAGGTCGGCCTCGCCCGCCCAGCCGGCGCGATTGGCCGTCGGCCGGTAGGGCGCCACAGGGCCCGCTGGCTGGATGATGGTGAGCTTCGGCGGCGCCGGGAGCCCGGCGGCCAGGTCGAAGACCGCCAGGTCGCGGCGCACCGTCGGCGAGCCGAATGAGTCGACGATGACGATCGTCTCGCCCTTGCCGGTGATGCCCTTCTTATAGAGCGCGGTCAGATCGAAGGCCTGCTCGACCTGCCGGGCGGTGTAGCAGGCGATCTTGTAGTTGCGCTCGCAGAATGCCGTGCTTGGCGCGGCGTCCATGGCCCCGAGCAGGTGAACGACATCCGGGCGGATCGAGATGACCGGGGTTGCACTCGCTTTGGCGGGGGCCGGACGCAGCGGGCGCGCCGGGTGCGCTGCGGCAACGCCGAAACCCACCACCAGGGCGGCAGCGCCGGCCGCCGCCAGCGCGCTGGCAAAGCGCATCTACGAGCTCCTCGGGGCAGGGCGCCCGCTTGTTCTCGGGGTCAGATGCGAGCCTGCCAGCTCGCTGACGCGCGGGCTAGTGCACACATCGAACTATGATCCAGTTTCTGAGATCTTGAGACCTGCCGCGCGGGCGCTAGCGTAGATGCAGGCAGGCGACGGGAGGTCTGGATGAAGCTCAAGCTGGACCTGCACGATGTTTATAACCGCGGCCAGGACATCGACCGGGCCCTGCGGGGCGTCATCGATGAGGCCGTCAGGACCAGGGCGCCTCTCGTCGAGATCATCCCCGGCAAGGGCTCCGGGCAGCTCAAGAAGCACGTGCTCCGGTTCCTGGAGCAGCGCGAGATCAAGGAGCTGTATCACCGGGTCGAGAAGGACTCCAAGAACTTCGGCCGGATCTTCGTGCATTTCCGCTGGAAGTAACACTTTCCTGTCCGCTGTCTGCCTACCCCGACCGCAACCCAGGGCTCTCGACCGTTCTGGCGCATAGGCGATCAGGACGTGACGGTGACTCGGCACGGGCGTTCCGGATGCGGGTAACCCGAACGGCGCGGCACGACACTATCTAGTGTGGAACCCCCAGACGGCGAGCTGGTGCGGCTCGCTCAGGGCGGCGAGCCAGCAGCGTTTCGCCTGCTCGTCGAGCGATACATGCCGATGGCCCGCGCTAAGGCGTCAAGATTCTGTCCGGATCCCAACGATATTGACGACATCGTGCAGGAGTCATTCCTGCAGGCCTTCATGGGCCTCGACCGGTTGCGTGACCCCGAGCGCTTCGCCGGGTGGCTGAGCGGCATCGTTCTCAACGTCTGCCGCGCTCTACGACGGCGGGCTCCGCTGACGCTCCTGGCGGACTGGCCGGAACAGCTCCACCCTGTATCGGCCGACGGCCTGCCCTCAGCCGATGACATCGATCGTGCTGAGGCGCTGCGCCGGGCCGTGGCGGGGCTTCCCGCCGGGCAGCGGCAGGCCGTCACCATGTACTACTACGCTGACCTGCCGGTCGGCCAGATCGGCGACTCGGCCGGCGCGGCCAAGAGCAGCCTGCACAAGGCACGCCAGCGGCTGCGCGAGCACATCACCGCGCACCGCCCTGATCTCATCCCCGCTGCCCTTCGGAGGACAGTCATGGCTCAGGTACGCATCGCACACGCCGATCCCCGGCCCGGAGACCTGGGCGATGGCAGATTCGCCGTCAATGAGGTCCTCATCGTGCTCGCCGACGATGCCGGTCATCGGGCCGTCCCGGTCTGGCTGAACGCTTCCGACGGCGGCTCACTGTGGCGGTTGCTGTCCCCGGATGCTGGAGAGGCCGCGCTGGAGCGAGTACCGGAGCAGCTCACGAGCCGGCTGCTCCTGGCAGCAGGAGCCACGGTCACCGGAGTCGACATCGACGAACTGGGCCCCGGAGTCACCGCCGCGCGGATAAGCCTGGCCGGGCCAGCCGGAAGCCAGCAGGTTACCGCCCGGCTCGCGGACGGCCTGTCGCTGGCGGCGGCAGCCGGCGCACCGGTCCGGATAGCCGACACGGTGATCGAACAGCTAGGTGTCCCAGCAGACGGCGACAACCTGCTCGCCTCGTTCCCTCCGGCTGAACCGGCCGGCCGCATCCTCCGCAGGCAGCCCCGTCGTGAGCCGGGAAACCTCGGCTTCACCGACGGCCTCGACCAATGGGAACTCACCGGCAGCTACCTGCGTGACGTCAGCGACTCCCACTGGCAGGACTACTCCTGCACCGTCGAAGACCATGCCGCCGTCCTCAGATCGGCTGTGCCCGACCCCCACGGTTTCGCGGCGCTGCGCCAGACACTCTTCGCCGAGGACTACCGCGGCGCCGCCATCGCCTTCCGGGGCGAACTGCGCGCCACCGATGTCGCCGACCAGGCCGGGCTGTTCCTGCGGGTCAGCAGGGGGCCCGCACGGGCCAGGCGTAACGACCCGGCAAATCACACCGCCGAACTGACCGGCAGCGTCGACTGGAGCAGGCAGGAGCTGACAGTCGAGGTTCCGGACGAGGAGTCCTTGATCATCCACTTCGGCATCTTCTTGATCGGCCGCGGCCGGATTGAGCTGCGTAACGCGGAACTCGCGGCTAGCCGCCTGGCCTGCCGGTGACCTCGGCGCCGCGCTGATGCGGCCGCTGAGGCAGGCCGCTGCTCATCCAGGTTCCGCCGGTCCGCCCAGCCAGCCTCCGCAGGCGTCGACGTGGCTCGGTGGTTTTATGCGTACTTCCGCTCGAGGCGGGTGCAGGCCGGCTTGGCCAGCCCCCGCCCGCTGGCGCCTAGCCCAGCAGGATGTTGCGCTGCCAGCTCTCGCCATGCGGCCGCCGGCGGCGCGGCGGGCGGCGGCCATCTCTGCGAGCCGCCGGCGGCCGGGTGTGCCGGCCGCGCGCGGCCTGACGACGCGGGTCTTCGCGGGGGGCGGCTGGGTGCGCCCGCCGCCGCGCGTGCTGGCCTCGGGGAACGCGCTCCGGAGGCGGATCGGGCCCGAGAAGGCCGCCAAAGCCGTCGACAGGCACCCACATGAACCCCATACCGTGCTCCCCCGAGCGATCCCCGGCCTCGGCCAGGGCTTAATCCCCGAGCCCGATGGTGGCACCCGGTCATCCCCGGCGCCAGCATCGCGGCCGGTCAGAAGCCACATGGGGGAGAAGAAATCCATCTGGAGGGGATTATGGCTGTTTGCCGGACCATGGCAGTATGTCGCCATGAAATTGCTGCTGCGCATCCTGATCCCGGCTGTTGCCCTGGGCGTCGCCCATCTGCTGATCTCGGGCATCGAGCTCACGGGTCACTCGGACGCCAAGAAGGCCGGGACGCTGGTCATAATCGCCTTGATCTTCGGCGTGGTCAACGCCGTCCTGAAGCCCATCATCAAGACGATCGGCTGCCTCTTCTACGTTCTGACGCTCGGGCTGATCGGCCTGGTCGTCAACGGGTTGCTGCTCTGGCTGTGCAGCTGGATCGCCGGCAAGCTCACGGTGCCGTTCCACATCACGACGTTCTGGGCCGCGTTCTGGGGCGCGATCATCGTCGGAATCGTGGGCTGGCTGCTCAACCTGGTATTCGACGAGAAGAAGGTCGAGGCCAGGCACTAGCCCCGCACGGCCCGGCGGCGAGCATCGGCCGCCGGAAGCTCCTAGGCTGACGGCCAATAGTCCGCAAGAAACGGGGCGCGGCCCGCGTGCGCGCCTGGGAGTGCTGATGCCGCAGCGATGGCCGGTCGTTGACCTGTTCTCCGGCGCCGGCGGAATGAGCTGCGGGTTCCAGCGGCACGGCGACTTCATGATTGCGGGCGCAGCCGACGCGGAGATCGGCAAGCCGAGCGCCGGGCCGGGGAAACTCGGCTGCAACTCCAGCTACGCCGCGAACATCGGCGTGCGGCCGGTCCCAGCCGACCTGGCCACCGCGGATCCGGCCGAGGTCTGCTCGGCCATGGGCCCGGCCGCGGCCGCCCCGGCCGTGCTCACCGCGTGCCCCCCGTGCACCGGATTCTCCCGGACGATGGCCAGCAATCACCTGCGAGACGACGCCCGTAACGGCCTCGTCGGACGGGTTGGCGAGTACGCCGCGCTGCTGCGTCCCGACATCGTGGTGGTGGAAAACGCGCGCGAGCTGGTCATGGGGCGGTTCGCGGCGCACCTGGCCAACCTGGCCGGGCGCCTGTCCGGGCTCGGCTACCAGGTCGGGGCGGGCACGTACTTCTTCGACCGCTTCGGGCTGCCGCAGCGCCGCGAGCGGGCCGTCATCGTTGCCGTCCGGCGGCCGCTCGCCCTGCGCAGCCTGTCCGCACTCTGGGACGCGTGGCGAGTGGACGCCAAAGCCACCCACGTCCGCCGGGCGATCTGGGACCTGCCCGTGGTGCCGGCGGGCCAGGCGGATCCGGCCGATAACCTGCACGTCTCCCCGGCGTTCCGCTCGGCCGCGAACCGCAGCCGCCTGGCAGCGGTGCCTCGTGACGGCGGCAGCTGGGCAGATCTGCGCGATCGCCCCGACAGTAGTGTCCTGCTCACGCCCGCGATGACACGCCGGGTCGCGCGCGGCGACCTCGGCAGCCATCC
>DAIOWC010000193.1:2542-12303 GCA_036758685.1 Streptosporangiaceae bacterium | reverse complement strand
TCACCGGCGTCGAGCCCCGCGAGGTCGACCAGGGCCAGCACGACGGCGACCGCGACGTGCTGGCCGTCAGCAGCGCGGGCATGCTCGTCCGCCGCGACGTTTACGAGGCCATCGGCGGATTCGATCCGGGCATGGCCCTGTTCGGCGAGGACATCGACCTGTGCTGGCGCGTGCAGGCCGCTGGCTTCCGGGTTCGGGTGATTACCGACGCGGTCGTGTATCACGTCATGGCGGCGAGCAAGGGCCGGCGGCCGATCTCGGTCGGGCGGCGCGCCCGGATGCTGGAGCGGCGCAACGCGCTGGTGACGCTGCTCGGCAACCTGCCCGCGGGGCCGATGCTGCTCTCGCTGGTGGCCAACCTGGCGATCTCGTTCGTGCGCACCGTGTTCTATATGGTCGCCAAGCGCGGCACCGCGGCGCTGGACGAGGCGGCCGCCGTCGGGGCGGTGCTCGGCCACCCCCTGCGCCTCGCCGCCGCCCGGCGCCGGCGGGCTCGCGGCCGCCGGGCGGCCTACAACCGGGTCCGCCCCGATCTGCATCCGGGCCGGTCGCTGCGCCGGGCCGCCGAGTACTTCGCGCTGGTGCTGTCGAGGTCGGGCTCGCACGAGCCCACGGCGGGGCGCTCGGCCATCGACGATCCGACCGAAGACGACTCGCTGCTGACCGACAGCGGATTCCTCCAGCGGTTCGTGACCAGGCCGGGCGTGCTGCTGACGCTCGCGCTCATCGTGGTCGCCGCGGTCGCCGAGCACCGGCTGATCGCGGGCGCGCTCAGCGGCGGCCCGCTCGGTGGCGGTGCCCTGCTCCCGGCCTGGGAGGGCGCGGGCCAGCTCTGGGGCGAGGTCCTGCAGGCGTTCCATCCCGCCGGGGTGGGCTCGGCCAGCGCCGCCCCGCCGTCGGCCGGCTTCATCGCCCTGCTGGCCACGCTGCTGGTCGGCAAAACCTGGCTCGCCATTGACCTGCTGCTGCTCGGGTGCGTGCCGCTCGCCGGGATCACCGCGCTCGTCGCGCTGCGGCGGGTGACCAAGTCCGTGCCGGTCCGGGTCTGGGCCGCGGCGGCGTACGCGCTGCTGCCGGTCGCGTTCGGAGCGATCGCGGCCGGGCGCCTCGGCAGCGCGGTGGCCTTCGTCCTGATCCCGCTGATCGGCCTGCAGGCCGCGCGGGTATTCACCGAGACACCCCGGCTGGCCCGCCGGGCTGCCTGGGCAACCGGCCTGCTGCTCACTGTGGCTACGTCGTTCGTGCCGCTGATCTGGCTGATGGCCCTGGTCGGCATCGTGATCGCGGCCGTCCTCTTGCGCCGCGGTCAGGCGGCGGCGATCAACCTCGGCATCATGGCCCTGACCCCGCTGATCTTGCTGCTGCCGTGGATGCTGGAGCTGCTGGCGCATCCCTCCGGCCTGCTGCTCGAGGCCGGAGTGCAGGAGCCTGGCCTCGCGGCCACGGCGCTTCCGGCCCGGTCGCTGCTCCTGCTCAGCCCCGGCGGGCCCGGCCTGCCGCCGTACTGGGTCAGCGCCGCGCTCGTCCTGGCCGGCCTGCTCGCGCTGCTGGCCACGCGGCGGCGCCGGCTCGTCGTGGCGGGCTGGATCACGGCCCTGCTCGGGCTGACGACGGCGGTCCTGGTGAGCCGGGAGACCGTGACCCCGGCCGGCGGGCAGGCGATGAGCCCGTGGCCGGGAGTCGCGCTCGCGGTGGCTGCGGCGGGCCTGCTGCTGGCAGCCGCGGCTGGTGCTGACGGCCTCGGCCGGGAAGCGGTCCCGCGCGGCCGCAAGGGCTCACGGCGCCCGTCCGGCGCGCGGGGCGCCTCCGTGGTCCTGCTCGGCATCGCGGCCGCGTCGGCCCCGGTGCTCGCCGCCGCGTTCTGGGTGGTGCACGGTGTCAACGGGCCGGTGGCCCAGGTCAGCAGCCAGGTGATCCCGTCCCTGGTGCCGGCGACCGGCGGTGCGGGCCGTCAGCTGCGCACGCTGGTGCTGTCCGATTCGGGCGGGCACGTTTCCTACCTGCTGCTGCGCTCCGACAGCCCGCTGTTCACCGACCCTGGCGTGCAGCCGCCGACGGCCGCTCAGAGTGCGCTGAACCAGGCGGTCGCCGCCCTGGTCGCGCCCGGCGGCGGCCAGGCCGAGAACCAGGCTCAGCTGCTGGCCAACTTCGACATTGGCTTCGTGCTCATGCGCGCGCCCGTGAACGCTCAGCTCGCCAGCGTGCTGGACGGCGTGGCCGGCCTGAGCGGGCTCAGCATGAACCCGTCGTTCGACCTGTGGCGGCTCGGCACATTCCCGTCCCGGGTCAGCGTCGTCGAGCCGGACGGCACGGTCGTTCCGATCCAGTCGGGATCGGTGGGCGTCTCGGGGGCCGCGGCGCCGGCCTCGGGCGGCGTGCTCGAGCTCGCCGAGCCGTCGGGTGGCTGGCACGCCGCGCTCAACGGGCACGCGCTCACGCCGGTGGCCTCTCCGGCTGGCAGCTGGGCCCAGGCATTCACGCTCCCGGCCGGCGGCGGCACGCTCTCGGTCGGCCGCAGCAGCCTGCTGCACGACCTGATCACCGCGCTCGAGCTGCTGGCCATCCTGGTGGTGGCCGTGCTGGCCCTGCCCGGGGCCAAGAGCGCCGCCGAGATCCAGGCCGAAGTCGCCGCGAGCGCCGAGCAGGCCCAGGCGGCCGATGACGAGGCGACCAGCGCCAGGCCGGTTCCCGCGGGCGCGCGCACGGCCGCGGCCCGCGCTGCCGCCGCCGGACGCGGCCTGGCCGGCCGAGCCGGCCGAGCCGGCCGGTCTGGCCGCAAGGGCAGATCGGGTCGCGGGCGCGCTCCGGCGCCGGCCAGGTCCGGTCGCCTCGCTGCCGCTGGCGCGAAGGGCCGGGCTGGTGACGCCGACGGGGCCGACGAGACGGCCGCAGCGGCGGGCCGGACGATACGCGATAGCGCCGGAAAGGCCGCGCGGCTGGTCGGCCGCGGAAAGGCAGCGACGTCGGCCGCCGAGGCCGCGGCCCGCGGCGCCGGTGCCGTCGGCAGCGCCGGTGCTGGCGCCGTTGGCCGCGCGGGTACTGCCGGGGCTGCCGGCGGCCGGGGCGCAGCCGGCGCGGCCGCACGTGGCGCCGGCGCGGCCGGCGTGGCGGGTGCCGCAGCGGCCGGGGCGGCGGCGGCCAGAGCGGGCGCAGGACCACGGGCGGCGTGGCCGGCCGGGCAGCCGGCCAGCCGTTTCCTCGGCGGGCCGCCTGACTCCTACTCAGGTGCCCGCGAGCGGCCAGCGCCGCCGGACGGACCCGGTCCCGGCTCCAGGCATTCGTCCGGCCCGGCAATGTCGCCATCCGGCAGCCGCTTTGATGACGAGCCGGGCGGACGGCCGTCGCCGTCGGGCGGTCGCTTCCAGGAGCCGCGCGAGGACTGGCGGCCCCGCGAGGACAGGCAGCCCCGCGAGGACAGGCAGGCCCGCGAGGACAGGCAGCCCCGCGAGGACCGGCCGCTCGAGGACTGGCGGCCGCGGGCCGCGCAGTCGCCGGCCGGCCGCTCGCCGTCGGGCGCGCCGTACTCAGACGAGCCGTCATACTCGGGGCCGCACTCACGCCCGCGGTCTTATGAGCCCTATGAGACGGCCGCGCCCGAGCCGGCCCCGGGCAGGCGCGGCGCTGCTCGGGTGCCCGAGGCGCCGGACCGCGACTGGGACGGGCCCCAGCCGCAGGGCGCATCCGCCTGGCCGGCGAATGACGACGGCTCGTGGCGCCAGGACGATCAGGGCTCGGGGTGGGTGCCGTCCGAGCCCCAGCGCGGCTGGCCGCAGGCTGAGCCCCAGGGCTGGCCCCAGGATCCCGCGCAGGCGTATCCGGAGGGAGCGTCAGGCGCGGAGTCCGACTGGTCCGTCCCCGGCCAGGCCTCCTGGCCGGAGCAGGGCGATGCGCTTGAGGCGCTGCCCGGCGAGGTGCATCACGACTGGGGCGGCCGCGGTGACCGCCCGCAGCGAGGCTGGATTGCCCCCGCGGACGAGACTGATGGGGACACGTGGTGAACCGGACGCGCAGCCGCCGGCTGCTCTTCGCGCTGTTCGTCGTGCTCGCGCTGGCTGGCGTCTACGGGGTTGCCGGGCTGCGCCACCCCGCCCCCGCCAGCGCAACAAAAGAGGGCGGTCGCAGCGCCGGGCAGGCGGCCGTGACATCGGCGCTGCGCGCGTGTGCGGAGCCGGGCTCCGCCGGCGTCACCGCGGGGTCGCTCGCGGTCGCGTCCATGCCCGGCTCGGCGTCGGGCGGATCGGCGGTCGCCACGCGCCTGGTTCCCGGCGGCAGCAGCAACCCGGGGCAAGCGGTCGCGACCGTGACCCAGCCCGGCGTGCCGCACGTCGTGACCGTCAAGGCGGCGCCGCCGCTTACGAAGAACCTCGCCGCCGGTCAGCCCGGATCGACCCCGCAGGTCACCACGACCGCGGGCCGCGGCGGCCTCGTGGTGGACGCGACCGGCGCCATGGCCCAGGGCCTCGAGGTCGAGCAGACCGGACCGGGCGGGCTGGTGACCGCGCAGTGCGGCACCCCGGGGACGAGCTTCTGGTTTGTCGGTCCCGGCCAGACCTCGGCGGCTGACATCCAGCTGTACCTCATGAACACCGACGGTGAGGCCGCCGACGCGCAGGTCACGCTGTACACCGACGTCACCAAGAGCGGGCCGCTGGTCGGTGACGCCGACAACAGCATCACCGTGCCGCCGCACAGCATGGTCGAGCAGCCGCTCGGGCGCCTGCTGTCGTCGTCCAAGGTCGTCGCGCTGAACGTCACCACGAGCGTCGGCCGGGTGGTCGCGGCGCTGCGCGAGAGCCGGACGAACTCAGATGACGGCGGCTGGCTGCCGGCCACGCAGGCGCCGTCCACGAATCTGGTGATCCCCGGCCTCCCCAGCCGCGGCGGCTCGCCCGAGCTCTTCATCGCCGTGCCGGGGACCGCGACCGCTCAGGTCAAGGTCACGGCCGTGACGTCCCGCGGTTCTTATCAGCCAACCGGCGGCACGGGCATCGACCTGCTCGGCGGCACGGCGACGGAGATCCCGCTGCCGGCCCTCAGCGGCCAGCTTGGCGCGATCAGCATTTCCTCCTCGGCGCCGGTCGTCGCCAGCATGCTCGTCTCCGGCGGCCCGGCCGGGACGCCAGGGGCACTGGCGGCGAGCGACGCTCCCGTGCAGGAACAGGGCGTCATCGCCGATACGCCGGCCGCAGGGACGGACCTCGTGCTGTCCGCGCCCGCCACGGCGGTGTCAGTCCGGATCACCGTCGCGTCGGCGACCGATCCGGCTACCGCTCAGACGGGCACGGTGGTGCAGGTGAAGGCCCGCTCCAGCGTCGTGTACGTGGTCAAGGCACCAGCCGGCCGCCGTAGCCAGAACGTCATGGTTGTCGTCACCCCGCTGGCCGGCTCCGGGCCGCTCTATGCGGGCCAGGTCATCAGCGCGCACGGCGTGGTCCAGTCGATCCTGCCGGTGCCAAGCTCGCTGACCTCGGTCCTGCTGCCCCCCGTGCAGGATTCGCTGACGGCAGTCCTGCCGTAGCGCGGCGGGCGCAGCGCTACTCGCGACTGACCCCGCGCAGCCCGTGACCGGGCGTCCACCACTCAATGACGAGCAGGGTCGCCTCGTCATTGAGGTGGGTGTGCACGACCTCGGCGATGTCGGCGCGGAAGCGGTCGCCGTCTGGTCCGTTCGTGATCGGCCCGGCGGCGATGGCCCGGCCGGAGATCTTCGCCTCTCCCGGCCACTGGGCCTCGGCGCCTTCGACCGGGTCCACCGTGGCGCTGTGCAGCGCGAACCGCGGATCCCGGCGCAGGTCGGCGCCCTTGCGGGCATGGGGCATCGAGCCAAATATCAGCTCGCCGTCCTCGAAGATCGTCTCGATCCCCGAGATTCGCGGCGACCCGTCGGCGCGGAGCGTGGCCAGCGTCTTGTGCCGGTAGGCATCGAATAGCGCCCGGACGCGCCCAGCGAACTCTGGCTCCGCCTGCTCGACATCCCGCCACGCGGTCATGAGCCCATGATCGCACCCGGGCGGTGCGCCGATGCCCTACCTGCCGTCCATGACCGGATGACGACGGTGCTCGCCCTGCAGCGTCCCGCGCCGGCGATAGCGGCCAATCATGCGCACCAGCATGCTCGCGAGCGGCAGCACGCCGATGAGGACGAAGCCCAGGCTGACCGAGCCTGCGAAGATCCACCCCGCGTTCTGGACGAACGGCTGGCCAGGCATCTCGGCGTAGACCGGCTGCTGAGCGTCGACGAGTACCGCCAGGCCCTCGCCGGGGATGAGGTTCGATCCGCGCGGGTCGTGGACGACCGTGGTGGAGTGACCGCCCACCGGCGGCGCGAGCGTGACCGTGATCAGGGCCGTGTAATACGGGCCATCTCGAGGCCCCTGATGCTCGACGTTCTGGACGCTGATGATGCCGCCGGCGCGGGACACCCCGTGGCCCTGCACGTATGACGACCGGGCCGCCTGGGCGTGGACATTGATGGCGAAGACGCCAAAGCCGATGACGATGCTCAGGTACACGAGCAGGAAGAAGGAGATCGCGACCGGCGCCTGACGAGCCCGGTCCGGGCCCGCGCCGCGCAGCCGGTGCTCGAACTGGATGGCCACCCACACCAGCAGGCAGAAGAAGACGAAACTGCCCGCCGCATACGCATAGGGCTCGCCCGGCCCCAGCGGGTCACGGTGAGCGCTCAGCGCATCGCCGAGGAACCACACGCCGAGCATCGCGCAGAACAGGGCCAGGCCCGCGGTCACGATGATGCCGAGGACACTGCCCAGACGAGCACGGGTCACAGATTCAGAGGGTAGCCACAGTTTGCAGGCAATGCTGCGGAGCTGGGAGCAGCGGGCTCAGTCGTCGCCGGGATAGCCGGGATCGACCGTCTGCGGATCGACGCCCAGCCAGTGGGCGAACTCCTCGACGATCACGTCGAGCACCAGCTCGGCCAGTTCCTCGTCGCCATCGGCGCGTGCCATGAGCGGCCGCCGGTACAGGACGATCCTGGCCGGGCGGTCGTCCATGCCGTCGCTGCCCGCGTGCTCGAGCCGGGCCAGGGGGACCGGGTCGGCCTCGTCCGGGCCGGGCTCAGCCGGCGGGATCTCCTCGACGGCGAACTCGATGCCCGTCAGCTCGGTTTCCCACCGGGGTTCCAGCTGGGACACGGCGAGCAGAACAAGATCATCGAAGCGCTCGCCGCGGGTGCGGTGCAGCGGGACGCCCGGCGGGACGAGGGATCCGCGCAGCCCGCGGCCATGCCGGTCGCGCCGGTGAATCCGGCCCTGGCCCGGCCGCCGCTCACTGCCAGCCTCATGCACAGTAACTGAGCGTATCCCAGCGGAGCCGGCCGATCCGGGCGGCTGCGATCTGGCAGCCGGAGACACGATCGCGCAGTGTGCCCCAGGTGGTGGCGTTACCGGCTGCCGCTCGGTACCGTCAGCCGTTGTGAGCGACCATCGCGAGCCTGGCCGGGCCGGCCACACGAGACCGGCGAGTGCTGGCTGCGGGGATCGGACCGGGGTGCCCAGTTGACCGCTCGTCAGTGCTCCCGGCCAGCGTGCAGGCAGACTGCGCTCTACACGCTGACTTATGTCTACCGCGACTCGACCGCAGTGCTCGGGCCGCTGGCGGCGTTCACCGAGCCGCATTGCTATGACCTCTGCGCCCGGCACGCGGACCGGATGACGGCGCCACGCGGCTGGGATGTCGTCCGCCTCCCGGTTGCCCCGGTCGAGGAAGAGGAAGACGACCTGGAGGCCCTGGCCAATGCCGTCCGCGAGGCGACCGTGCCCCGGACCCCCGAGGAGCCGACGGGGCAGGGCATCGAGGTGGGCCGGCGCGGCCACCTCCGGGTGCTGAAGTCGGCCCCGCCCGACGCCGGGCGGCCCCGCTAGCCTCTACCGGAGCACTGCACCCGCTACCGGCACTGGCTGACCGGGTGCGTAAGGTGCACCAAGAGCACTTTTGCGTGCGGCGCGGGACGGATAAGAGCGACTGGAGACTGTGCATGAAGATCGACGAGTGGCTCCTCGAGATCCTGGCCTGCCCGAAATGCCACGCGCCGCTGCGCGCCGACGAGGAAGCGAATGAGCTGGTGTGCACCGGAGCGGACTGCGGGCTGGCTTACCCAGTGCGTGACGACATCCCGGTGCTGCTGATCGACGAAGCCCGCGACCCCTCGGCCCGCGGGCGGGAGTAAGGGCGATTAGCCCGTGGCGGAGCCTCCCGCTGAGCACGGACACGGCGCCCGCGCCGTTTTCGCAGCGCTCGCGGCCAACCTCGCCATCGCGGTCACCAAGTTCGTAGCGTTTCTCATCACCGGCTCGGCGTCCATGCTCGCCGAGTCCGTGCATTCTGTGGCCGACTCGGGCAACCAGCTGCTCCTGCTGTTCGGCCGGACAAGGGCGCGGCGGGCCGAGACCGAGCAGCACCAGTTCGGGTACGGGCAGGAGCGCTACTTCTACGGCTTCATCGTCGCCGTCGTGATCTTCGTCGTCGGCTCGCTGTTCAGTGTCTACGAGGGCATCTCGCGGATCCGGCATCCGGAGAAGCTGACCTCCGAGGTCGTGGCGCTCGCGGTGCTGGCGGTCGCCGCCGGGCTGGAGGCGTTCTCGCTGCGGACGGCCGTCGCCGAGTCGAACCGGACCAGAGGCCGCTCCGGCTGGCGGAACTTCATCCTTCAGGCCAAGGCGCCGGAGCTCCCGGCCGTCCTGCTGGAGGACATCGCCGCCCTGATCGGCCTGGTCCTGGCCCTGCTCGGCGTCGGGCTATCGGCGATCACCCACGACGACCGATGGGACGGGGCGGGATCCCTGGCGATCGGCCTGCTCCTGGGCTGCGTCGCGATCATCCTGGCCAGGGAGATGAAGAGCCTGCTCATCGGCGAGTCCGCGAGCGCCGACACCGAGGCCGCGATCGTCGCGGCGATCGAGGCCGGCCCCGAGGTGCAGTGCGTCATTCACATGCGCACCCTGCACATCGGCCCGGAGGACCTGCTGGTGGCCGCGAAGATCGCCGTGCGGCACGACGACACGGCCGCCAGCATCGCCGCCGGGATCGACGCGGCCGAACGCCGGGTCCGGGCGGCGGTGCCGATCGCGGAGCTCATCTTTCTGGAGCCCGACATCTACCAGGCCAGCCGGGCAGATCTGACCGACCCGGCGATCAAGGCGGTCCGGCGTCGCTCGGTGCGCAGCGCGGCGCGGGCCGCGACCCAGGCCGTCAGACGGCCCCGGCCCAAGTAACCGCCACGAGCGGGCCGCGCCGGCCGGCGCTAGCTCTCGTTCCCGCCGTGAAAACTGACCATCCACGTCGGATTGATGCGGATGTAGGGGATGTCGTCGCCCCAGGTGGACGGCGAGACGCCGTAGTGCGCGGTGAGGTGCTCCTCGACCCAGCCGCGGTCGGGGTGATCGGGCCCGAGGAACTCGGCGTCCCCGTGGGTGAACACCGCGAACGTCTCGCCCTGAATGTACGCCGCGCTGACCTGCGGGCGGGCGCGCAGATCGCGGGCCTTGACCGCGGTCGCGTCCGTGGTGAACACCCAGCGGCCGCGCAGGAAGTGCCCGTCGACGGCGCTGACGCGCGGCCGGCAGGACGCGCTGACGGTCGCGACCGCCAGCTCGTGCATCCCGGCCAGCCGCTCCACGAGCTCGGCGGCCGGCACCGTCCGGTCGGCGCGGATGATCGACTGCAGGTGCTCGCCCGAACCGGCCCGCGAGTGCTGCAGCAGCTGGTCGAGCCAGGCCAGATCCTCGGGTTGCTCGCGCATG
>DAIOWC010000193.1:0-2442 GCA_036758685.1 Streptosporangiaceae bacterium | reverse complement strand
CCGACAGTTCAGTCGTCAGCCGAGTCCGCCCCGCACTCCGACGACTCACCGGACGGCTTCCTGGCCGCGAACAGCAGAGCGTGATCGACCGTGACGGTCATCTTGTCGAAGCCGATTGTCTGCAGCCTGCTGATCACCGACGCCGGCTCGACCGGGTTATAGGTGTCGCCCTCGTGGAAGCCGTGCAGGCCGGAGCTGGCCAGGCTGTCCGAGGCGATCAGCACGCCGCCAGGCCGCAGCACCCGGAAGGCCTCGGCGAGGATCTTGTTCTGGAGCGCCGTTGTCGGAACGTGGTGCAGCATCGTGAACGAGCCGACCGAGTCGAAGCTGGCCTCGGGGTAGCTGAGCTCGGCGCCGCTGCCGACGACGATCTCGACGTTCGTGTCCGCGTACCGGCTGACCAGCTCGCCGGCCGCCGCCTCGTCGATCTCGACGGCGGTCAGCCGCTTGACCTTGTGGCGCAGCCAGTCGGTGGCCGCGCCCGGCCCTGGCCCGATCTCCAGCATCTCCTCCCCGAGGCCGGCATCCCTGGTCAGCACGGGGAGTATCTCCGTCTGCAGGTACTGCGCCCACTCGGGGCTCGTGCACACTCGCGCATGGTTCTCGTTCATGACCACGACGCTACGGAGATGCTGGATCCGGCCCAAGGGCGTAACCTGCCATGTTGTGTCGCGGGACGGACATTGCACGGCCCCTGACCGGTCCGAGGGCGGGGCGGCGTTCGTCGCGACGTTTCCCATGCCCCGAGGACTGGTCTTCGACTGGCATACCCACGACGATCACCAGCTCGCCTGGGCTGCGAACGGCGTGCTGACCGTCCGCGTCCAGAACCGGGCGTGGGTGCTCCCGCCAACCCGCGCACTCTGGATTCCGGCGGGGGTGCGGCACGAGACGCTGACCGCCGGGGCGGCGGCGACCATGCGCTCGGTGTACGTGCGGCCGTCACTGTGCCCGGTCAGCTGGAGCGAGCCGACGCCGGTCACCGCCAGCCCGCTACTCACCGAGATCATCAATTATCTGGGAACGGATGGGCTCTCGGCCGGTCAGCGCACGAACGCCGAGGCCGTCCTGGTCGACCTGCTGGCGCCGGTCGCGATGAGCACCATCGAAGTACGGATGCCGGGGGAGGACCGGGCGCGCGAGGTCGCGGAGGCGCTGACCGCCGACCCGGCCGACGACCGGACGCTGGCCTCCTGGGGCAGGCACGTCGGGGCCAGCGAGCGCACGCTCGCCCGCGGGTTCCTCGCCGGCACCGGGATGAGCTTCGGTCGCTGGCGCACGATGCTCCGGCTGCAGGCGGCACTGCCCGCGCTGGCGGCGGGTGCGGCCGTCGGCACCGTCGCGCGTCAGGTGGGGTATGAGTCCGCGAGCGCGTTCGTGGCGGCGTTCCGGCGCGAGACCGGGGCCACGCCGGCTTCGTACTTCCGGCTCTCCGGCGAGGCTCAGTGACCGCGCCGGGGGACGTCTGGACATCGGGACCGATTGTCAGTGCTATCCACTGAGAATCGGTCCCGATCAGCCGCAGTCAGTTCCGCGGCCTCTGATCGAGCCGCAGGAGACGCTGGGCGCGCTCCTGCTCGAAGTCGAGCGCGCGGGCCGGGGGAGCCTGGATGCGGCCGATGCGCCGGCCGAACTCGGCGACCTCGGCCCGCACGCGCGGGTCGGCCAGAACCCGGATGCCAAAGGACAGCTCCACCGGGCTGATGTCATAGCGCCGTTCGATCGACTGGCCGAGCGCCACGGCGGCCAGGTCGGCCTCGGTGAACTGCCGGTGTGAGCCAGCCGGGGACCGCGGGGGCGCTCCCCGGCGGCGGCTCGGGCGCAGCGCCGGCAGCAGGCCCAGCGACTCCCGATACCGGAGCATTCTGGGCGTCATGCCCAGTTTCTCGGCCGCCTCGGTGATGCGCATCCTCGAATCTTACAAGTTCTTGTCAAGAACAGGCTGCTCAGCGTGCGCGACGGGCACACCCTGCCATACGGTCGTGAGTGGCCCCGGTACGACCGGGGCGATCACTGGGCCCACCATCGAGGGCCGGGCAACGCAGACGCCAAGAGGAGCGCAATGTCCGCTGAGAACCTGCCGTTCAAGGTCGCCGACCTGTCGCTGGCCGATTTCGGCCGCAAGGAGATCCGGCTGGCCGAGCACGAGATGCCGGGGCTCATGGCCACCCGGGCCGAGTACGCCGACTCCCAGCCACTGGCCGGCGCCCGGATCACCGGCTCCCTGCACATGACGATCCAGACCGCCGTCCTCATCGAGACCCTGGTCGCTCTCGGCGCGCAGGTCCGCTGGGCGAGCTGCAACATCTTCTCCACGCAGGACCACGCTGCCGCCGCCGTAGCCGTCGGGCCGAACGGCACCCCCGAGAACCCGCAGGGCATCCCGGTGTTCGCCTGGAAGGGCGAGACGCTCGAGGAGTACTGGTGGTGCACCGAGCAGGC
>DAIOWC010000192.1:0-12336 GCA_036758685.1 Streptosporangiaceae bacterium | reverse complement strand
CTTGTCCGCGTTGAACCATTTGACGGTGCCCTGAGCCATTACCAACAACTCCCTACTTGCACGGGCTGCGGGTCCCGCCCTTTCTTTGCGAAACCCGTTGATCGCGGCACAGTCCTGGCTTCACCAGCAAGCTCAGCTTGCCGCTCTTCCCGCACCAACAGCGACCGGAAACGACTCTACATCCTGCCGGTAGTCAAGTGCGGCGACTTGTGCCTGTCTCTGGCACATTGCGCGGTGCGCGCGCTTGCTCCGCGGATGCCGTGCAACGCCCGTCAGCCGCCCGCAACTGCCGGGATTACCGAGACCTGCGCGCCTGCGGCGACAGGAGTGTCCAGGCCCTGCGCGAGCCTGACGTCCTCTTCGTCCACATAGACATTGACGAATCGGCGCAGCTGGCCCGCGTCATCGAGCAGTCGCCCGCCAATTCCGGGGAATTGCGCGTTCAGCCCTTCGATCACTTCGCGGACCGTGCCCGGCTCGGCACTGACGATCGCATTGCCGCCGGTGTAGGTCCGCAGGATTGTCGGGACTCGCACCGAGACCGTCATGCCGTGCCCACCTTCCGAAGAGCGGGGCGCAGCGAGGACTCCAGCTCCTCGAACGCCGCCAGGGTTCCGGGGATCGCGGCCGGCACCGGGAACGCCGCCGCGGCGGCGTCGGGCGTCTTGAGCCCTTCGCCGGAGTTGATGATGACCGTTGGCAGGTCCGGATCGATCTGCCCGGCCGCGAGCAGCTTGCGGAGCACGGCCAGCGTGACCCCGCCCGCCGTCTCCGCCCAGATGCCCTCGGTCCCGGCGAGCAGCCGGATCGCGTCGGCCAGCTCCTCATCGCTGACGTCCGCGACCACGCCACCGGTGCGCCGCACGACATCCAGCACGTACGGGCCGTCGGCCGGGTTGCCGATCGCGAGCGACTTGGCGATCGTCGCCGGACGTACCGGCTGCACCACGTCCTGCCCATTACGGAACGCGGTTGCCACCGGTGCGCAGCCCGACGCCTGCGCGCCGAACACCCGGTAGCCGGAATCGGGCACCAGCCCGGTCGCGATCAGCTCGCGGAAGCCCTTGTCGATCTTCACGAGCTGGGCGCCGGATGCCACCGGGACGACGATCTGCTCGGGCAGCCGCCAGCCAAGCTGCTCGGCGATTTCGAAGCCGATGGTCTTGGATCCCTCGGCGTAGTAGGGCCGGACGTTGACGTTGACGAACGCCCAGTCCTCGCGCTCGTCGGCCAGCTCGGACGCCAGCCGGTTGACGTCGTCATAATTGCCCCGCACGAGGACCAGCGTGCCGCCGAAGACCGCGGTGCCGATGATCTTCTGCGGCTCCAGGTCCGCCGGGATCAGCACGACCGACCGGATGCCGGCCCGCGCGGCGGCGGCAGCGACGGCGTTGGCGAGGTTGCCGGTTGACGGGCAGGCGAGCACCGTGAAGCCGAGTTCGCGGGCGGCCGCCAGCGCGACGGCGACGACGCGGTCCTTGAACGAGTGGGTCGGGTTCCCCCGCTCGTCCTTGATCCACAGCTCGCGCATGCCGAGCGCCCTGGCGAGCTCGGCTGCCCTGCTCAGCTTCGTCCAGCCCGGCTCGAGATTCGGCGTCGCGGCGACGTCGGCGGGGACCGGCAGCAGGCTGGCGTAACGCCAGATGTTGAGCGGCCCCGCTTCGATGGACTTCCTGGAGATCGGGGGCAGGCTGTAGGCGACCTCCAGGGGGCCGAAGCACTCAGCGCAGGCGTGCTGCGAGCCCAGGGCACAGGTGTGCCCGCACTCGCGGCAGGACAGGTGGGTCGCGTTCCCGAAACGGGATGGAACTTCAATGGTCGCAGTCGACACTGGCGAGGCCTCTCTCCTCATCTGTCCCGCGGCTACCTGCCGCGGGCCGGAGTTGGCACCTGTCACGAGTCGACCTCGCCGCTTGATCAGAGGCGCATGATCATCGTGATGGTTGCCGGGGCTTCATCGGGCCGTTCCCTCCACCCCTCTGGATGAGCAATATGAAGTTGTGCGCCCACTGTAACTTGTCGCCCCTCATGACCGCCAACCCCGGTCCTGGCAGCCCTCGCCGGGCGGTTTCGCACGCTTCGTCAGGGGTAGCCTTGGAGACACATGAGCGATACCGGCGGCAGACGCGTGCTTGTCGCGTCCAATCGGGGGCCCCTCTCGTTCACCCGCGGGGAAGACGGGCGCCTGGAGGCCAGGCGCGGCGGCGGGGGCATGGTGTCCGGACTGTCGGCCGTAGCCGACAAGGAGGACATGCTCTGGGTTTGTGCTGCCCTCAGTGACGATGACCGCGCCGCCGCCAGTCAGCTGCCGGACGGGCGCATCCCCTGGGAGGGCAGCACCCGCGACTCCGCGGTGAAGATGCTGGACATCCCCGAGCCGGTATTCGACCGGGCCTACAACGCCGTCGCCAACTCGACGCTGTGGTTCGTGCACCACATGCTGTACGACACCCCGAACCACCCGAGCTTCGGGCCTGAGTTCCGCCGGGACTGGGCCGCGTTCCGCGCCTATAACGAGGCGTTCGCGAGCGCGCTCGCCGACGCGGTGCCCGCCGCGGACGCCAGGCAGGCCAGGGCGGTCATCCAGGACTACCACCTGTGCCTGGCGCCGCGCATGCTGGCCGATATGGCCCCGTCGATCCCGACGGCCCACTTCTCGCACACGCCCTGGGCGCCGCCCGACTACTACCGGCTGCTGCCCGACGACATCGGCCGCGAGGTGCTGACCGGCATCCTCGGCGCCGATCACGCCGGATTCCTGTGCCAGCGCTGGGCCGACGCCTTCCTCGACTGCTGCGAGGCCTTCCTCGACTGCCACGTCGACCGGGACCGCCGCCAGGTTTCCCACGCCGGGCACGTGACCAGCATCGGAGTGCACCCGCTCGGCGTCGACGCGGACCTGCTGCGCGAGCGGGCGGGCGAGCACGACGTGCAGAAGCTCGTCGCGCGCCTGACCGAGCAGACCGGCGGCCGGAAACTGATCGTCCGCGTAGACCGGACCGAGCTCTCGAAGAACATCGTCCGCGGCCTTGAGGCCTACCGCGAGCTGCTGCGCAGCCGGCCCGAGTGGCATGGCCGGGTCACGAAGCTGGCGTTCGCCTACCCGTCGAGGACCGACCTGGCGGAGTACCGCGAGTACGCCGCGACGGTGGAGAAGCTGGCCAGGGAAATCGAGGACGAGTTCGCGGTTCCGGGCTGGGATCCGCTGATCCTGCAGGTCGATGACGACTACGCCCGCTCACTCGCCGCGCTCAGGCTCGCCGACGTGCTGCTGGTGAACCCGATCAGGGACGGGATGAACCTGGTGGCCAAGGAAGGCCCGGTCCTGTCGGGCCGGAGCTGCGCGCTGGTTCTGTCGACCGAGGCCGGCGCCGCGGCCGAGCTTGCCGACGCGGCCATCATGGTCAACCCGTTCGACGTGAGCGAGACCGCCGACGCGCTGGGCCGCGCCCTGGACATGGACGAGCAGGAGCGTTCCAAGCGCTGCGCGGCGCTCGCCAGTGCCGCCGCGGCGATGCCGCCCGCCCGGTGGTTCGACGATCAGCTCGACGCGCTCGAGCAGACTAACTAGCTAGTCTCCGCCGAACGCATCGGCCAGGCCGGCCAGCAGCGCGGTGACGCCCGGCGGGCCTGCGACCACCAGATCAGCCTCGGCAGCCAGCTCGGGCACCTCCTCCGATCCGCTGCAGACCGCCAGGCCGGGGATGCCGTCGGCCCGTAGTTCCCGCACCGCGCGGAAGGCCGGCCGGTCGCCGACGTCGTCGCCGCAGAACATGACCGCCTCCGCCGACCGCTCGGCCACGAGTCCGCGCAGCGCCCCGCCCTTGTCCGAGCCCGGCGGGCGAAGCTCGATCACGAACCGGCCCGGCTCCATCGCGAGGCCCGTCCGGTCGGCCAGCGCCGCGAGCGGGCCGGTAAGGCGGTCGAGCTCAGCCTGCGGGCTCGCGGTCCTGCGGGTGTGCACGGCGACGGCGTAGCCTTTGCCCTCCACGAACGTTCCCGCCGCCGCGCCCTCGGCCGCCAGGAGGCCAGGCAGCTCAGCCCGCGCCGTGGCGAGTCCCGCCGGTGGCGGCGGGCTGGTCAGCTCGCCGCGCTCCCACCGCTGGGCCCCATAGTGTCCGAGGACGATGACATCGGACCCGGTGGTCAGGCCGGCGAACTCGGCCGCGTCGGCCGCCGGCCGCCCGGTGATGATCGCGACAGTTCCGGCCACGCGGGCAAGCCGTCGGAGGACGGCCGTCGTGGGTGGCCCGGCCCTGGCGTCGGCCGGGTCATCGACGATCGGCGCGAGGGTCCCGTCAAAGTCCAGTGCGATGAGCGACGTTCGCGGCCGCGCGATGAGCGCGGCCAGGCCGGCCCGGCCTGACTCGGTCGCGGGCTCCGGCAGAACCGGGGGCGGCACCGGGTCAGTCCGGGCGCGCCGACCGGATGCGCTGGCGCCGGCCGCGCTGCCGCCGCAGGCGCGTCACCAGGACCGGGTCGAACTCGGCGGCCTCGGGCCGGTCAATGAGCTCATTGAGCAGCTGGTAATACCTGGTGACCGGCACGCCGAAAACCTCCAGGATCTCGCGTTCCTTGGCGCCAGCCAGCCGCCACCAGCTCCGCTCGAAGGCCAGAATGCGCATATCGCGCTCGGACAAGTCCGCCAATTCCGGCCTCCCCGGCAGCCCGCGCCTGTTTTCCTATCCTAGGCACGCGGGCGCCACGGCCTATGCGCGGAGCCGATAGCGCCGTACGCTCACCATTCGTGACCGCCTATAACTACGTGAGCTTCCTCACCGACTACGGCCTAGAGGACGGATTCGTCGCAGCCTGTCACGGCGCTGTCGCCCGCATAGCCCCCGCGGCTCAGGTGATCGACATCACTCACCTCGTGCCGCCTGGCGATGTCCGCCGGGGCGCGGCCGTCCTGGCGCAGACGGTCGGGTACCTGCCGCCGGCGGTGCACGTGGCGGTGGTCGACCCCGGGGTGGGCACGGTCCGGCGGGCAATCGCGGTGGCGGCGGGCGAGAGCATCGTCGTCGGCCCGGACAACGGCCTGCTGTCCTGGGCGGTCGCGGGCCTCGGCGGCGCCCGGCTGGCCGTGCAGCTCACCAACGGGGAGCTGTGGCTGCACCCCGTGTCGGCGACCTTCCACGGACGGGACATCTTCATGCCGGTCGCCGCGCATCTGGCCGCCGGCACCAAGCTCACCGACGTCGGCGACGAGATCAGCACCGACGAACTGGTCGAGCTGCCCGCCCCGACGAGCCGGGTCCACGACGGCGAGGCCGAGGGCGAGGTGATGTCGGTCGACCGGTTCGGGAACGTGCAGCTGTCGATCCCCGCGGCCGACGTCGGACTTCTGGGTATCGGGATCGGCTCCCCGGTCGTGGTTCGGTGCGGGCGCAGGCAGCTGACCGTCCCTTACCTCGACACGTTCGCGGCCGGAGCGCCGGGCGAGATCGTGGCGTTCACGGACAGTGCCGGGCTGATCTCGCTGGCCATCAACGCGGGGGACGCGGCGCAGCAGCTCGGACTGCCGCCTGGCGCTCACGTGCGGCTATCTCAGGCGCACACCGCGACGGCACGCCCCCACTGAGCCGGCGACCGGAAAGGGCCGTCCTGGGCTGCGAGAGTTCGCACAGATAGCACGCAAATATCTTCAACATGGCACAATGTGCGGTACTCCCCACGGAAGGCTAGGACGGCGTGCCACTGAGGAACTCCCGCCCCCTCAAGGCACTGATCGCGACCGGTATCGCGGTCAGTACGATCCCCCTCATTAGCCTGCCCGCGGGCGCGTCGGGAGTGCGCAGCGCCGAGTGGTACCTGAGCGGGCTGGGGGTCCGGCAGGCCTGGACGGCAACCAGGGGCAGCGGAGTCGTCGTCGCTGTCCTCAGCGACGGAGTCAACCCGCAGCAACCTGACCTCACCCGGACGGTGCGGGCCGGCCGGGACTTCATCAGCCCGCTGCCGGCCGGCCATTACTTCGGGGAGACGGGCACCGGCATCGCGAGCCTCATCGCCGGCCACGGGTACGGGCCCGGGGGCCAGTCGGGCATCGTCGGCATAGCGCCGGCGGCGAAGATCCTTCCCGTCACGGTGACGCTGCCGCCGAACGACCCGAAGCTCGCCGCGGCCGCGGCCGCGATCCCCGGCGCGATTGCGCTCGGCATCCGGTACGCGGTAGCCCAGCACGCCTCGATCATTGACCTGCCCCTAGACCCCGGCCTGCCGGGCTCGAACGGGACCGGCGGAGCGGCCGCCGCGGCCGGCCCCAGTGCCGCCGAGCAGCAGGCGGTCGACTACGCCGTCGCCCACAACGTGGTGCTCATCGCGCCCGCCGGCGACAACGGCGCCAGCGGCGACGCGATTGACTATCCGGCCGGGTATCCCGGCGTCATCGCCGTCGGCGCGGTCAACTCCGGCTACGTCAAGCCGGCCTGGACGAGCGGCCGCAGCTACGTCACGGTGACCGCGCCCGGCGCGAACGTGATGGCCGCGACCAGTACGAGCTTCGCGACGATGAACAGCACGAGCGCGGCCAGCGCCATCGCGACCGGCCTCGCCGCCCTGATCAGGTCGAGGTTCCCCGGCCTGTCCGCGGCCGGCGTCAGGCAGGCGATGATCAGCGGAACGATCCTGCGGAGGGCCGATGGCATCGCGCACGGATCCGGCTATGGCGTCATCAACGTCGAGCGGGCGCTGACTGCGGCCAACGCAGCGGGCCCCGCCTCCGGCCTGGCCGGCAACCTCGCGCAGCCAGATGCCGCTCCTTCCGCGCCCGCAGCCGCCTCGAGCACCCTGACCGGCCAGATTGCGACCGCCGGGGCGATCTCGGCCGGCCTGCTGGTCCTGCTGCTCCTGTGCATCGCTGCCTACAAGGCGCGGGGCCGGCGGCGCGTGGTCCGCCATCAGGAGGCGGTCGCAGCCGAGTGGACGGGCCGGCAGGCCCAGTCGCGTTACCCGCGGGCCGGCACTGCCGATGCCGACCGCATGCTCGAGTACTTCAGCCCCCCGGCCTCGCAGTCGGCGGCCGCGGGTGGCCGAACCGGGACAGGCGTCACCGGCGCCGGCCGGCCGGGCAGCCGAGCGGCCGCAGCGACGAGCGGCCGCAGCGCGGTCGGGGCTCTCCGCGGGAGTGGCACCGGGCCGTCCGCGTCCGCCGGAGCCGAGAGAGGCTCGGCCGGCAGCGGGAGCGCGCCCGGATTCGGGCGCCCCGGCCTGGGCGCCGACAGCCGGGGCGGCGATCCGTTCGGAGCGAGAGTGGCGCAGCCGCCGGCCTCGCCGTGGGAGGCCGCCGAGCCGGGCAGCCGTTCGCCGGTCAGCCCGGCATCCAGGCAGGTCAGCAAGCGGCCAGCCGTGTCTGGGGCCCCGCCCTGGGCGCCGGCCTCGCAGCCCGATGGTGAGGTGCCGTGGGGGAGCGCCCCGGAGCCAGCGACCACGCCGGGCCTGCTCGCTGGCCCTCCGCCTCAGGACACCGAGTGGCCTGCCTCTTTGTCGTCGTCGTCGCCTCCGGCGTCCCCGGCCTGGGCCAGCGCGCCCGGCGAGGAGGAGCCTTTCCCCGGCGAGGCAGAGCCCTTCCCCGGCGACGGCGTCCAGGGCAGCTCTGACCGGTGGCGCATGACGCCCGCCGCGCCGCTCCCTCGCCGCACGCCCTCGTCGGCCGGTGACTGGCCGACTCAGGACGCGCCCGCTGATCTCGGTGACGTCGCGGGCATCTTCGCCGGCCGCCACTCGGATGCGGCCGCAGGACGGAGCGACGAGCCTTCGCCTGGCTACCCGCCCGCTGCCAGCTATCAGCAGCCAGCCCCCGAGTACCTGCCGAGCCCGCACCAGGCGGCCGGGGGGCCGCTGCCGGTGCGCCAGCCTCGTCAGAACCTGCCCGCAGCGGAGGTTCCGCTGTCGCCGAGCGGATCCCTGTGGGAGCGGGCGGTCCCGGCCGCCGAGACGCCCGCGGAGAGCGGCGAGCAGGGCACCCGCCCGATCTACGTCTGGAATCCAGGCGCAGGCGACAGCTACCAGGACAGTGGCTCAGGGGAATTAGGACCGAAGCCGCAGCGATGGAGCCTGCTAGCCGATCCCGAGTCCGACTCGGACTGGACCAGCTAGCGCGACGGGCTCAGCCGGTCGCCGCCGGCGCCTGACCCTTCAGCTCTTCCTTGCGGGCGGAGGCGTACATGGGCACGAACTCCTGCCCGGAAAGCTTCTGGATGGCCCGGACGACCTCGTCGGTGACCGCCCGCCGCTGGCGGGCGCCAACCGGCTGGCCCTGGTACTCCTCAAAGGTCAGCGGCTCGCCGATCCTGATCTCGATCTTGCCTGGCCTCGGGAGGCTATGGCCAGGCGGCAGGATGTGATCGGTGCCGACCATGGCCACCGGGATAACCGGGGCCCCGGAATGCAGCGCGAGGTACCCGACGCCGACGCGGCCGCGGTAGAGCCGCCCGTCGGGTGACCTCGTTCCCTCCGGGTAGATCCCGAACAAGTGGCCATCCTTCAGCCGCGCCAGGGCCGCGTCGAGCATGTCCTGGGCGGCGCGGGCCCCAGCGCGGTCCGTGGACAGCTGATTGGTGGCCCGCAGATAGGCGCCGACCAGGCGGTCCTGCGGCCGTCTCCCGGTGAAGTACTCGGACTTGGCCGCAAAGGTCACCGGCCGCTCGACCATCAGCGGCAGGTAGATCGAGTCCACCACCGAGAGGTGGTTGGAAGCCAGGATGGCCGGGCCAGTGGCCGGGATGTGCTCCGCGCCGACGACGTGCGGCCGCGCCACCATCCGCAGAATGGGCCCTGCGACCAGCCTCGACACCCGATACTGCACTCGGCCGCCTCCTTCTGAGATGCGCTGATACCGGCGCGGCATGTCACAGATTAGCCGGGGCCGGCGGATGCGGGAACTGGGCTTGAAGCATCGCCGCTGCCGGTCAGCCACCACCGGTGCCCAGAAAACGAGGATGCATTCGGCTCCCATATCCCGACAGAATGACCGGCGTGAACCCTGACTGGTGGCCACTGGCGGGACTGTGGCTCGAGACTCCCCGCCTGCGCCTCCGCACGCCGGGCGAGGCCGACCTGGACGCGCTCGCGACGCTGGCCGCCCGCGGCGTCCACGACCCCGAGGTCCAGCCCTTCGCGGTTCCCTGGACCGATGCGTCGCCCGCCGAGCGAGCTCGCGGAACGCTGCAGTACCAGTGGCGCCAGCGTGGCACCTGGACGCCGGAGCGCTGGAATCTGGAACTGGTGGTCGTGCGCGACGATGTCGTTGTCGGCACGCAGAGCATGTCGGCCCGTGACTTCGCGGTGCTCCGGGAGGTCAGCACGGGCTCATGGCTCGGGATCGAGCATCAGGGCCAGGGCATCGGCACGGAAATGCGGGCCGCGGTCCTCCACCTCGCTTTCGCCGGCCTCCGGGCGCGGTTCGCATGCTCGACCGCTTTCACTGACAACCCGGCCTCGCTCGGGGTGTCCCGGAAGCTCGGCTACTCGGCCGACGGCATCGAGCTGAACGTCGTACGCGGCCAGCCGGCGGTGACGCAGCGGCTCCGCCTCGACGCCGGCGCGTGGCGAGCGAACCAGAGGGTCCCGGTCGCCGTTCACGGTCTGGAGCCGTGCCTGGCGATGTTCGGCCTGCCGACGGGCGACGGGAACGGCCGGTGACCGACCGGCCCCTGCTTGTCGTTCCATCCGTATCGCTCGACCAGCGGCAGGTCGACCAGACGGAGGCGGTGTACCGCGAGTCGTTCCCGCCGCATCTGCGGGTGCCGTTCGCCGAGCTTGCCCGGCCGGGGCCGGCCGGGCTCATGGTGGTCGCCGTCGAAGGCGGTGCTGACCCGGGGGGACGACCCCCCGGAACCCCCCGGCCAAGCGATCAACCGGTCGGCTTCGCCGCGATGTTGCGCCTCCGCCGCGAGGCCTGGACGTTCCTGCGGTATTACGGCGTCGCCGCGAGCCGCCGCGGCCAGGGAGTCGGGGAGCGATTCTGGCGGCTGCTGCAGCCGGAACTGGCCGCGACCGGCTGGCCGGCCAGGATCGCCTTCGAGGTCGAGGATCCGGCCGATGACGCCGCCGACGAGGCCGAACGGCTCATCCGGCGCCGACGCGTCGCCTTCTGGCAGCGATGCGGCGCGGCGGTGCTGGCCGTCGACCGCTACGTCATGCCGGACATCACCGGGCTGGCGGCTCCCGAGCCCATGCGGCTCATGGCCTGCGACCCGGGCCGCTCTCCGGCCCTCCCCGCGGCTCAGCTGACGGGGCTGGTGAGCGCGATCTACGCCGAGCGCTACGGGCTGGACGACCAGCATCCGCTCGTCGCGGCCGCCCTAGCCTCGGTGCCGGACTGACGCCGCGCGTCCTGGTCCGGCGACGGCGCAGCGTGAACGACGTCGGTGATGACGCAGAAGCCGCCGGTGCGCACGAATGCGGTTGTCATCAGGTGAGCGCTGATGAACTGACCCGACTGGCCGTTGCCGCTGTCGTTGATGAAGAAGCCCTGAAGCGCGCCGTCGTAGGGCTCGCGCGCGATGCCGGTCACAGTGACCACGTGATTGCCCTGGCCATCGCCGAGAGCGGCCGCATCGCTCCAGAGCACGCCCGCGTTCACCGTCGCGATCACGCCGCAGTCGCGCTGCACGGCCAGGGCCAGGGCCTCAAGCGACTGGTCCTGCGCGGCGTGCGCCGGCACGCCGTAATCGTGCAGCATCGCCACCTGCTCGGCGGGCAGCGTCCACCCGGACTGATCTGGCCTGCCCGCGACGAGGTGCAGTTCGCGGCACCGGGTGGCGTGCCCGACGAGGTCGGCCTCGGTCAGCCCCACGCCGAACTGGCTCAGCACATCGGCACAGGAGACGACGCCGCAGTCGCCGCGATCGTTCTCGGGGTTGTCACCCTGCCGGTGGTTGAAGGCCGCGTATTCCTCCACGGCGCCGATCACCAGGCTCGGCCGCCCGTCGGGCAGCCGGCACAGCCTGGCCGGGGCGTGAATGTCCGCGCATTCGAGCCAGCCCGTTCCGTCGGCACAACAATCGTGCCGCGGGTCATCGACGTTCACTGATCCGCTGTCCCCCGCTGCCATGCCCAGGGAGGCGGCCCCTTGAAGCCGATGCCCCCGGTGTCTCTACGATATCGCCCGTCTTACTGACAAAGCTATATTTAAAGGCGGCTTCTAGGCGCGGGGTTCCTGCCTCTTACGGCTCGAGTTCGACGGGGTCGCCGACGGCTACGCGGCCAGGGGTCACGGTCGTGCCGTAGACCCCGACCTGGTTGTCGCGCTCCCTGGCTATGGCGCGCAGGATCGCCGGATCCCGGCGCAGCGTCTGCGGATCGATGGCGGGCATCACGCAGCGCTGATCGTTCTTGTCTACCCGCATCCTCAGCCCGCCGACGCGCAGAATCCGGCCAACCCACCCGTCCTCGGGGAAGTCGGCCGCCGGGCCATCCACCAGCAGATTGGGCCGGAAGCGCTCGGCTACGAGGTCGTGGCCGACCAGCCGGCCGAGGCCGGCCAGGGTCTGGGTCGTCAGCAGGGACAGCGGCATCGTGTCGAAGACCCCGCGGTCCTGCTTGATGACGCGGACGCCCGGCCCGAGCTCGGCTGCCAGGTCCGGGTCGGCCACGTCGAACTCCCCGCCCGAGGGCGTGCGGACCAGGGTCAGGGAGCCGTTGGGCCGTTCCGGGTCGGCGAACCGGGGCCGGTAATGACAGAGCTCAGCCAGCTCCCTGATCGTCAGCCACGGGAAGCCGCTGCGCTCCTGCCCGGCACGGATGAATGCCCACCGGCGATCACCGGCAAGGCCGTTCCACGAGACCTCGGCGAACTCCAGCTGCTCCCCGGCCATGGATTTCACCGGGTACCGCCAGAGCCCGGCGACGCGACCAACGAGCGTCATGACCGCCTCCAACGCCTGCGGAGGCGCCCTTCGGTGATTGCGTTGGGTGTCGAGCGTGGCGGACCAGGTCCGTCGCAGCGCCCCTCGACCCCATCAACATGCCACACCCGCAGATAGGGTGACCAGACCGATCAGGAATCAAGAAGCACCGGTCACCTGGCCGCGGTTAGCGTAGCTGCCTGAGGAGACAGCCGGGTCGAAGCGGACCCATGACTTCAGGAGTAATCATGACGAGTTCCACCGAGGGCGCGAAGACCCTCCTGCATCCGGTAACCGATCTGGAGAAGTCCAAGGCGGTGTACACGGCTCTGCTCGGCACGCCGCCGCAGCACGACGCGCCGTATTACGTCGGGTACGACGTCGCCGGCCAGCACATCGGCCTGGTGCCGAACGCCGCGCAGCAGGGCATCACCACGCCGGTGGCCTACTGGCACGTGCCGGACATCGAGGCCAAGCTGGCCGAGGTGAC
>DAIOWC010000191.1:0-12339 GCA_036758685.1 Streptosporangiaceae bacterium | reverse complement strand
CGCACCTGGCCGTCGGCGGCCAGCACGCGGCCGGCGTCGAACAGCGCGAACTGGTCGCTGTCGACGAGATAACCGCCCGCTACGATCACGCGGTCAGCCTGGCCGTGAGCGATGATCGCAGCCGCGTCGGCGGCCGCGGTGCTCGCGGCCACGCAGGCGGAGGTGTAGCAGCGCACGCCGTCGCCGGAAAGGCCGCACTCGTCGGCGACCCCGGCTGCGAATGCCCCGGGCCCGAGTCCGGACCTGGCCGCATCGGGTGCCCTGGCCATCGCCGGGTCGCAGTGAATAGCGAGGAACAGGAGAGTGCGGGCACGCTCGGCGGGGGACAGGCCCGCGTCCTCGCTCGCCTCGCGCACCGAGCGGGAAACCTCGGTGCGCAGGTCCGGGGACCCGGACATGGTGGCAGCGAACTGAACCCGCCTGCCCTCGACCGCGAACCGCTGGACCGGCGCGAACGCGGGCCGGCCCGTCAGCACCCCGGCCAGTAACGCGTCCGTGCCCCGGCCGTAGGCGCTCAGCACGGCGGCGCCGGTCACGACGGCCGAGCCCGGCCCTCTGCGGGCGGTCCGCGCAGTGTTCGCGGGAGGCTCGGGGGCGAGGGCGCGTCCGTCGGTCATCCGGCTAGCCGACCTTCAGATCGCTCAGCACGTCGACCACACCGGCGACCGTTGACATGCGCTCGAGCATGTCGTCATCGACATCGAGCACTCCGTAGCGCTGCTCGATCTGATGGATCAGCCAGGCCAGCTCCAGAGAATCGATCGCCTCTGGCACCTGGTCCGGCTGGCGGTCACCGTAGGTCGCGAGCATGTCGACCACGTCGGACCGCCGCAGCACGCCGGGCACGGGTCAGTGCGCCGACGCGGGCTGGATCCGCGGCTCGACGGTGCGGCAGAACTCGCCTACGGTCATGCCGGCGAGCTGTTCGCCCTCGTCGTCATCGAACTTGACGCCGAACTGGTCCTCTACCCGGACAGCAAGCTCGGCGAGCGCGAGCGACTCGAGATCGGCGCCGGCCGGGCCGAGGACGGTGTCGTCGTCGATGTCCTCGATGCTGTAGTTCATGTCCGTCAGCGAGTCCAGGACGAACTGGCGGATCTCATCGATCATGGTTAGCGCTTCCTTCCGGGAGGGAGTGGCTTGAGGCGACGGCCTGCAGGTCAGCGTCCGCGGCGGGCGCGGCGGATGACGATGTCGCTGACTCGCTCTGCCCGACGTCGCGCAGAATGGCGTGGTCGCGGACCAGTTTCCCGGTGATGGTGCGCGGCATCTGCTCGACCACGTGCAGCCGCCGCGGGCGCTTGTAGGGGGCCAGCCGGGTCGTGATCGCCTGCTCGACCGCGGTCACCTCGGCTCCGTCCGCGAGCACCAGATACGCCTCGATCGTGTGGTCGTAAACCACGACCGCCGCCCCGACTTCCGGCAGCGCCGCGAGCATGTGCTCGACCTCGGTCAGGTCCACCTTGAGACCACCGACGGAGACCTGGGAGTCGCGGCGGCCAAGGACCCGGACCAGCCCGGTCCCGGGGTCGACGGAGCCGGCATCCCTCGTGTGCAGCCAGCCGTCCGACCACCGGCTCGGATCCTGGACGCCGAGATAGGGCGACTCGGGCAGCGAGACGTGCAGCTCTCCGCCCTCTTCGCGGACGGCCAGGCCGGGCGCGGGCAGCACGGCGGGCCGGTGCTCGCCGAACAGGTCGGTCGCGATGACCCCGACCTCGGTCATCCCGTACATATTGCCGAGGCGAACGTTGTAGCGGTCGATGAACGCGGAGTGGACGTCGGCGCGCACGAGCTCGCCGCCGGTGGTCATGCCGGTGAGCTGCGGCAGCCTCGGCGGCTCGGCCACCGACGCCAGCAGCTCGATGTGGAAGGGAACGCCAAGCAGCGTGGTCGGCTGCGGTCCCGCGGCAACCGCGGACAGGATGCCGTCCGCGGTCATCCGGGCCGGGATCGTCAGGATCACGTCCGCGTGCAGGCTGTAGAGCAGGCCGCCGACGAGTCCGAGTACGTGCACCATCGACGCGAGCGACACGATGCGCTCGCCGCTGCCGGGCACGCCCGCGATCTTCGTATAGCGCCTGATCTCTTCGACGAGGTTGCCGGCGTCGCGCGCAATGATCTTGGAAGGTCCGGTGGACCCGGAACTGAGCTGGATGACGGCGTGGGAGGTGGCGGCAGGCTCGCCGGGGTAGGCACGGACGGCCTCGGTGATCTGCGCAAAGCCTCTGAGCGGTCCGCCCGTGGATTGCTCGGCCGTCACGACGACCTGCGGCTGCAGGCGCCGGAGCGCGTTATCGACCTCGTACGCGGTGAAGCGGTGGTCCAGCAGCGAGGCCTGCGCTCCGATCCGCCACGAGGCGAGCAGGTTGGTGATGAACGCGAGCGATGGCGCCAGGCACAGAGCGACCGAGCCGCCGCGCCTGAGGCCGGCCTCAGCCAGGACACGCTGGCGCTCGGTGACTAGTCGACGCAGCTCAGCGCGGGTGACCGGCTCGTCCAGGTGCAGGCACACGCCATTGCTGGCGCCTGCCAGCAGCACCTCGTCCACCCACTCTGGTTCAAGCTGCGGGTACGCGCCGCCAGTTGCGTGCGGGCAGGCAGCTCCCGTCACCCGTTCTCTCCCTCTTCACCCGGTTATGGTCGCCCTTGGCCAATCTCCGAAGACAGGATCTATTGTTGGGCAATAAAGCGCGGCAAAACCGACCGGACCGTCAAATGGTGACGTTGACATAACCCAATGTGATTGGGTCATGATTACGGTCGTTCTGCCTAGCAATGACCATACTCGATCGCGCTCGTTTGACAAGAGTCCACTTCACTGGCCCTTATGACTCCGTGACCGGCCAAAACGTGCAACGTTGCCAAACCATACTTAACTAGAAAGGATATGGACGGGATAGGCGTGGTTTCCGTTCGGAGGAGCCTTTTGAACGAAAGCGATCGGGTGCCCGCGGAGGACGGCCAGGGTGCCGGACGCCGCGCTGCCGGCGAGCCAGCGGAGCTGCTGGTCAGTGTCGCGGAAGCCGAGCAACGTGCCGAAGCGAGGCTGACCCCGCAGGTATGGGACTTCATAGCGGGCGGCAGCGGCGAGGAGCTTACCCGGCAGGCGAATCGAGCCGCACTGGACGATGTCTACCTCGTGCCGAGGGTAATGACGGGCATATCGACCTGCGACCCGGCCGCGACGCTCGTCGGCTGCGAGACGGCGCTGCCGGTCGCCGTCGCGCCGATGGCCTATCAGCGCATGATCCACCCGGACGGGGAGCTCGCCCTGGCCACGGCGTGCGAACAAGCCCGGGTTCCCTACACGGCGGCGATGCTCAGCAGCGTGACCATCGAGCAGATCGCAGTCGTCGGCGGCTGCCTCTGGCTGCAGTTGTACTGGCTGCGCGACCGAGGCCTGATGATCGAGCTCGTCCGGCGGGCCGAGGCCGTGGCGTGCCGGGCTCTCGTGCTGACGGTAGACGTGCCGGAGCTCGGCCGCCGGCTCAGGGATCTGCGAAACGGCTTCACGTTTCCCGACGGGATCTACCCGGCAAACCTCGCGCCCGATGGCGATGCCAGCCTGGCTCGGCGCCGCGGGCGGGGCGAGTCGGCCGTGGCCAGCCACACGGCGGCGATCTTCGATCCCACACTGAGCTGGTCCGACGTGGCGTGGCTGGCCGGGCAGACCAGCCTGCCTTTGATCCTCAAGGGAATACTGGATGCCGATGACGCCAGGCGCGCGGCCGACCTGGGGGTTGCCGCGATCGTGGTGTCTAACCATGGTGGGCGGCAGCTGGACGGTGCCGTGCCGAGCATCACCGCACTCGGCCCGATCGTGGACGCAGTCGGCGGCCGATGTGAGGTGATGCTCGATAGCGGCGTTCGCGGCGGGCTGGACGTGCTCAAGGCGGTAGCGCTCGGGGCCACCGGGGCGATGCTCGGCCGTCCGGCGCTCTGGGGCCTTGCTATCGGCGGAGCGGCCGGCGCCGCTAGCGTGCTCGCGCTGCTTGCCGAGGAGTTCAGGCAGGCAATGACGCTGGCCGGGTGCGCCCATCTCGCTGCGGCCGGCTCGCTGCGCGTCACGACTCGCCACGGCCAGGCGCGGCCCGGCGGGAAGCCTCGCTAGCGCGAAATGGTGGCCTGACCACTTTCCTAGACTCCTGCCAATAAAGCATCAGGTATTGGACTCCTCGCTGCGCGGCAGCGGACTGACCGCGGGTTCTGGCGCGGGCCGATGGCAGTGAGCGCACCGCCCGGCTAATGGTGACAACCTGGTCACGCGGAAATCCGCCCTAACCGCCGCCCTAGGTCAAGTATTGACTCGACTGTTTATGGCTGATACTGTAATCAAACATTAGTTATCTAAGTTAAAAACTGCGAAATGCTTTAAAACGCTTGGGAATCAACTGCCGGCCGAGTTAACCGGCTGCGGGGCAAAGGGTCACGATGAGCGAATCCAGGGAACAGTTCGTTGATCACGCCTTTGAAGAGCCACATGACGAAGTAGAACAGTCTGTCGCTCGCATCATTGCCGAAGTGCTCGACATGGACCGTGTTGGCCGCATGGACAGCTTCTACGACTTCAGCGGTACGTCATTAGAGGCCATCAGGATCTGCGCCCGAGTCGAATCCGAGCTTGGCTATCAGGCCCAGCCGACGTGGCTATTCACGAGCGATGTAGTGGCAGATTTCGCCAGCAAGCTGCAGTCTGAGCACGCGCTGGCAGCCAATGCCAATGAGTAATTCCGGCCGCGTCCGGCCGCTTATTCACGCGGCCGTCGCGGGCCACGCTAACCGCGATCCCGATGCGATAGCACTGCGATTTGGCGACCGCCTGATCAGCTATGACGCACTCGATGCGGCCGCGAGCACCTGTGCCGCCGACCTGTCCGAGCGGGGGGCCGGACCTGGGTGCATCGTGCCGCTCATCATGGGGCGCTCGCCGGAGATGGTGGCGCTGCAGCTTGGCGTGCTCAAGACCGGTGCTGCCTACGCCAATCTCGATCCGGACTGGCCTGCGGAGCGGCAGAGGACGATCCTCGATCTCATCGCGCCGGCAGTGGTCATCGCCGCCTCCGGTAACTGGACCGGGCGGTTCGAGAGGTACCAGCCGCCTGATGGCGGCATCGCCGGAGCCGTCCGCCGCGGGCGTCCTTTCGAGCCGGCCCCGATGCTGCCCAGCGCGCCGGCAACCGTCTTCTTCACCTCCGGTACCACGGGAGTCCCGAAGGGCGTCGTGTCTCCGCATCAGGCGGTCACGCGGCTCTTCGGACCAGACGGCCTCGCCGGATTCGGTCCCGGCCACGCCACCCCGCTCGTCGCCGCCCTGCCCTGGGACATGTACGCGTTCGAGACCTGGGGTCAGCTGACCGCTGGCGGCACGGTGGTCTTCATCACAGCGGACTACTTGCTGCCGAGTACGCTGCGCGAGGTCGTGTCGACTCGCGGTGTCGACACGCTCTGGCTGACGACATCGCTCTTCAACCTGTTCGTCGACGAGGACCCTGACTGCTTTAGCGGCCTCGCTCAGGTGCTCGCCGGCGGCGAAACGCTGTCGCCAGATCACGTGCGCAGTTTTCTGAGCCGTCATCCCGGCATTCCGCTCTGGAATGGCTACGGCCCAGCGGAGAGCTGCATGCTCACCACCACTCGGCGGCTCACGATCGAGGATTGTGACGTCCCGACCGGAGTGCCGGTGGGTATTCCAGTACCGGGGACGGACGTTATAGTGCTCGACGCCCGGGATCAGCGCTGCGAGTCCGGCGCAGAGGGCGAGATATGCATCGCCGGCCAGGGCCTGGCGACGTCATATCTGGGACAGCCGGAACTGACGAAGGAGAAATTTCCGCTCATCGAGCTTGACGGCTCGCCGGTCCGCGTCTACCGGACCGGTGACATCGGCCTGTGGGATCAGAGCGGCGTGCTGCATTTCCGTGGCCGGCGTGACCGGCAGGTTAAGATCAGCGGACACCGGATCGAGCTCGCTGAAATCGAGTCGGCTGCCGACTCGCTGCCCGGGACCCGCAATTGCATCGCGTTTCCGGTGAATGCTCCGGACGGTCGGCCGAGCTACCTCGCGCTGGTATATCTGCTGCCGAGATCGGACCGCGACCCGGCCGGAGCGGAGGATACCGACCCGCTCAACGTCCACGCCCAGTTGCGAGACCTGCTGCCTCAGTACCTGGTGCCGCAGATCGTCCGGGGCCTCGCGCAGTACCCGGTGACGGCCAACGGCAAGGTGGACCGGGCGGCGCTTCACGAGATCGTACGGCGGAGGCGTCCGGCCTCCCGCGCCCGGCCGGCGGCGCGGCCATGAGCCGCGAACTGGCTATCCGGCCGGGCGCGTCCGCGTCCCTGGCGACCTATCCGATGAGCTATGAGCAGGAGTCGCTCTGGTTTGAGGATCAGGTGAGCGACGCGCCGTCCCGTTACCTGGAGTCCTGGGCCTGCAAGCTCACCGGCCCCGTCGACATCGGTGCTCTCGAGTGGGCCATCAGCCAGATCGCCGCGCGGCACGAGGTGCTCCGCAGCCAGCTCACGACGCGGGATGGCGAGCCGGTGCAGATCGTCACCCCGGCCAGTCCCGTGCCGGTGGCCAGGGTCTCATGCGCTCCGGCGGCGCTCGCCGCCGAGCTGACCAGGATCACGGCCGAGCCGCTCGACCTCGACGTCGCGCCCTTCCGGCCCTGGCTGGTCCGGGTCGCTCCGGACGAGTCCGTCCTGGCGGTGCAGTTCCATCACGCGATCATCGACGACTGGGCGTTCGACCTCTTCCAGCGCGAGCTCGCGCACTTCTACACCGCCAGCGTCCTCGGCCAGCCAGCCAGCCTCGAGCCCCTGCCGATGCAGGTTGGCGAGTACGCCCGCGTCCAGCGATCGGCGAGGATGGAGCTGGCCGATGTCGCCTACTGGCGCCGGCGCGTGCAGGGCGCCCCGACGTGGTGCACGATCCCGGCGGACAGGGACCGGACGGAAATGGCCGGGCACCTGGCCGGTCAGCGGGTCTTCCGGGTGAGCCCCGAACTCGGGCGCGCGGTGCGCGCCGTCAGCCGCGCCCGTCGGACCACCCCGTACACCGTGTTCGCGGCCGGGACGGCGGTATTGCTCCGGCAGTACCGGGAAAACGACGAGGTGATCTTCGGCACGCCGGTGTCGCACCGGAGTGCCGCGGCCGTTGACGGCATGATCGGCTGCCTGAGCGACCTGCTGCCAATCCGGCTGGCCATCACGTCGGACACCTCGTTCGCGGATCTCGTCAGTATCGCCAAGGCAGAAGTCCTCGCTGCCCTGGAGCATCGGGCCGTTCCCTATTCCGCGCTCGTCCGGATGACGCGGCGACGGGGGGCGGCCGCCACCGGGCGCCTGTGCTATGCCGTCCTGGTCGTTGATGACATGCGCAGGGAGCCGCTGTCGCTCCCAGGGATCACTGCCGAACGGATCTACGTTCCGCCCAGCCGGGCGAAGTTCGATGTCTGCATCACCCTGGTGGCGGGCGATGACGGCGGCTACACGGGATTCTGCGACTACGAGAGCGAGCTCTACGACGCCGCCACCATGGCGCGCGTGACCACCGAGTTCACCGAGTTGCTGGCCAGCTGCACCGCGAACCCGGACGAGCCCGTCACCAAGCTTTCCCGACTCTCCCGTGACTAGCCTCTTCCTTGATGCCCGCCTGGACTCAGGCGACTGCCACATCTGGTGGGCCGATCCCCGGCTGGTCTCCGACGGCTACCTGGAGCTGCTCGACGCCGGGGAGCGCAGCCGCTACGCGGGTTTCCGCGCCGGCGCCGACCGCCGCCGGTTCCTCGCCGGGCGGGCGTTGCTGCGGCGGGTCGCCGCCGGCTATCTCGGCCTGCCGCCGCAGCAGGTGCCGCTGACGGCGCGCTGCCCCGATTGCTCAGTGCCGCACGGGCGGCCCGAGCTGCCTGGCAGCGGCATCGAGGTATCGGTGGCCCATTCGGGGGACCGGGTGGCCGTAGCCGCGACCCGGGCCGGACCGGTGGGGGTTGACGTCGAGCTCATCGATCCACTGCTGGGCGTCGACGACCTGATGCGGGGCGTCCTGGCGCCGGAGGAGCGTCAGTTCCCTTCTACGGGAACGCCGGCCGGCTTCTACCGCATGTGGACCAGGAAGGAAGCCGTACTCAAGGCAACGGGGGCCGGCTTGCGCGTGCCGCTATCTGACGTGGCGGTGTCGTCCCCGGTGGCCTGTCCTCGGCTGATCCGGCTGGCCGGCGTCCCGGCGCGCGCCGACGATTTCGTACTGGCTGATCTCGAGGTAGCCGCCGGGTACGCGGCCGCGGCCGCGGTCATGAGCCACGCTCAGGTCCGGTTCGTGGCGCGGGATGGCGGCCCGCTCATCGAGTCCGGGGACTTCTGAGCGGGCCGCTGGCTTTCCTCTGGCGTGGGGCTGCGCCCTCACGCCGCGCCGGGCAGGGAGCTGCCGGTGAGGTCCTGGACACCCTGCCAGACCACGCGGCAGCGCTGCATCGCGATCCGGAGCCGCTCGGTGTCCTGACCGGGCTGGTCACCGTTGGACGACGTCAGGTCGTTCATCTGACTCTGCAGGTCCATGGCGAGCGCGCTGATGGCGGCCTCGGCCGCCTCGGCGGCCCGGCGCACCGCCGCCGACGGGTCATCCACGAACGCGGCCTGGATGTCGTGCCACTGCTCACTGAGCTCCGGGCGGCGGCCGGGCGGGGTCACCGCGTCGAGGCTTGCTGGCGGCTCGCTGTGAGCGGCGAACTCATCCTCCTCGATGGAGGTCTCGCTACTGCCCGCGTCCGCGGGGCTGAACTCGTCGGCGGGGACGAGTTCGTCGTCCGCGTCGAGTTCATCGTCCGCGTCGAGTTCGTCCTCGGCGTCGAGTTCGTCCTCGGCGTCGAGTTCGTCGTCCAGGCTGGTGCTGCCCGCGCTGTCCAGGCCGGCCGGACGCTCCTCTATTACCTCAGCGACGATGATGCCCTCGTCCTCGGTCTCTGGCTGCCCGAGGTCCGAATCGGCCTGCAGCGACGTGTCGCTCGCGACGTCCTGATCTTGCGAATGCATCACTCGTTCTCCCTCTTGTCCTGGCCGGAGCTGCGGCGCTATACGTCGGTGTCCTGGTAGGTGGTCGCCGCCCCGTCGGGGTCGGTGATGGCCGGATCGGGCCGCTCGTAGCCGTCGGTCTCGTCGGCCTTCGCGTGCCTGGCCCCGACTCCGTTGACGGGCTCGCCATCGAGGGGCTGGCCGAGCAGATCCGTGAAGAGCTCTCGGTACTGGATGAGAGCCTGACGCATGTCCTCGGTCTCGACGCTGCCGTGAGCCACGTCGCGCGTAACCGCCTGGGCCGCGCGGAAGTTGCCGACCGTACGGGCATGATCGACAGACAGATCTGCCGTCACCTGCTCGTCGTCGTCGGTCGGGTAGCCACGCTCCTGCATGACGGACGTCACCAGCGAGTACGCCTCGGTCAAGGCAGACTGCGGCGAATCGACGAATTCCTCCTGGATCGCCTGCCACTCGTCAAGGTACCGGCGCCGCGCCGCCTCCGGCAGCGGCTGGATGTTGAGCTTGCGGACCCGCCGCTGACGCTGAGCCAGTTCGGCCTCGGCGCGCATCTGGCTGTTTTCCTGCTTGACCAGCACGTCGTATTCCGGCCCGAATTGCCGCTGAAGCTGGCGCCTGCGTCCGGCCATCGCCAGAGCAGCGGCCGCCGCGACAACGATGATCGCCACCACGATGATGACTACTATTACTCCGCTCGACATGGGGAGCCTCCTGTCTTAACTCCGCCATTGGCTCCCCATGCCTAAGTGCCTTAAACAAAAGCGCATGCCCGACTGACGTCAGCCGACCCTGCTTGTCCGCGCCGTCCGCGCGACGGCATGCTGGCGGCGCTCGTCTTCAGTCGTGCCGCCCCAGATACCGTGCACCTGGCGGTTTTCGAGCGCGTAATCCAGGCAGAACCGTGTTACCGGGCAACGTGAGCAGACAGCCTTGGCCTGCGCCACCTGCCGTCGTGCGGGACCCGATTCGGTGACCGGGAAAAACAACTCCGGGTCCACGTGCCTGCACGCAGCCAGCTCTGACCAGCTGCCGGAATATGTCCTCGTCGGCATGAGAGCCTCCGGTTCGCGGCCGCAGGTCGTTCCGCGGTCTACTTCGACGCTGGGCCGACTGCTGCCCCGAAGCGATGGCTTTACACGCGCACGAATGTTTAACCCGCGCCCATAGGGCACCTAGCGACCGTCGGTTGTAGAGCTAGCCGGTGCAGACCCTTAGAGGGCTGGCCGCAGCCGCATCGCGCAGCCCCGTTCCATCGGCCTGCACCATTGGGACGGGAGTCGCATCGTGACGTACACCTCAGGGCAGCCAGCCCCGGCCGCCGTCGCCGGTCAGGACGAGCCTCTGGACGCGGATCTGGTCGAGATCGTGCAGTCGTCGCCCCGGTACAGCGTCGCGCGGGAGACAGCCTGTGCCGAACTTATCCGGCGCTACGACTATCTGGTGCGGGCCTGCGCCCGGCGATACTTCAACTCTCCTGAGTCTCAGGACGAACTGATGCAGTCGGGCTACGTCGGGCTGCTCAAGGCGATCAACAACTTCGACGCCAGCCTGGGCTTCGACCTGGCCACCTACGCTCGGCCGTGTATTAGCGGCGAGATCAAGCGGCACTTCCGCGACAAGAGGTGGCCGGTTCACGTCCGGAGGTCGGCGCAGGAACTGCGGGCAAGGCTGATCGCCGGCGGGTCAGACCTGGCTCAGCGGCAGGCCCGGGAGCCGACCGACGGGGAGCTCTCGGAGTATCTGGGCGTGAGCGCCGCCGAGGTGCAGGACGCGTGGCGGGCTGACATGGCGCTCCACGCGCTGTCTCTGGACGCGCCGCTGGCTGAGGATTCCGACGAGCGCGAGCTCGCCGACCTCCTGGGCTACGAGGACGCCGACCTGGAGACGTCGCTGTCCATGGATGCGGTCTGGGCGCACATGAGCGAGCTGCCGCAGCGCGAGCAGGATCTGCTGGCGATGCGGTTCTACGGGCAGATGACGCAGGCCGAGATCGGCGCCAGGCTCGGCATGTCGCAGATGCACGTGTCGCGACTGCTCGCACACGCGCTGGGCTACCTGCGCCGGCGCCTGCTGGCCGACGGAGCCTAGCCAGCCCTGAGTCAGCCGCCGCGCAGCTGAGGCAGGACCTGCCCGGCGTAGAACTCAAAGAAGCCGTCTTGCTCGGGTCCGACCTGGCCGATGTACACCTCGTCGAACCCGGCATCGGTGTAGGCACGTATGCCGGCCAGATGGGACGCCGGGTCAGGGCCGCAGGGCGCCGAGACCTGCCCGACGTCGATGAGATCTGCGATTTGCTTGAAGTGCCGCGGTAGCGGCAGCAGCTGAGCAGCCTCGCCGGGAATCTCGTCGGTGCGCCACAGGCGGTGCATGGTCTTGCGCGCCGATTCGGTGTCCGTACCCCAGCAGACCTTCATCCCGCCTTGCACCGGCCGGTCCCAGCCGCCGGAGTCCCGGTAAAGGCGCACGAAGTCCGCATTGGGCTGCAGGCAGATGAAGCCGTCAGCGACTCTGGCTGCCAGCCTGATGGCCTTATCCCCGAAGCCAGACATGTACACAGGCGGCGGCACCTCGGGCACCGAGTACAGGCGCGCAGTCTCCAGCGTGTAATGGGTGCCGGAGAAGCTGATCAGCCGACCGCTCAGAAGCTCGCGGATCGCGTGAACCGCCTCCTCGAGCATTTCCAGGCGTTCCTCAGCGCCAGGCCAGCGCTCGCCGGTTATGTGCTCGTTCAGCGCCTCGCCGCTGCCGACGCCGAGGGTGAACTGCCCGTGCGTGAGCAGCGCGGACGTAGCCGCGGCCTGAGCGACGATCGCCGGATGCACGCGCCGCAGCGGGCACGTGACCGCGGTCGTGATCGGCAGTGATGTGACCTGCGATATCGCGCCAATGACTGACCAGACGAAGCCGCTTTGTCCCTGCTCATCGAGCCACGGGTGGAAGTGGTCGGATATCCAGAGCGACTCGAAGCCCGCCTCTTCGGCGAGCTTGGCCAGCCGGACCAGCTCCCGAGGTTCGTGCTCTTCAGAAGCGAGAAAGTAGCCGTACCGCGCCATCGCCGGGTTCCTCCTGCGTGCGGTTGATCCGGCAGCTGGTGCCGGCAAGCTCTGCCGCTACCCCGTCGCTCCGTCGCTATGCCTCAGCAGGCGACCGGCACGCCTGCGCAGCTCAGCGCCGCGCCGCGGCGGCCGCTGCCTTGAGATCGCTTGCCAGGCCGGCGTAGGCACGCTCGCGGGCATCGGCATCCGCCGAGCGGAGCACCGCCGACGGACGGATAGTCGCGACCAGGATCCCTGCCGGGCCCAC
>DAIOWC010000190.1:0-12491 GCA_036758685.1 Streptosporangiaceae bacterium | reverse complement strand
CCGTGCAGCTCGCCGAGCATGCGGACGCCCTCGGTCAGCTCGACCAGCGCGATCACGATCGGCAGCTGCTTGCCGGGTACCGGCGGATGGCGGTGGACCACGTAGCTGAAGACCGTGCCGGTTCCCGCCGCGACCTGGTACTCCTGCTTCTCGGTAGCACCGCACGCGAGGCAGGCCGGACCCGGCGGATGGCGCAGCGCGCCGCACGCCCCGCAGCGCTGGATCCGCAGCTCGCCGACGGCAGTGCCCTGCCAGAAGAACTCCGTGTCCGGCGAGTACGGCGGCCGCATGATAAGAGCGGGGGGTTCCGTGGGGTCGTCCCCCCGGGCAAGCACAGCCGGGTCCGGGCGGAACTTCAGCACCCGCCAGTCCATCGTCGCCACCGGCTCGTCGCCGGAGTACCAGACGTTCCTGGTCGTAACGAACCAGCCCTCGCCGAGGGCCGTCCGCTTGGGGCCGGTCACGTCGGCCAGCTCGGCTCGCAGCGAGAGCAGCTCGCCGTGCCGCAGATAGCGGTTGTAGGTCTGATCGCAGTTCGTGGCCACCACGGATGTGAACCCGGCCGCATCGAGCGCGGTCATCATCTGCCCCAGCGGGTCGGGTCCGCCGTCACTCGCCGGGAGCTGCAGCCCCGGCATTGTCCAGACCTGGACCATTGCCGGCGGCGCGACCAGTCCGCCGTGCGCGGTCCCGGCCGCGTAGCCGGCGTCGGTGTACAGCGGGCTGGCGTCGCCGATCGCGTCAGTCCAGTTGCGGATCGCCGCCATGTTCACCGGGTCCCTCGCCAGCCGCGGGGGACTCTGGCCCTCCGCAGCGACCGCGCGAGCGGTAGCCCGTATCGCCTCGCTGACTGCGTCCTCCTCGTCGTGCTGGCTCATCTGGGCACCCGCGGAAGCCGCAGTCCGGCCATCGCAATCAGCTCACGCTGCACCTCGTTGACCCCTCCGCCGAATGTCATCACTGTGTTCCGCTTGGTCTGCACGTCAAGCCACCGGGCCAGCTCGGCTGTCTGCTCGTCGGCGAGGTCCCCGTGCCGCCGGACGACCTCGACTAGCTCCGCCCCGAGCCGCTGCACCTGCTCGGACCCGAACACCTTGGTCGCCGAGGCGTCGGCCACGTTCACGGTGTCGGTGACGGCGACCTGCCAGTTCAGCAGCTCATTTACCCGCTCGGCGGCGCTGGCCCTGGCCAGTACCCGGCGGATATCCGGCTGGGCCAGCAGCGGCTGCCCGTCCGGCCCCGCGTGGCCCGCGGCCCACTCGCGCACGTGGGCGTGCAGGACGCCGATCCGTCCCGACGGCCCGAGCATGACCCGCTCGTGATTGAGCTGGGCGGTGATCAGCTGCCAGCCGGCGTTTTCCTCGCCGACCCGCATGGAGACTGGTACGCGGACGTCCGCGTAGTAGGTCGCGTTCACGTGGTGGGCGCCGTCATGCGTGATGATCGGCGTCCATGAGTAGCCCGGGTCGCTTGTGTCGACGATCAGGATCGAGAGGCCCTTGTGCTTGGGTGCCTCCGGGTCGGTCCGGCAGGCCAGCCAGATGTAGTCCGCGTCGTGCCCGCCGGTGGTGAAGATCTTCTGGCCGTTCACGATGTAGGCGTCACCGTCCCGTACCGCCCTGGTGGTGAGCGAGGCCAGGTCGGTCCCGGCGCCGGGCTCGGTGTAGCCGATCGCGAAGTGCAGCTCACCGGCCAGGATCTGGGGCAGGAAGAAATCCTTCTGGTCCTGGCTGCCGCGCTCCATCAGCGTGGGCCCGACGGTCTGCAGCGTCACCGACGGCAGCGGCACGTCGGCCAGCGATGCTTCGTTCACGAAGATCTGCTGCTCGATCTGGCCGAAGCCGCGGCCGCCGTACTGCGCCGGCCAGCCCACGCCGAGCCAGCCATCGCGGCCCATCCGGCGCACGACGTCCCGGTAGACCGCGCCGTGGCGCTGCGTGAGCATCAGCTCCCGCTCGTCCGCGCTGATCAGCGCGGCGAAGTACGCTCGCAGCTCGGCCTGCAGCGTCCGCTGCGCGTCGGTGAGATCAAGGAACATGGCTGCCGCCTTCCCGCGCGCCGAGCAGATCGAGACGGTAGCTAGCGCCGCCGATCATGGTGACCAGATCGGTGATGAGCGCGCTGTACCGGGGGAGCGGGTAGGTGACGTCCATGCCGATCCCGCCGTGCAGGTGATGACAGGCGCGCAGCGCGATCGGGGCATGCTCGGCCAGCCAGTAGCCGGCCACGTCGACGTCACCATCTGCTTCCAGGCCGGTATCCAGCCGCCAGCAGGCGGAGATCGTCGCCAGGTGCAGCACCCTGGCGGTGATGTAGACGTCGGCTATCTGCTGCGCCACGGCCTGGAACGTGGCCAGTGGCCGACCGAACTGTTCTCGTTCCTTGATATAGCCGGTCGTTAGCTCGAGCGCCGCCGCGACCGCGCCATCGGCGACGCAGCAGGCGCCGGCCACCGCGAGGCGACACAGCTCGGCGACGCTGTCGCCGCCGAGCACATGCGCCGCCGGGACCCGGTCGAGCCTGACCGTGTATTCCGGCAGTCCCGACGACGCGTGCGTTCGCTGCAGCTCAAGCCCGCGTGACTCGGCCTCGATGACGGCCACCGCGGTGCCGCCGCCGGCCACGCTTGCCGGTACCAGCAGCCACCTGGCGGCGGCGGCGTAGGGAACGCCGAGCTTGATGCCGGTCACGGTGCCTGACCCGCCGGAGAGCTCGGCGGAGGTGGCAGGCACCTGCGGCATCGGGTCGGACGGCTCGCGGATGCCCGCCGTGAGGATGGTCTCGCCGGTGGCCACGCCTGCCAGCACGTGCTGCTGCACCTCGGCTGTTGCCCGCCGGGTAACCGGCAGCACACCGAGCGCGAGCGTCGCGAGGGCCGGGACCCGCGCCGCGTGCCGACCGATCTCGGTCAGCAGCGCCGCCGTGTCCGTGACGCCGAGTCCGTCACCGCCGAGCGCGGCCGGGAGGGAGAGAGCGAGCAGGCCCGCCTGCGCCAGTTCCTTCCAGGTCGCCGCGTCCAGATCGGCAGGCGCGCCGTCCGGAGCCGGCGGCCCGTCCTGGCCGGCGGCATCGTCCCGGCCGGCCGCGCCGAGTACCTGGGCGGCCAGCTGGGACACCGCAAGCTCGGCCTCGCCGCGGGTGAAGTCCATCTAGCGCGCCTCCTCCCTGGGCAAGCCGAGCAGCCGCTCGGCGACAAGTGAGAGCAGGATCTGCGTGGTGCCGCCGGCGATGCTGAGGCAGCGGGTCAGCAGAAATTCGTTCAGGACACCGTTGCTGTCGCCGTCGGCCGCGGCGCCCGCGGTGCCGGACAGTTCGAGTGCGGCTTCCGCGGCCGCCTGCCGATGGCTGACCCCGACGAGCTTGCGCACCGCGGCCATCGGGCCCGGGTCGGCGCCGCGCAACTGGGCATGGACCGCCTGCAGGTCCAGCAGTGAGACCGCGAGGCCCTCGGCGACGAGCGCGCCGAGCCGCTCGAGCAGTGACTGATCGGGGGTGACGTCAGTGCGGCTCGCCACCGTCAGCAGGTGCTCGACTGCCTCGCCGACCGATGAGCCGGCGCCCATGGCAACTCGCTCCGAAGCCAGCGTCGTCCGAGCCACCCGCCATCCGTCTCCGGGCACGCCCACGACGCAATCGTCGGGGACGCAGACCTGATCCAGGAAGACCTCGTTGAACATCTCGCGGCCGGTCATCTCCCGCAGCGGCCGGATATCGATACCGGAGCTGGTCATATCGACCAGGAAGAACGTGATCCCCTTGTGCTTGGGCACCGTGGCGTCGGTGCGGGCCAGGCAGATGGCCCAGTCAGCGTCCCTGGCCAGCGACGTCCAGATCTTCTGGCCGGTGAGGATCCAGCCGCCGTCGGCGCGTTCCGCCCTGGTCCGCAGCGAGGCGAGGTCGGAGCCGGCCTCGGGCTCGCTGAACAGCTGGCACCACGAGATCTCGCCCCGCAGCGTCGGCCCGGCGAAGCGCTCAGCCTGAGCCGCGCTGCCGTGCCCGAGGATCGCCGGGATCGCCCAGCCGCCGATCCCGAGGTCAGGTCGCGTCAGGCCGGCCAGGCCAAACTCGTCGTCAATGACGAGCCGCGCCGCGGGCGACGCACTGAGGCCGTACGGCGCCGGCCAGGCGGGCGCGGCGTAGCCGGACTCGGCCAGGGCCAGGCGCTGGTCCGGCACCGGGAGCCGCCCGACGGACGCTGCCAGCGTCCTGGCGGCCTCGCGCACGTCCGCCAGTTCGTCGCCGGCGTCGCTGGCGTCGACGGTCAGCTGGCGCCGCGTGCCCGCCAGCGCGAGCGCCGCCGCCCGTGCCCGCCAGCGGCCGGTGCCGCCGAGCAGCTGACGCAGGCTCAGCGCCCGCCGAAGGTACAGGTGCGCGTCGTGTTCCCAGGTAAAGCCGATGCCGCCCAGGACCTGGATGCAGTCCTTGGCGTTGCCGACGGCGGCGTCGAGCGCGTACGCCGCGGCAGCCGCGGCGATGAGGGGCAGCTCAGCCGGGGCGTCGTCGGCGGCGCGGGCCGCATCCCAGGCCAGTACCGAGGCGGCCTCGGCCCGGCACAGCATGCGCGCGCACAGGTGCTTGACCGCCTGAAACGAGCCGATGGCGCGGCCGAACTGCTGCCGGATGGCGGCGTACTCGGCCGCCGTCCGCGCGCACCAGGCGGCAACCGCGGCCGCCTCGACCGCGAACAGCACCGCTGCCAGATCCTGTACGTCGTCGGTCGAGATGCCCGCCAGCACCTCCTGTAGTCCGACGATGGCATCGTCGGCCGCGACGTCGGCGAGCGACCGCGAGAAATCGGCGGGGGGCCTGCCGGTCGCCGCGATGCCCGGATGGTCGGCGGGCAGCAAACACCAGGCAGTGCCGTCTGGCGCGGCCGGGACGCGGGCGCGAATGAGCAAGTGGGTGCTGCCGCCTGCTCCGAGTACCGGGCCCGCCGTTCCGCTCAGGACGAGGCTCCCGTCTGGCCGCTGCTCGCCGCCGACCGATTCCGTACCGAGCGCCACCGCGACCGACACCTCGCCGACCGCGACGCGCCGCAGGAACGCGCGGGCGCCCGGCTGGTCAGAGCATCGCGCGAGGATCAGCCCGGCGAGCAGCGTCGGCATCACCGGCCCGGGCACGAGTGACTCGGTGACCTGCGCCAGCACAGCCGCCAGATCGGCGGTCGTCGCGCCCGCACCGCCGATCGCGGCCGGCAAGGCGATGGCGAATACGCCGAGGTCGGCCAGGCTCTGCCAGCGGTCGGCGGCACCCTCAGTCTCGTCGAGCCCAGTGTGCTCCTGGCTCCGCACGACCTCGATGGTCCCGGCCCGTTTGGCCCATTCGCGGATCGAGGACTGGAGCGCAAGCTGCTCGTCGGTGATCGCGATCGGCAACTTGCCCTCCTTTGCTGCTGGCACTCAAAATTAGAACACGTTATACCTGAAGGGAGCCAGGAGGTGCCTGCAACTCCGCCTGGCCAGGGCGGGTGCTAACCCGTTGCTAGGCTGACCGGGGCAGGCAAGCAGGCACGCCGCTCCTGCCGGCGGGGGAACATCTGCACGAGGACGAAGGGCCACGATGGCAACGCCGCGAACGCGTACGAATGGCTCCGCGGAGCCGGCGGCCTCGGCACCGGCCGAAGCCGAGCTTGGCTCGGCGGCGCAGCGAGACCGCCGCAAGCGGATCCTGGACGCGACGATTGCCCTGGCGGCCAAGGGTGGCTATGACGCCGTGCAGATGCGCACGGTCGCCGAGCGCGCCGACGTGGCGCTCGGCACCCTTTACCGGTACTTCCCGTCGAAGATCCACCTGCTCGTGTCCGCGCTGGCCAGGGAGTTCGAGCGAACCCAGGAGAAGCTGGACCGTTCACCCATCCCCGGCGATACCCCGTACGACCGGATGCTGTACGTCCTTGGCCGCACAACCAGGGCGATGCAGCGTGATCCGCTCATCATGGAGGCGATGACCAGGGCGTTCATGTTCGCCGACCCCAGCGCGGCGAGCGAGGTCAACGCGGTCGCGCACCTGATGGAGGAGATACTCACCAAGGCGATGCACGACGGCGAGCCGACGGCCGATGAGCGCGCGATCGCCCGCGTGATCGGCGATGTCTGGCTCTCTAACCTGGTCGCCTGGGTGACCCGCCGAGCGTCGGCGAACGACGTCGCCAACCATCTTGAGCTGGCCGCGCGGCTGCTGCTGCGATGACAGCGGGCCAGGCCACGGCGCCGTGGTGGCACGTCGCCTGGTCGAAGCCGGCGGCGTTGCGGGCGGTCCGGGCAACCGTGGTCGTCCCGAGCATGCTCGCGCTGACCCTGAAGGTCATCGGCGATCCGCAGATGGCGATATTCGCCGTCTTCGGGAGCTTCGGCTCGCTGGTCCTGGCTACCTTCGGCGGGACCCGGCGGGACAAGGCCATCGCCCACCTCGGGCTCGCGGTCGTCGGCAGCATCGTCCTGACCATCGGAACGCTGGCCAGCAGCTCGGCTCTGCTGGCCGCGCTGGTCACGATCCCGGTCGCCTTCGCGATCTACTTTGCCGGGGTGGCCGGGCCGAACGCCTCGGCCGGCGTGACGGCGGCCCTGCTGGCTTACGTCCTGCCGGTGGCGTCATCGGGCGGAGCCGCGACCATCCCGTCCAGGCTGGCCGGGTGGTGGCTAGCCTCGGCCGTCAGCACGGCGGCCGTCCTGCTGCTGGCGCCGCGGTCGGCCGGGGACCGGCTCCGGGCCTCAGCAAGTGCGGTGGCCCGCGCGCTCGCGCATCACCTGCAGGCGGCCGTGGACGGCACCGCCACTGAAGCGGATCTCGACGCGACCATGGCGGCGAAGCATGAGCTGGTGGCGCTCTACAACGCCACGCCCTACCGGCCTACCGGCCTCGCCGTTCCTGATCAGGCCCTGGCCAGCCTCGTCAGCCTTCTGGAGTGGTGCAGCTCCCTCGTCTCCGAGATGGACGGTCACCTGGACCTGGAGCTGGCTGCGCCGCAGGACCGGGACCTGCTGGCCGAGTCTGCGGCGGCGCTGCGCGCGACGGCCGTGCTTCTTGAGGGCGGCGATGATCTGCCGAGCCTCGAGCGAGTTTGGCAAGCGCGCGCTGCCAGCGCGGCCAATCTGCGCGGCCTGTCCGGAGATCCCGAGTTCGTGCGCCGGATGGCCGATTACGCGTTCCACGCGCAGGCAATCGGAGTGACGGCCTCGGCCTCGGCCGCCGATGCCCTGATCGCCACGCGCCGGCTCGACCTGGCGACGGTCGAGGACCTGCGGCGGCGCTGGCTGGATGCTCATGCCATCCACGCGACCGGGAGTGCCGGAACGACCCGCCTGCCCGCACTCGCGCCGGGCGGTGGCAGCGACTCGGCGGCCCTGGCCGAAGGTATTGATCACGCGGCTGCCGCGAGCGGCCGGCGACGCTGGCACCTGGCGATGCCGCGGGCCGACGGGACGATCGCCGCTGATGCCAGCGTTCGGTCGGTGTGGTTCCGCAACAGCGCTCGCGGTGCCGTCGCGCTCGCGGCCGCGGTCGCGGTCGCGCGGGTGACGAATGTTCAGCATGCCTTCTGGGTCGTACTGGGCACGCTGTCGGTCCTGCGCACGAGCGCGGGCGCAACCGGCTCCACCGCGCTACGGGCCGTGGCCGGCACCGTCCTGGGTTTCATCATCGGCGCCGGCCTGCTGGTCGGGATCGGCACCAGCCCGGCCGCCTTGTGGGCGGCGCTTGTCCTCGCGGTACTGGTCGCCGCCTACACGCCAGGCACAGCGCCGTTCACCATCGGCCAGGCCGGGTTCACTGTGGTGGTCGTGGTTCTGTTCAACCTCCTGGCCCCGGCAGGCTGGCAGGTTGGGCTGGTCCGGGTCGAGGACGTCGCGATCGGCGTCGCGGTCAGCGTGGTCGTCGGGATCCTGTTCTGGCCCCACGGCGCCTCCGGCCTGGTGGGCGACAACCTGGCGGATTCGCTCAGAGCCGGCGCCGCGCACCTCACCGATGCGACCGATCTGGCGCTGGGCGGCGAGGAGCCCGGGCCAGGGCCGGCTGCCTCCGCCACGGCCGTAGTCGCGGCGGGGATCAGGCTGGATGACGCGCTGCGCGCCTATCTCACCGAGCAGGGCTCGAAGCGAATGCCCCAGGAGGACCTGCGGAGGCTTGCCATGTCGGCGCTTCGGCTGCGGCTGACCGCTAATTCGCTGGCAAGCCTCCCCCGGCCCGACCCTGGGCATCGTGGTGCGGTCAGCCATTCGATCGGGCCGGCGTCGCTCGCGAGGCTTCGGGGCGAGTCGGCTGAGCTCGCCGCCTTCTATGACGGGATCGCGGCCGAGGTGTCCAGGCCGCCGCGCAACGGGCAGCCAGCGCCGCCAGTGCAGCTGCCTGCCGACCTACCGGGCTTGACCGAGCCCTGCCCGATCGGTCCCCAGCACTACCATCCGGAAGCGCTGTGGGTCAGCGACCACCTGACGCATCTGGGCTCGCACTCAGCCGAGCTGATCGGGCCGGCCAGCATGCTCGCCGCGATACGGCGGCGGCCCTGGTGGCGGTAGTCCGGGCTCGTTACCTGCTCACCTGAGCGCCAGGCGGGATCGGCGCACCGGGCGGCAAGTTAATGGTGGCCGTGCGCCCGTCGGGCAGCCTCACGGTCACTTTGGTGCCGTCCGGGCCACCCTTGAGCACACCCGGGACCGAGATCTGGTTGCTGACCTGGATCGTGTGGCCGAGTTGCGCCAGGCTCACGCCGGTGATCAGCGCACCGGCGCAGGCGCCGATCGCTACGCCCTTCACGAGCGTCCGCCGGTCCGCCAGGCGGGAGGCCCGGCCGCGGTGCCTATCCGCGAGGCGCGCTTCGACGCGCGCGGCAACCTCCCGGTCGACCTTGTCCAGGAACGCGGCTACGACCGCGTCGCTGTACTCGGGTCCGAGTTCCCGATGCACTGGCCCGCTCACGGCTGTGTCGGGGCGGCGGGCGGAACGACGACGTGATCCCCGTGCCCGGTCTTGTAGAACGGGAGAAGCTGGTAGTGGCCGCCCGGCACCTGAAATTGATAGTCCTGGCGGAAATGATCGGCACTGACGTGGGCGACCCCGGCCATCGTCACGAGCGCGCCGGCGCAGGCGCCGAGGGCAAGACCCGTCAGCAGCGGGTGCCGATGTTCCCGGACGACCGGGGCACGAGCGGCGGCGAGCCGCACTTCCACCCTGGCGGCAATCGCCGCCTCAACCTCGTCGAGGAACGACGCGACGACCGCGTCGCTGTACTCCGGGCCGAGTTCCTTGTGGACCTCGGCAGCAGCCCTGATGTCCTCGGGCGACACGGGTGAGGTGCTCACAGCGGCAGGATAACTCCGAAGCCCGCAGGCAGAGCGGTACATGGGCTGCCTGCGCCCGGGAGAAAGCCGACAGGGCCGCCGACCGTGGCAATCATGGACTTATAACGGTTTCATAGAGCTGTCGGTTACTTATGGGTTCAGTGTCTGATTCGTAATAGTGTGCTGCTTTTACGAGGGTGCTCGCCGGTCTTGAGCAGCGGAGCTCCTGGATCGCAGTAGACGGAGGATCAGAATTTGAATCAAGCTCGAAAGTCCCGGCGGCGCGCTGCCGGGGCCATCCTTGCCGCCGGCTCGGCCGGCTCGATGGTACTCATGGGGTTCTATGTGGCCGGTCCGGCCAGCGCGAGCACCCCGGCTAAGGAAGCGGTGCCGCAGGGCATCTCCATGGCGGGCATAAACGCCACCCCGGTGTTCCCGGTCAAGCCCAGCACCAAGGAGACCGTTTCCTTCGTCCTCAAGGAGCGGAACGTCGGGTCGCTGGAAGGCAAGGTGGACGCGGGCATCCGTGGCCGCTTCCTGTCCGTCGCGCAGTTCGCGGGCCGCTACGGCCAGTCCGCGTCCAGGATCAAGGCGCTCGAGCACTACCTCGCTCACTACGGGATCAAGACGACCGCCTACGCCGACCGTCTGGACGTCACGGCGAAGGGCACCGCGGGCGAGTTCAACCGGGCGCTGTCGGTGAAGCAGAGCGAGTTCAAGGCCGCAGCGATCCCCGCCCGTGACGGGCAGGCCGGGCGGCCCGCGGTCGAGTTCCACGGCACCAAGGATTCTCCGCTGCTCCCGAAGACGCTCGCGCCGTTCGTGGAGTCGATCCTCGGCCTGACGAACTACCCGATCATGGGAAGCAACGCCGTACACGTGCGCACCGCCGCGCCTAAGGTCACCGGGCGCGACCTGCAGCTGGGCGAGCGGGTGCCGGCCAACTACGCCAGCAACTACGACCTGAACGGGCTGTACAAGAAGGGTGCCAAGGGCCAGGGGCAGACGATTGGCATCATCACCTTCGCCAGCATGCGCCCGTCCGACGCGACGCACTTCTGGTCGGACTTCCTGAAGATCAAGACTAAGAAGAACCGGATCAGGCTGGACAACGTCGACGGCGGCTCCGGCAAGGTGAGCGACGCCCTCGGATCGGGCGAGACCACGCTCGACGTCGAGCAGTCCGGCGCGCTGGCGCCGCAGGCGAGCATCGTCGTGTACCAGGCTCCGAACACCGACTACGGCGATATTGACGCCTACGCGGCTGCCGCGAGCCAGAACGTCGCGGGCACCGTCTCGTGCAGCTGGGGCGAATCCGAGACCATCCTCAGCGTCATCGCTGCGGCCGGCACCGAGTCGTCCACGCTGATCCAGGCCAACGACGAGTTCTTCCTCGAGCTAGCGGCGCAGGGTCAGAGCTCGTTCTCGACCTCGGGTGACAGCGGCGCCTACGACGCTTCCGATGACCTCGGCAGCACCAACCTGGCAGTGGACAACGCGGGCGACAGCCCGTGGACCACCACGGGCGGCGGCACCACGATCGCCGGCGTCATCCCGCTGGCCGATCAGGTCACGGCGGGTCCGACCATCAACGTCCGGATCAAGTCGACCCGGGCATGGGGCTGGGACTGGCAGTGGCCGTACTGGCAGCAGTTCCTCAACTTCGCGCCGTCCACGCCGGTGCCCTTCACGTCCGAGGCGAACTTCGCGGTCAATGACGTCGTCGGCAGCGGCGGCGGCTACAGCGTCGACGAGCTGCGGCCGGGCTACCAGCGGGCGATCAAGAACCTCGGCGACTTCAGCGCGGTGCCGTACCTGACGCCGACCGCTTACAAGCCGGCCATGGGCACGAAGATCCTCGAGCCGACGCAGTGGAACGTGTGGGATGCGGTCACCAAGAGCACGGTGGCGCCGAAGGCCATCCAGGGCACGGCGCTCGGCCGGGCCGAGCCTGACCTGTCGGCCGATGCCGACCCGTACACCGGCTACTACGAGTACTTCACCGGGTTCTCCGGTGACCCCCTCGAGCTCGGCTGGGGTGGCACGAGCTTCGTGGCGCCGCAGATGAACGGCTCGGCCGCGGTGATCGATTCCTACCTCGGCCGCCGGGTCGGGTTCTGGAACCCGTTCATCTACCGGTTCGCTGCCTCGCACGGCTCGCCGTTCACCCCGGTCACCGGCACCGGCGGCAGCAACACCAACATCTACTACACCAGCACCAAGGGTCACATCTACAACCCCGGCACCGGGCTGGGCTCGCCGAACCTGACGAAGCTCGCGGCTGACTTCCGCGCGCTCCTCGGCTAGTCGCCCAGCGCCCATCCGGGCGTGACGCGGGAAGGTCCCGCGCAGGAAGCCTCCTGCGCGGGACCTTCCTTGTCTGCACCGACCCACTACCGCCAGGGGGCATGCGCGTCAGTTTCCGGCGCGTTACGCGGCAGTCTCGGTTGTTACGGTTTGGCGGCTCTAATGGCGGCTTCGGATGATCACTAGCCATTTCGTTATATCGTGCTGGCTTTGCGGGGGGACATCATCGGCTGGTCGGAGCCGGGCCTCCCGTGGCAGTGACTACACGGAGGGAACTGAATCTTGAACCCAGCACGCAGATCAAGGCGGCGCGCGGCCGGGGCCATCCTCGCGGTTGGCTCCGCCGGCTCGATGCTGCTGACGATGGCGTATGCGGTGGCACCGGCCGGTGCCTCGACGCCAGCCAGGATGGCGGTGCCGCAGGGCATCACGCCAGCCTCGGTGGGGGCGGCGCGGGTGGCCGCGGTGTCGTCCGGAGCGAAGGAGACGGTCTCCTTCGTGCTGCAGGAGCGGAATGTCGCGGCACTTGACGCCCAGATTGAGGCCGGAATGCCGCACGGCTTCCTGTCGGTCGCGCAGTTCGCCGCGCGGTACGGCCAGCCCGCGGCGCAGATCAGGGCGCTGGAGGGCTACCTCGGCCGGTACGGCATCGCGTCGAGCGCCGACGCCGATGGTCTGGACGTTACCGGCACCGGGACCGTTGGCCAGTTCGGCCGCGCCCTCGCGGTGACGCAGGCGGAGTACCGGACCAGCGCGGTGTCGGCGAGCGACGGACAGGCAGCCAAGGCGGCCGTGACCTTCCGGGCTGCGCAGGGGACGCCGCAGCTACCGTCCGCGCTCGCTGCCGTCGTGCAGTCGGTTCAGGGACTCGACACCTACCCCGTCTTCACCAGCAACGCGGTGCACACG
>DAIOWC010000189.1:0-12558 GCA_036758685.1 Streptosporangiaceae bacterium | reverse complement strand
GGCCGGTGGTGGGCTCGTCGAACACGTAGAGCGCGCCGCGCTGGCTGCTGCGCAGGCGGGAGGCGATCTTCAGGCGCTGCGACTCGCCGCCGGAGAGCGACGGCGTGGGCTCGCCGAGCTTCAGGTAGCCGAGGCCGACATCGTTGACCGGCCGCAGCGCCGCGGCGATCGGACCTGTGCTGGCCCGGGAGGACGACCCCCCGGAGCCCCCCGCGGACACTGAAGAGGCGAACCACTCGACGGCCTCGCTCACGCTGAGGGCGAGCACGTCCGCGATGGTCAGGCCGTCGACCCGGACGGCGAGGACCGCGTCGTTGAAACGCGCGCCCCCGCAGGTCGGGCAGGGGACCGTGATGTCGGGCAGGTACTGAACGTCAAGGTCGATGTGCCCGATGCCACGGCAGGTCGGGCACTGGCCGGCGCGGGTGTTGAACGAGAAGTGACCGGCCTTCCAGCGGCGCCGCCGGGCGTAGGCCGACGCCGCGTACAGGCTCCGGATGTGGTCGAACGCCCCGCAGTAGGTGGCCGGGGTCGACCGCGCGTTCTGCCCGATGGGCGAGGCGTCAATCTGGGCCACCTGGCGGATGTCGGAAATATCGAGCCGGCGGACGTGCGCAGGCCCGGCCGATCCGCTCAGGCGCGCCCGCACCGCGGGGATGAGGCTGTCCAGCACGAGGGCGGTCTTGCCCGCGCCCGACGGTCCGGCGACCGCGGTCAGGCGGTTCAGCGGGAACCCGGCCGCGACATCGTGCAGGTTGTACAGGTCGGAGATCTCGATGGCGATCTGCCCGGCGCCGGCGGGACGCGAGGGCCGGTCGCCGGGGACGCCCGGTGCGCCGGCCAGGAACGGGCCGATGACCGAGCGCGGGTCGGACTCCAGCTCGCCCGGGCTGCCGGCGGCGATCACGTGGCCGCCCTGGGCGCCGGCTCCGGGGCCGAGCTCGATGACCCAGTCGGCGGCGCGGATGATCTCCCGCTCGTGCTCGACCACGATGACCGAATTCCCGTTCCCGGCGAGTGCCGAGATCATCGTGCGCAGGCCGGTGACGTTGCTGGGGTGCAGTCCGACCGACGGCTCGTCCAGCACGTAGAGCATGCCGGTGGTACTCGCCCGGACGGTCGAGGTGAGCTCGATGCGCTGCCGCTCCCCCGTCGACAGCGACGAGCCCGCCCGGTCCAGCGTGAGGTAGCTGAGGCCGACGTCGAGCAAGGGCGACAGCGTCCCGTGCAGCTCGGCCAGCAGGCCGGTCGTCACCCGGCTGAGCTCATCGGGAAGCCCGGCCGGAAGGCCGGCGGTGAACTCGCCCAGCTCGGTCAGGCTGAGGCTGCTGATCTCGGCGAGGTTCCGGCCGCCGAGCTGCGACGTCAGCGCCTCCGGGCGGAGCCGCGTGCCGTGGCAGACCGAGCAGGTGCGGGTGATGACGAAGCGCTGCGCGAGCCTCCGGGTGCGCTCGTTATCACTGGCCAGGGAGCGCTGCACCGCGGCGACCGCGTTGTCATAGTTCACCGACAGCCGCACGGTCCGCTCGCCCTGGCCCGAGTGCAGCGTCACCTCCTGGCGCACGGGAGGGCCGTGCAGGACGGTGTCGCGCTCGCGCTCGGTCAGCGACCGGTACGGCACGTCGAGGCGCACCCCGAGCTCGCCCGCGGCAAACATCGAGAGCCGCCGCCCGCCGGAATTCCACGGCAGGACCGCTCCCTCCTCGATCGTCTTGTCCGGGTCGGGCACGAGCGTGCTCTCGTCGACCTCAGACCGCACGCCCAGGCCCTGGCAGGCTGGGCAGGCGCCGTAGGAGTTGAACGCAAAGGACTCGGCGCTCGGATGCTCGAAGTGCGCGCCGCAGACCGGGCAGACGATCTCCTCGGCAAACGCCGCGACCGACGGGCCGACGAGGTGCCCGTTCGGGCACAGGTGCGAGCCCAGCCGCGACATCATCAGCCGCAGGACGTTGAGCACCTCGGACATCGTCCCGACGGTGCTGCGCGGGCCCGGGATCGGCGGCCGCTGCCGGAGGGCAAGCGCGGACGGGAGATGATCGATCCGGTCCACGTCCGGGCGCTGCGCCTGGGTCAGCCGGCGACGGCTGTACGTGCTCAGCGCGGACAGGTAGCGCTGCATGCCCTCGGCGTACAGCGTGCCGATGGCCAGCGACGTCTTGCCCGAGCCGGACACGCCGACGACGGCGACCGTGCGCCACAGCGGCACGTCGACGTCGACGTCGCGCAGGTTGTTGTGCCTCGCGCCGCGAACGGCGATGGCCGCTGGCAGTCCAGCAACAGCAGCCAGTGGCCCGGATCGATCAGCAGTCGGCATGTGCCTAACCTAGGGGTGCACCGGTCCGCTCGGCCCCTTGTCCAGGCGCAGCGACTGCATGATGGCGAACGTCGTCGTCCACGTGTAGTCCACGATGTCGGCCGCCGCCAGCACACCGGTGTACTTGGCGATGACCGGCGTGGCCGCGCGCTCGGTCACGGCGTTGAGGTGGCCTCGTATCCCGGCCCAGAAGTTCTCCCCGTAGTGCATGTAGTACGGCACCGGGTCGACGTTCGCCAGCGCCTCCCTGGAGGCGGCCTCGATGTCGGCGATGTACTGCTGGTGGAGGGCGACGTCCTCGCGAGTGGCGAGCCGGCCGACGTGCCCGGAGATGAAATGCGACCACGAGTACGACTGCGCGATGTCAGGAGCCTGCATGTAGCCCTGAACGTCCTCGGTGAGGTTGGTGTTGTAGATCGGCACCCAGCCGGCGTTGACGATGTCGATGAGCATCAGCGTGTCGTGGCCCGGGAAGTGGATGAAGATGTTGTCCGGCGAGTGGTTCGAGCCGCGCCAGGCCAGCTCGGCGCGCTCCCCGCCCACCTCCAGCGTGTAGGTGTCGGCGAACGTCACCTCCGGCACGGGACGGGCCGCGTCGCCGTCCCGGATCAGAAGCCGCCGAGTCTCCTCGTGTCCGATCCTGACGGCATTTTCGAACAGGAACGCGGCGCCGCCGTGGTCGGCGTGGTGATGAGAGTAGACCAGGTGCGTCACGGTGCTGGGGAGGCCCTCCGCGGCCGTCACCTCGTCGACGGCCCGCCGGAGGTTGTTGCCGATGCTGGGCGGCGCGTCGAACAGCACCACGCCGTCGCGGGTGGCCAGGAACGCCGACTGATACACCCCGTCGGTAACCCAGAACAGGTTCCGCTCGACGCGTCCGACGTAGTATCCCTGCTCGTTCAGGGCGGGCCCGAGCGCCGACCGCGGGATGGGCGCGTAGTCAGGCAGTTCACTGGTCACTGACATCTCCCTCACACCTGGGGGCACGTCCGTGGCGGCCGTGCGCTGTGCGTCCTGTCCACGGTCGCCATCTGCCAGGTGAGCGGGCATCGCCGGATCATGGTGATTCGAACGCCGCCGAGAACAGGTACGCGGTCGCCAGGCTGCGGTAGGGCCGCCATTTCGCCGCGATCGTCAGCACCTCGTCGGGTGCAGGCAGGTGATCGAGCCGGTACGCCGCGCGGACGGCCTTGCGCAGGGCGAGGTCACCGGGCAGCACAACATCCTCGCGGCCGAGCGCGATGATGAGCGCGCCCTGCACGGTCCACGGGCCGATCCCCGGAATCTCCGTGAGCTCGGCGATCAGCTCCTCGTCCGTCAGCGCGGCCAGGGCCTTCGGGTCAAGCCGCCCGTCGGACAGGCGGGCGGCGAGCTCGCGCAGCGTGCCAATCTTGCGCCAGGACAGGCCGGCGTCGCGGAACCGCGCCGGATCCGTGCTCAGCACCTCTTCCGCCGACGGGAGCCGGCCGCCGAAGCGATCCTCAATGCGGCCGAGGATCCGGCGGGTCGCCGCCACCGACAGCTGCTGACCGACGATCTGGAACAGGAGAGCACCGAACAGGTCCATCGGCGGCAGGTCGGTAATCCACCGGCGCGGGTCGAAGTCCGGCCGGTCAGCTATGAGCCCGGCCAGCACCGGATCGGCTGTGCGCAGGTGCTTGCGCGCCGTCTCCAGCGAGTCGGCCCGGCCGCCGCCGACCTGGCGGACCTCGAGCAGGTCAAGGCCGAGCGCTTCGATCTCGGCCAGGACGCCGTGCAGGCCGGGCCGGTCGAGAACGCCGGTCAGCACCGTCTCGCCGTCCTGCCGCCGCCAGGTCAGTGCCGGGAACGCCGACAGCAGCGTGTCGCCGAGATGGCCGTTGACCCGGATCGTGTACCTGGCGGATGCAGGGTCCATCGCTCCATTGTCAGGCGGTGTCGGGTGAGCGGGCATCGCCGGGATCTGGTGAGGGCACGTAACCTGACTAAATGCTGGGAGGCGGCGAGCGGCAGGCTGGCGCGGCTCCGCGGCTGATTCCGCGGGGAGAGCTGGTCGCCGCGCTCGATCGCGCGGCCGAGGCGAGGGTCACGCTCATCTCGGCTCCCGCGGGCGGCGGCAAGAGCTCCCTGCTGCGGGCCTGGGCCGATGGTCCTGGCCGGGCGCACCGGCTGGCCGTCGTTCAGGTGCAGCGCGACCAGCAGGACGCCCAGCAGTTCTGGCTCGCCGTGCTCGGCGCGGTGCGGCAGGCCTCCGGCAAGCCGGGCGATGCGGAGCACCTCGCGGCCACTCCCGACTTCAATGAGGCGGCGATCGCCGACCGGATCCTGACGGAGCTCGCCGGGCACCGCGACAGCACGTTCCTCGTCATCGACGACCTCCACGAGCTGACCTCCCCGGAAGCGCTCACCCAGCTGACCCGGCTGCTGGAACGGCTGCCGCCGCACGTGCACGCGATCCTCGCCACGCGGCGCGACCTGCCGCTCCGGCTGCACAAGCTTCGCCTGGCCGGCGAGCTGGCCGAGATCCGCGCGACCGACCTGCGCTTCACCGAGCGCGAGACCCGCGACCTGCTGGCCGCCTCGGGCATCACGCTGTCGGAAGCCGGCACCGCCCGGCTGCACCAGCGCGCGGAAGGCTGGGCGGCGGGCCTGCGGCTGGCGGCAATCTCGCTGGCCAGCAGCCCGGACCCGGAGCGATTTGTCGCCGAGTTCTCCGGCAGCAACCGCACCGTGGCCGAGTACCTGCTCGCCGAGATGCTGGACTGCCAGCCGGCCGGAGTGCAGCAGCTGCTGCTGCGGACATCCCTGCTCGACCGCGTGAACGGGGAGCTGGCGGATCTGCTGACCGGGCACCCGGGCTCCGAGCGGATGCTGCTTGACCTCGAGGACGCCAACGCCTTCGTCGTTTCGCTCGACCCGGCCCGCACCTGGTTCCGGTATCACCACCTCTTCGCCGACCTGCTCCGGCTTGAGCTGCGCCGCCGGCTGCCAGCAGAACTGCCGGGCCTGCACCGCCTCGCCGCCGGATGGTTCAGCGAGCACGGCGAGACCGTCGACGCCGTCCGGCATACGCAGGCCGCGGGCGACTGGTCCGATGCGGCGCGGATGCTCGCGGACCACTCCTTCGGGCTGACGCTGGACGGGCAGGCCCAGACCATCCAGATGCTGCTGCGGGCTTTCCCGCCCGGCGCCGTAACGGAGGGCCCGGACCTGCCGCTCGCGCGCGCGACCAGCGATCTGGCGCAGGGGCATCTGGACGGGGCGGCCGCGCACCTGACCGTCGCCGAGGCCGCGATCGGCGCGACGGCGCCGGACCGCAAGCACCGCCTCGAAGTGGCGACGGCGGCGCTGCGGCTTTCGCTGGCGCGGCAGCGCGGTCACCTCGCCGACGTGATCGAGCAGGTCAGGTTCCTGGCCTCGCCGGTGCGCGGCGCCTCCGACGAGGACATCGCGCTAGACAGCGACCTGCGCGCGGTCGCGCTCATGAACCTCGGCGTCGTCGAGGCCTGGGCCCTGGCGAACCGGGACAGCGAGCGGCACCTGCAGGAAGGCGCGGAACTCGCCCGGGCTATCGGGCGGCCGTTCCTCGAGGTCGCCTGCCTCGCCGAGCTGGCGTTCGCATCGAAGATCGAGCCCTTCGCTACTACCCGCCGGCGATGCCGGGAGGCGATTGCGCTCGCCGAGCAGCACGGCTGGGGCGCGGAGCCGGTCATCGCGCCCGCCCTCGTGAACCTCGCGGGCACGCTCATCTGGATCGGTGACTTCGACGAGGGCGAGCACTGGCTCCAGCGGGCCGCCCGCGCCCTGGAAGCCGACACCGGGCCCGCCTTCCGGCTGCTGCTGCATCACGGCCGCGGCATGCTGCTCTCCGGCCGGGGCCGGCCGGCGGAGGCGCTCGCCGAGTTCAACGCGGCCGAGGAACAGCATGCCCAGCTGGATGGCTCGCACGCGCTCGCGGGTCAGCTGGCCGGCTGGCGGCTGAGCGCCCAGGCCCGGGTCGGGCAGCACGCGGAGGCGCGGGCCTCGCTGGCGGCCCTGGATGCCGGCCTCGCAGGCTCCGGCGAGGTCGCCAACGCGCGGGCGGCCATCTGCCTCGCCGAGGGCGACCCGGCCGGCGCGCTGGCCGCGGCGGGAGATGTCCTTTCCGGGACTGCCCCGGCGATGGGAGCGGTGACGCTCGTGGAGGTCAATCTCCGGGCCGCGCTCGCGCACCGCGAACTCGGCGACCAGCGCGCTGCCATCACGGCCACCGAGAGGGCGCTGGCGCTGGCTGAGGCTGACCGGCTCGTCCTGCCGTTCGCGATGACGGACTCGCTCGCGGTGCTCGCAGCCATGCCCCGGCATCAGACGGCGCACGCGGCCCTGCTCACCGACATCATCGACGTGCTGCACGGCAACTCCCTGCCCGCCCGCGACGAGCCCTCGCGGTCAGAGCTCGACCAGCTCAGCCCGAGCGAGCTGCGGGTGCTCCGGTATCTCCCGACCAACCTGTCCCGGCCGGAGATCGCCAGCGAGCTCTCGGTCTCGGTCAACACCGTGAACACGCACATCCGCAACATCTACGCGAAGCTCCAGGCGCAGGATCGGTCGACCGCCGTGCAGCGCGCTCGCGAGATGCGGCTGCTCTCGGCCGGCCTCACTGGTTAGGAATCACCAGGATCTGGTGACGACCGGTCACCTTCGCCGCGGCCAGTCTGGGCCTATGGCCGCGCAGATACCAGGCACCGATACCGCAGCGGCGCCTGCCGCGCGGGGACGCTCGCACCGGTCCGGCTTCTGGACGGTGGCGTACGCCTTCCTGATCGTCATGGCAGTGGCGACGCTGCCGAGCCCCCTGTACGGGCTCTACCGGATCCGGGATCACCTCTCGGCCTTCATGATCACCGTGGTCTTCGCGATCTTCGCCGCCGGCACGATCGCCGCGCTGCTGGGCGACCGCGTCCTCGCCGCCCGGCTGGGCCGGCGGCGGGTGATGCTCGGCGCGGTCGCGATGATGATGATCGCGGTGGGGCTGCTCGCGGCGTGGGAGGCGCTGCCCGGGCTGCTGATCGGGCGTTTCCTCACCGGGATCGCGGTCGGGCTGGCCTCGGGCACCGCGATCACGTACCTCATCGAGTTGCGGCTGCGCGCCGATCCGGGCGCATCGGCCGCGCGCGCCCAGGTCATCGGGACGTGCGTGACCGTCGGCGGGCTGGGCATCGGCCCGCTGATCGCCGGCTGCCTCGCGCAGTGGGCCGGCGAGCCGCTTGTCGTTCCGTACCTGGTGTTCGTCGCGCTTGGCGCGATCGCCCTGGCCGGTCTCTGGACCGTGCCCGAGACCGGCGCACGATCAGCGCCGGCCGCCGCGGCGACTGCGCCGGCCGGGCCGCGATCGCGGGCCCGGCTACCGGTCCCGGCCGCGGCCGGAACTCTCGCGGGCTTCGCCGCCAACGGTCTGTTCGCCGGGCTGTCCGGGCTCTTCCTCGCGACCACGCTGCACCATCCCGCGCACGCGCTCTCCGGTGCCGCGCTCTTCGTGGTGTTCACCTGCGGCGTGGCGTCCCAGCTGGCAACGGTCAGGCTGCCGGCCTCAGGCGTGCTCGGACTCGGCATGGCCTCCATGGTCGCCGGCCTCACCCTGCTCGTGGTCTCCGTGCGCCTGTCCGCGCCCAGCCTCGCCTTGTTCCTCATCGCCGGCGGGCTGATCGGCGCGGGCTCGGGCGCCGTCTTCAAGGGGACCACCGGGCTCGTGCTCGCGGCCAGCCCGCCAGAAAGCCGCATCGCGATGACCTCGGCCCTGGTCATCGCGCTCTACGTCGGGCTCTCCGTGCCGGTGATCGGGGCCGGAGTCGCGCTCGACCTCGGCGCGAGCTCGCCTAACACCGTGCTCGGGTTCGCCATCCTCGTCGCCCTCGGCGTGGCCGCCTCCGGCTGGGCGCTGCTCGGCCGCCGGCCGTCAGCCTCAGCTCCCGGACGGCTGCGCTGACGGCCCCTCGCTGTAGATCGACAGGATGTCGAAGATCGCCCGGTTGCACGGCGTCGCCAGGCCCAGCGACGCCCCGCGCCTCACGACGTCGCCGCTCAGCCAGGGAACTTCGAGGCGGTTGCCGTTCTCAAGGTCGTTGTGCATCGACGAGGTCATGCCGGCCGGCAGCCGGTCCACGAAGGCGAGTCGCTGATCGGCGTAGTCGGCCGGCAGCGCCACGTTCTGGGCCCGGCCGACCTGGACGACCTCGTCGAAGGTGTGCCGGAGGAAGGCGCGCGACCGCGGGTTGCCCCGGATCGGGCCGACGGTCGAGCGGGCCAGGCTGGTCGTCCCGGAGAGCCCGACGATGAAGACGAACTTCTCCCAGAGAGTCTGCTCGATGTGGTGGCTGATCTCAGCGTCGATGCCGCTGCCGGCGCACGCGTCGTGGAACTGCTGCACGCGGGGCGACGCCGATCCGCCGTACTCCCCGAACACCAGCTTCGCCATCGTTCCTGAGTGCCGGATCAGGCCCGGCCCGGCGATGGTCGCGGAGATATAGCAGACGCCGCCCAGGACGTGCTCGGCGCCGAGAGCATCCCGCAGGATGTCATCCTTCACGACCCCGTTCTGGAACGACACGACGGCGGTGTCCGGCCCGAGCAGGGGCTTGATGGCATCGGCCGCCTCCTGGGTGTCCCAGAGCTTCACCGTGAACAGGACAAGATCCACGGTGCCGATCGTCGTCGGATCGTCGGTCACGTTGACGCCGGTCAGGTGCAGGTCGCCGAGCGCGCTCTCCACGCGCAGGCCAGATGCCTTCATCGCCTCGAGCTGCCGCCCGCGGGCCACGAACGCCACGTCGTGACCGGCGTGAGCCAGCCTGCCGCCGAAGTAGCCGCCCACGGCGCCGGTGGCCATGACCGCAATCCGCATAACGCCCCGTCTCATCCGGATTCAAGCCGCCCTCGCCCCCGGCGGCTCGTGCCAGCGTCCATCGTTACACCCCGCTCCGCCGGCGCCCCGATCACCCCTAAGACCCGGCGGACCCGCCTGAAGCCCCGGCTGCAATGCTGTTGCGGCAAGCCACCCGCGTAGTAAGAGGGAGGCACGCGATGACACGTGCCAGCGGCGCGCTCCTGCTGGCAGCGCGGGTCAGCGGCGAGGTAGTGCCGGCGCGCGCGCAGATGGCGACCACGCTCGGGTTCCACATCATCCTGGCCTGCCTCGGGATCGCCCTGCCCGCAATCGTGCTGCTCGCGGAGTTCATCGGCCTGCGGCGGCAGGACGAGACCGCGCTGCGGCTGGCCCGCCGCTGGTCGCAGGCGATGGGAGTGCTCATCGCCGTCGGAGCTGTGACCGGCACCGTGCTGTCGTTCGAGCTGGGCCTGCTGTGGCCGGGGCTCATGCGACAGTACGGCGCGGTGCTCGGTTTCCCGTTCGCCATCGAGGGGCTGTTCTTCTTCCTCGAGGCGATCTTCGCCGGAATCTACCTCTGGGGCTGGCGGCGGCTGCCGGGATGGGCGCACTGGTGGTCGGGGATGCCGATCGCACTGTCCGGCATCTTCGGAGCGATGTCGGTGATCGCGGTCAACGCGTGGATGAACCAGCCCGGCGGGTTCACGGTTCAGCACGGCCGCATCATCTCGGTCAATCCGTGGCAGGTGTTCTTCAACCACGCCGCGATCTATGAGATGCCGCACATGATCCTGGCCGCTTACATGGTCACCGGTTTCACCGTCGCCGGGGTGTACGCGGCGGGCATCCTGCGCGGCCGGCGCGACCGGTATCACTACGCCGGATTCGCGCTCGGGTTCGTGCCCGCGGCGGTGCTGACCCCGTTCCAGATCTTCGTCGGGGACACCGCGGCCCGCTCCATCGCCCGCGACCAGCCGGTGAAGTTCGCGGCGATGGAGTATGTCAGCCGCACCTCCGGCCACGTGCCGGAGTGGCTGGGCGGGGTGTACGTGAACGGGCACGTCTTCGCGGGCCTGAAGATTCCGGACCTGGACTCGCTGCTGGTCGGGTTCGCGCCGGGCACCAGGGTCATCGGCTGGGATACCGTTCCCGCCGCCGACCGCCCGCCGGTGGTATGGCTGATTCATCTGTGCTTCGACGTGATGGTCGGCCTGGGCTTCCTCCTGCTGCTCGTGGGGCTCTGGGCCGCCTGGGAGTGGTGGCGACGCCGGCGGCTGCCGCCGCAGCGGGTGTTCTGGCTGGCCGGGGCCGTGAGCGGACTGGCCGCGATCGTGGCGATGGAGTGCGGCTGGGTGGTCACCGAGGTCGGCCGGCAGCCCTGGGTGGTTTACCGGCTGCAGACCACGGCCGCGGCAGCCACCACGAACGGCGGCGTCATCACCAGCCTGAGCCTGGTGGTCGTCTTGTACGCGGTGCTCGGCGTGGCGACGATCGCGATCCTGCGGATGCTGTCCCGGCGCTGGCGCCGCGGCGACGTCACCGAGGAAGACGTCCCCTACGGCCCTGCGGCGCCGGTGCCGCAGGACACAGAAACTGCGGGCGGAGCGGGGCCGTGATAGCGGCGGACGCGGTCGGCGGCATCCTGCTGGCCGGGATCACCCTCTACGCCGTGCTCGGCGGCGCGGACTTCGGCGGCGGCCTGTGGGACCTGCTGGCGGGCACCACCAGGCAGGGGCGGGCGCCCCGTGGCCTGATCGACGAGTCGATCACCCCGGTGTGGGAGGCCAACCACGTCTGGCTGGTCTTCGACCTGGTCATCTTCTGGACCGCCTTCCCGGACGCGTTCGCCGCGGTGATGACGACGCTCGCGGTTCCGCTGTGGCTGGCGCTGGCCGGGATCGTGCTGCGCGGTGCCGGGTTCGCATTCCGCAAGGAACTCTCCGGGCTCCCGGCCCAGCGCGCGGCCGGCGCGGTGTTCGCCATCTCGTCCCTGCTGACCCCGTTTTTCATGGGCACCGTGGTCGGCGCGGTGGCCGCTGGCGCCGTTCCTGCCGTAGCCAGTCACGCCAGCCTGGCCGCCTGGACGAGCCCGACAGCGCTGCTGGCCGGCTTCCTGTTCGTCGCTGCCTGCGGCTACCTGGCGGCGGTCTACCTGGTCGGCGAGGCCAGGCGGCGCGGCGACCGCGCCCTGCGCGTCTACTTCACCCGCCGCGCGGAGGTCGCCGCGGTCGTCGCCGGGGCGTTGTCCCTGGCGGCACTGGCCGAGCTCCGCACCTCCAGCCCGACCCTGTACGCCCACCTCACCGGCCGGGCGCTGCCGCTGGTCATCGTGGCGGCCGCCTGCGGTCTCGCGGTGCTCACCCTGCTGATAGCGGGCCGGTCGACGGGCATCCGGGTCATCGCCGCCATCGGGGTGGCGGCGGTCGTCTGGGGCTGGGGAGTCGCCCGGTACCCGGTGCTCCTGCCAGGGACCTCGGTCACGCTGGCCAACGCCGGGGCGCCGGAAACCACGCTCGTCGCGCTGATCGTCGTGTTCATCGCGGCGGTGCTGCTCGTCGGGCCCGCTTTCGTCCTGCTGTTCGTCCTCCACAGCCGGCGCCTGCTCGGTGCCGACGACCACGGGATGCTCTCGGCGGCCGCGGCCGGCCCGGCCCCACCTCGCTCACGGCCAGCGGGCCAGGAGCAGCCGGGCCGGGCCGCGCGGGCGATCGCGCTCGGCCTCGTTGCCGTCGCCGCGGTCATGCGCCGGCGCACGCGTCGCTGACCCACCCAGCGGGAAAGCCCTGAGCGGAGACGGCATAGGTTGTCGAACCAGGGAGAGACGGGGCTGCCATGGCTGGATCAGCGGTGAAGGATCGCGTTGTCGACGCCTTGCTGGAGACCACCGGCCGTCGCACCGGAATGCCACGTCCGACGCCGGTGTGCGACGGTCTTGACGGGGACGTCTTCTGGCTGGTGGCCCAGCGCGGACGCCACGCGGGCTGGGTTCGGAACATCCAGGCCAGTCCGCGGGTCCGGGTCAAGGTGCGCGGCGGATCCGGCGTGGTCTGGCGGGCCGGGACGGCGCGCATCATCGACGATGATGACCCGCGCGAGCGGTGGCGGCTGATCGGCCTGCGCAATCTGGCCTGTCGTCTCTGCGTGGGGGCCTCCGCGGCCATGGCCACCGATCCGCTGACGGTGCGCATCGACCTCGATCCCAGCTGAGGCCGGCCGTGCGACTGGGCGAGCGCGGGCCGATGGTATCCAGGATGGGGCTCGGGCTCGCCGCTCTGGGCCGACCCGCCTACATCACCGGCGGCCGGGCCGCTGACCTGCCCGACCGGAGCGTGTCCGGGATGCGCTCCAGGACTTACGCGATGCTCGACGCCGCGTACGAGGCAGGCATCCGGTACGCGGACGC
>DAIOWC010000188.1:0-12599 GCA_036758685.1 Streptosporangiaceae bacterium | reverse complement strand
ACCTACTCGCCCATCGGTCCGGTAAGGCCCACCGGTCAGCACCTCGAGTGGGAAGTGATCGGTATCTTCCGGTACGACGACGAGGGCCGGCTGGCAGAGGAGTGGGTGCAGACCGACTACCGCAGCTTCCTGACCAAGCTGGGCGTGACCACGGCAGAGTCCGCCCGGCAGTGATCTCACGAGCATTCGACGCCCGCTGACCGTGCTGGCTGCCGGAACGGGTCACGGTTGCCGCTCTTGGGGGTAGTCGCACCGAACCCGCCGGCCATCTCGATCCTGCGCGCCGAAGTTAGGCTGGGCCCAGTGAACGGGAGCATGGGGGACGAGGGCCTCTACGGGACCGGGTCAGCGACGTGGCAGCTCATGGACAGCCCGCTGATGTGGGTGGCCGCCGCCCGCGCGCTGTACCTGCAGGCGCTGCATCCGCAGGTGATGCGCGCTACGTGGCAGCACGCCAACTTCACCGACCCGGACGACGCGTGGGCGCGGCTCCGGCGCACCGAGCGGTTCATTATGGCGCGCACATACGGCACGGTGGCCGAAGCCGAGCGAGCCGGCGCCAGGGTGCGCAAGATTCACGCGTCGCTGACCGGAACCGAGCCCGACGGCACACAGTTCCGGCTCGACCGCCCCGACCTGCTGCTATGGGTGCACTGCGCCGAGGTTGCGTCGGTCGCCGATGTTGCCCGGCGCGCAGGCCTCCATGCCGACCTGGACGCGTTCGTCGCCGAGCAGCGCCGCAGCGCGGCGCTCGTCGGGCTGGAGGCCGAGACCGTGCCCGGCTCGATGTCCGAGCTGCGAGCGTGCATGCAGGGCGTCCGGCCGGCCCTGCGCGCGTGCGACGAGGCCCGCATGGCGCTGCGACTCAGCTTCCGCCCGCCGGTGCCCGACGGCAGCAACGGGCTCCGGCTGGGGATCCCGCCGTTCAGCGCCCTGGCGTTCGCCACGCTGCCGAGCTGGGCGCGGCGCATGTACGGCGGGCCGGCCGACCCGGTCACCAGCGGCGCAGCGACCGCGATCCTGCGCGCTGCGCACCACGCGACGCCCGTCGCGGCCAAGCGGCGGCTGTCCCGGGCGGCCGTGCGGGCGGTGCAGCAGGCCGAGGCCGAGGCGCTGGGCTCCTAGCCTGGGGTCAGGGCGGCGTCGGCGGCAGCCTGGGCGGCGGCCGCCAGGTCGTCAGACAGCGGCCGGAATGTCGCAATCTGCCGGGCCTCACCGGGCGTCCGGGCGCCGATGATCGGCTGTGCGCCCCTGGCGAGCAGCCATCCGGCCGCGAGCGCGCTCATCGTCAGGTCGGCCTCGGCTGCAAGCGCGGCCAGGTCCCGCCGCAGGCGGCGCAGGTCGAGCGCCGCCGGGTCGGCCCACGGCAGCCCGCGCCGCAGGTCGGTCGGTCCGAGCTCGGCCAGGTCGAATCCGTCGGCGAGAAACCCGGAGGCAAGCGGCCCCCAGGCGAGGAACGGCACTCCGTGCTCGGCGCACCAGTCGAGTACGCCAGTGTGCTCCGGTACCCGGTGCAGTAACGAGTACTGGTGCTGGACGACCGCTACCGGGCCGATCGCGATAGCCCGTTCCATTAGGTCAACGGGATGATTCGACAGCCCGCCGGCCAGGATGCTGCCGTCCTGAATCAGGGCGTGAATGGTCTCCCAGGACGCTTCGATCGCGACGGCCCGATCGGGGTCGTGCATCTGCACGACGTCGATCACGGGCAGCCGCAGCCGGCGCAGGCTGGCCTGCACGTCGGCGCGGATCGCGGCCGGGCTCTGGTCGTCGAAGGCGCGGCCGTCGGCGCCGCGCAGCGTGCCGCACTTGGTCAGCACCACCGGACGCCCGGTCATGCCACCGCCGCCGAGGGCGGAGCCGACGATCTGCTCTGACCGGCCCCAGCCGTAGAACGGCGCCGTGTCGATCCAGCCGACGCCGGCGGCAGCGGCGGCGCGGACCGTGGCCACGGACTCCTCGTCGTCGGTCGGTCCCCAGTCGAGCTGCCAGCCCGGCCCGCCCATCGGCGCGGTGCCAAGCCCCGGCCCTCCGGGAAGGCTGAACCCGTCAGTCATCGCGGTGGACGGTGCCCGGCGCGAAGGCGGGCACGCACACCGAGATGTATTCCGCGCCGCCTGGGCCTGGGGTGCTGTAGCGCACCCATTCGCCCGGCCTGGTGTGCACGGCCTGCCCGGCCTCGACCGTGAGCTGCCCGCCCTCGTGCTCGACGAGCAGCGCTCCGCGGAGCACGATGGTGAACTCGTCGAAGTCGGGACGCTGGCCCGGCTCGGCCCAGCCGGACGGGCTGCGCATGCGGGCGATGCTCAGCCGGGTCTCGCCCGTGCTGGCCCCGCCGACAAACTCGTCGATGAGCTTGGGCGGCGCGCCCGCGGCGGCCACCCTGGTTGGCTCTGCGATCAGTTCAGGCACATCCGCCAGTATGCGGGCACCGCTTGGCACGCGTTCAGCTAGCGGCCAGCCCCAGGCCTTCCGTGCGCCTGCAGTCCTCGTCAGACTGGACCTTATGCAGGATTTTGACGTACTGGTTATCGGCTCGGGACCAGGCGGGCAGAAGGCGGCCATCGCTGCGGCCAAGCTCGACCGCCGGGTCGGGCTGATCGAGCGCCCCAGCATGCTCGGCGGCGTCTGCCTCAATACCGGCACGATCCCGTCTAAAACCCTGCGCGAGGCGGTCCTCTACCTGACCGGCCTGGACCAGCGTGAGATGTACGGCCAGAGCTACCGGCTCAAGGACGAGATCACGATCGGCGATCTGACCGCGCGCACCCAGCACGTGGTCAGCAAGGAGATCGACGTCGTCCGCAATCAGCTCAGCCGCAACCGGGTCACGCTCATTACCGGCTCGGCGCGCTTTACCGGGCCGACCACTCTCGAGGTCGACGACCCCGAAGGGCGGTCCCGGGAGCTGGGGGCGGACAAGATCATCGTCGCGACCGGCACCAAGCCGGCCCGGCCGGCCAGCGTCGAATTCGACGAGCGGACCGTGATTGACTCCGACGGCGTCCTGCAGCTGGAGCGCATACCGCGGTCGATGGTGATCGCCGGCGCCGGGGTCATCGGCATCGAGTACGCCTCGATGTTCGCGGCCCTCGGCACCAAGGTCACGGTGATCGAGCAGCGCGACCGGATGCTGGAATTCTGCGATCTGGAAGTCATCGAGGCGCTCAAGTACCACCTGCGCGACCTGGCCGTGACGTTCCGGTTCGGGGAGACCGTCTCGGCGGTCGAGGCGAGGCCGGAGGGAGCGATCGCGGCCCTGGCGAGCGGGAAGCGGATCCTGGCGGAGACGGTGATGTACTCCGCCGGGCGCCAGGGGATGACCGACGGCCTTGACCTGCCCGCCGCCGGCCTGAGCGCCGACGCTCGCGGGCGCATCACGGTCGACGAGTTCTACCGCACCGAGGTGCCGTCGATCTACGCGGTCGGGGACGTTATTGGCTTTCCGGCGCTGGCCGCCACGTCGATGGAGCAGGGCCGGCTCGCGGCGCACCACGCCTGCGGCGAGCCCGTGCACGCGACGAGCCGGCTGCAGCCGATCGGGATCTACAGCCTGCCGGAGATCAGCTTCATCGGGAAGACCGAGGACCAGCTCACGAGGGACTGCGTGCCGTTCGAGGTCGGCGTGTCCCGGTACCGGGAGCTGGCCCGTGGTCAGATCATCGGGGACTCCTACGGCGTGCTGAAGCTGCTCGTCTCGCCCATCGACCGCACCCTGCTCGGCGTGCACGTGTTCGGGACCGGCGCCACGGAGCTGGTGCATATCGGCCAGGCCGTCATGGGCTGCGGGGGGACCGTGGACTACCTGGTCGACGCGGTCTTCAACTACCCGACGCTGGCCGAGTCCTACAAGGTGGCGGCGCTGGACGCGACGAACAAGATGCGGCAGGTGGAGCGCTTTACGGCCTGATCCGGGGTTCGTCCCAGGCCAGCTCAGCCCGTCAGCGGCAGCCGCAGGCTCCGCCGCAGCAGCCGCCGCCTGATGGGCCCGGCTGACCGGCCGAGCCCGCCCGGCCGCCCACGGCGACGGTGGACAGCAGCTTGACGGTGTCGTCGTGGCCCTGCGGGCAGGCCGCAGGCGCAGACGACTCGCTCATCGGGCGGCTCTGCTCGAAGGTGTCTCCGCAGGCGCGGCAGCGGTACTCATATCGCGGCACGGCCCTACTCTACCGGCAGGTCACATTGCCCCGGACAGCTCGAAGGTGTTCGTGAGCGGCAGCTTCTCGTGCGGCCGGGACAGCGCGCCAGTGTGGATGAGTGTCATCCGGCTGAAGTACTGCCGGCCGCTGTGATGCGGCCACGCCACGGCTCGCCAGAGCGTGATCAGAACCGGGTACCGGTAGAACTTCCCGCCGACGCAGGCCGGGAAGCAGTCGTTGACGACTTCGGTGCCGGTGCCGAAGGCGACGTTCCGCCAGCTGACCCAGGTCACCTTGCTGAGGGTGGCACCACCGTCGGCGCAGGCCATCACGTACGCGGACGGCCTGACCTGGCCCTGGCCGGTGCAGCTCACCAGGACGACCGGCCTCGCGGTGGCCGACGACGCCGTCGCCATACCGGTTCCGCTGACGATGATCGCCGCGACCGCACCCAGACTTGCCGCGCCTGCCAGAACCACCCGTGAACGCCGCCATGACAACTTCATCTCAATCTCGCTCCCTGCTCAGCCGGGCGAGCCGTCTGGCCGCCGATTCCCACACGGTAAGACGGCTAAATCACCAGCAGGTTGCGATTGTCAGCGCTCGGCCTGGGCCGGCCGGCCCCTGAACGTCGCGAGACGGCCAGTAGCGCGCAAAGAGCGTCCGTGTTGGCCGTCTCGCGCTAGTCCGACAGCGACGAGGGAGCCGGGGCGGCGATGTCGGACCCCAGGCCCAGCGAGCTCGCCTGGCCGTTCCCGCCCGCCTTGCCGGTGGCCGCCGTGTGGCTGGCAGCCGCGCTGTTGCTGACGGCCGCGCCGTTGCTGGCAGCCGCGGTGTTGCTGACGGCCGCACCGTTGCCGGCCGCGCCCGCGGCTACCGGCGTCCCGGCGGCGGCGACCGCGCCCGCACCGGCGTCCTCCCAGTAGAACTGCTTGCCCCGCATGAAGGAGATTGCCGCCCCCGTCAGCGACATTATGATCGCCGCGGTGAAGACGATCTCCAGCCCGTGATGGAACGGGGCCGAGATCAGGCTCGGGAAGAACTGATGCCCGGTCAGGACCGCGACGTTGTGCGCGGGGAGCTTGGAGAGCACGCCCAGCGGGCCGAGCAGCCCCTTGATCGGGTTGTAGCCGAGCAGCGCGGAGAACAGCGTGCTGACCGGCGGCAGGTGCGCGACGTGGTTGGCGGCTGCCGCCGGCACGCCCTGCGCCCTGAGGCCGCTGCTGAGCGCCTTCGGCAGCGTGTTGGCCAGCCCCGCGATCATCAGGGAGAAGAAGAACCCGATCGACAGCGACATGCCCGAGTTCATGAAGACCGAGCGCATGCCGGACGCCGCGCCGCGGTGCTCGGCCGGCACGCTGCTCATGATCGAGGAGGTGTTCGGGGAGGCGAACAGACCGGAGCCGATGCCGTTGCAGAAGATGATGCAGGCGAAGGCCCAGTACGGGAAGTTGATCGGCAGCAGCATCAGGCCGGTGAAGCCGCAGGCGGCGACGAGCAGGCCCGCGGTGGAGAACGGCCGGGCGCCGTACCGGTCGGAGAGGTAGCCCGAGACCGGCCCCGCGAGCAGGAAGCCACCGGTCAGCGGCAGCATGTAGATGCCTGCCCACAGCGGCGTGACCGTGAAGTTGTAGCCGTGCAGCGGCAGCCAGATCCCGGCCAGCCAGATGACCAGCATGAACTGCAGTCCGCCGCGGGCCATCGAGCTCATGAGGCTGGCCGCGTTCCCGGCCGCGAAGGCCCGGATCTTGAACAGGCTCATCCGGAACATGGGCTCGGCGATCTTGGTCTCGACGATGCCGAATATGACCAGCAGGGCCACGCCGCCGATCATGCCGGTGAGGACCTTCGGGCTGGTCCAGCCGGTCGCGTGCCCGCCGTAGGGCTGGATCCCGAAGGTGATCGCCGCCAGCAGGCTGGTCGCGCCCACCGCGAACAGCACGTTCCCGATCCAGTCGATCCGGGCCCGCCTGGTCGAGGAGATCTCCCGGAGGCTGCGGTAGGCCCAGATCGTGCCCCACACGCCGATCGGCACGTTGACCCAGAACACCGCCCGCCAGTCCCAGGCGGCCAGCAGGCCGCCGAGCAGGAGGCCGACGAACTGGCCCGCGATGCCCGCGACCTGGTTGATGCCCAGCGCCATGCCGCGCTGATTCGCCGGGAAGGCGTCGGTGAGGATGGCCGCGGAGTTCGCCATGAGCATGGCCCCGCCGAACGCCTGGGCTACCCGCCAGAGAATGAGCCACAGCGCGCCGCCGCCGCCGACGAGCGGATCAAGCGACAGCGCGATCGAAGCCAGGGTGAAGACGACGAAGCCGAGGTTGTAGATCTTGACCCGGCCGAACATGTCGCCCAGCCGACCCAGGGTGACCACCAGCACTGCCTGCACCAGCAGGTAGCCCATGATCATCCACAGCACGTAGCTGATGTTGCCTGGCGCCAGGGGACTGAGGTGGATGCCTCGGAAGATCGCCGGCATCGCGATGATCACGATCGAACCGTCGATCGTGGCCATGGTGATGCTGAGCGTGGTGTTCGATAGCGCTACCCACTTGTAGCTCTCTGGCTTCCGTGTTTCAACGATGGCTCCCACGCTGAACCAGCTTACATCGAGAAGGTTGCTTGTCAGCAACTACCTACCTAGCGGACGCCGAGGCTCAGCTGAAAGGTCCACCACCATGGCCTGGACTCTTGCAGCCGCCGGGCGGCGACCTCGGCCAGCCGGGTGAGACCAATCTCACCCTCGCTCGCGCCCGCCGCCAGCAGGGCAGCCGCGCCGCCCCGGCTGCGGGCCAGCCCGACAAGCCGCGCCGCGTCGCCTTCCTCACGTCCGTGCAGCGCCATCTCGGCCACGTACCGGAACTGCCCCGAGCGGCGCATGGCCACCGCGTGGTCGTCGCCGGCGTCGGGCGGGCGGAGCCCCCGGCCGGTTTCCAGGCGGGTCATCAGCTCATCGAAGGCTGCCGACACGGCATCGACCTCAGGATCGATCCGCGGCGGCCAGACCGGGAGGTAGGCCGCCACCACGCCACCAGGGCGCAGCACCCTCGCGATCTCCGGCATCGCCCGCACATGGTCAAACCAGTGCATCGCCGTGCCTGCCGTCACGATGTCGGCCGAGTGATCAGCCAGCCCGGTCGACTCGGCCGTCCCGCTGACGACGGCGAACCGAGTCGGGCCCTCGGGTAGCCGGGCCACGCGCGCGGCGAGCACGGCGCGCATCTCGGCGCCCGGCTCGACCGCTGTCACCTGCCTGGCCGTGCCTGCCCACACCGTCGTGGACAGCCCGGTGCCCGCGCCGATGTCGACGACATCGGGCGTCGGCTTCCCCGACCAGTCGGCCAGGAAGGCCGGCAGGTCCGCGGGCGGCGCCGGCCGGACGGCGTCGTACTGGGCAGCGAAACCGGCGAATCGGGACACGGCATCGGGCATAGAGGAAGCCTACGGATTCCGCGTGAACTCCAGGGGGCATCACTGGAGCCGGGACCAGCGGGGGAGGACGGGGCATGCAGGCGCGGCCACCTGACGGTGATCGCGGTGTCGTCCTGTTCCACCGCCTCGGGGTCCGCGAGCTGCGCGTGATCCTGGATGCGCTGCGGACCGAGACGGTCGGGGGCGCACTGCTGCTGCTCGCGACGGTGGCCGCGCTGGTCCTGGCCAACACCCCGGCCAGGCACGCCTATTACCACCTGCAGCACCTGGAACTGGGCCCGTCGGCCCTCGGCCTGCACCTCGGCCTGGAGGAGTGGGCCGCCGACGGCCTGCTGGCCATCTTCTTCTTCGTGGCCGGCCTGGAACTCAAGCGCGAACTGGTCGCGGGGGAGATGCGCCACCTGTCGGCGGCGCTGGTGCCGGTCGTGGCGGCCATCAGCGGCATGGTCGTCTCGACGCTCATCTACCTGCTCATCAACCTCGGCCAGCCGACCGCCCGCGGCTGGGCGATCCCGTGCGCGACCGATATCGCGTTCGCCCTGGCGGTGCTCGCCGTCACCGGCAGGTTCCTGCCCGCCGCGCTCCGCGCGTTCCTGCTCACGCTCGCGGTCGTCGATGACATCGGCGCCATCATCGTGATCGCGGTCGCCTACAGCAGCAGCATCAAGTTCCCGCAGCTGGCGGGAGCCGCGGTCCTGCTCGCCGTCTTCTGGCTGCTCCAGCGCCGCGGGTACACCTGGTGGTGGCTGATGATCCCGCTGGCCGTGGTGATCTGGGCGCTCGTGCACGATGCCGGGCTGCACGCCACGGTTGCCGGAGTGGCCCTCGGCCTGCTGGTGCCGGCCACCGCCGAGGGCGAGGCCGACTCGCCTGCCGAGCACCTTGAGCACGTGGTCCGCCCGGTCTCGGCGGCGCTCGCGGTGCCGGCATTCGCTTTCCTGTCGGCCGGGATCGCCATCTCCGCCAGTTCACTCCACGAGGTCTTCACCGGCAGGGCCGGCCTCGGGGTCATGATCGGGCTGATCGGCGGCAAGACGCTCGGGGTGTTCGGCGGGGCGTACCTGACCGCGCGCTTCACCAGGGCGCGGCTGAGTCCTGAGCTGGTGTGGGCCGACATCTTCGCGGTCGCGGCCCTGTCCGGCATCGGCTTCACGGTCTCGCTGCTCATCAGCGATCTGGCGTTCGGCGAGTCGTCGGACCGGGCCGCGATCGCGAAGACGGCCGTCGTGATCGCGTCGCTGCTCGCGAGCCTGATTGCCTATGCCCTGCTGGCCATGCGCAACAAGCACTACCGGGCGCTGAAGGCCGAGGAGACAGCGCCTTGAGCCCGGCAAGTCACGCGGCTCTAGACGAGCGCCGCCTTTGCCCAGATTTAGGCAGGCGGGCGGTCCCGAAGCTCGGGCTCGATCCGCGCCACGGTCGCGCAGTCGTCGGCAAAGGTAATGGTCACATCGACGTGCTGACCCGCGAGGACGAGGGGCAGCCAGTACTTCGCGTCGTCCCACATGAGCGGAAATGGCAGCTCGTCCTCGGCGAACCAGCGCGGGCTGACCTCATCGGACTCCGCGGGCTCGCCGTCAAACACCCAGGTCACATACACCTCGGCGGTCTGATCCCAGGACGGCCGGGCCGGGAACACGAACTCGATGCTCGCCATGTGCTGCAGCGCGTCGGCGGGGACGACCAGGCTGGATTCCTCGTTGACCTCGCGGACCGCGGCCGCCTCGGGCTTCTCGCCGTCCTCGATATGCCCGCCGAGGCCCACCCACTTGCCGGCGCCAAATCCCGACTTCTTCAGGCCGAGCAGCACCTCAGCTCCGCCGCCAGGGAGGTTTCGCCTGATCAGGCACAGGCATGTCCGCATCACCATCGGCACAGCCTAGCCGCCGGCTGGCGGGCGGGCCGGCATCTGGCCCTGGCACAGCGAGCCGCGCCGGCCCCACCACGGCCCGGTCAGATCGTCGACAGCAGATAGGACACCAGCGCGACGAACACCGCCGCGACGGCAAGAAGCACGGCCGCGGTGACGGCCTTCCAGGCGCGTTCAGGCCACTGGCGCATAACGATCCCCGACTCTTCCGGCAGCCAGCGCGAACAGCTGACCTTCCACGCGGGCGAAACCCGCTCCTTGGACGAGAAAACGGCCGCCGCGGTTCCAGGCGAGATGCGGGCGAGCCTCAGGCCTGTCCGCGCGCCATCGCGATCAACCGGTCAAGCACGCCGCCATTGCTGACGCGCAGCCCGTCGTGCTCGTACTCGCTGGTGACCCAGCGCCGCAGCCCGCGGATAGCGTCGGCGGTCGGCACCGACAGCTCGCGGGGCACGTACATGTCATCGAAGTAGACCGCCGCCGCGGCCGGCACCTCGCAGCGCGCCAGCCGGGCCGGGTCGTACAGCGCCGGCCACGACTGCCGGGCGGCGAGCAGCTCGGCGCACTCAGCGAGCGGCTGCAGCACCGGGTCGACCGAGAGCGCCCACGGATACACCATCTCCCCGGTGAACATCAGCGGCTCGTCGCCGTGCACCGCCGCGTCCGCGTCAAACTCCGGGAACTCCGTCCGGATCCGCTGGGCCGACCAGCGCGTCGCGGCGCCCTGCGCATAGCACGGCTCGTGCAGCACCGCGTACATCGGCGCCGAGGCGTAGCTGAGAAGTATGTAGACCCGCTGCAGGAAGTCGTCGCTCAGCTCGCTCCCGGCAAACGGCTCCTCGAGCAGATAGTGCAGCGCGTGACTGCCTGATCCCGACCCGAGCATCTGGCCGATGGTCTGGAAGCGCTCGACGGTCAGCGGGCTGCCGTCGGGGAGCGTGGCGGGCGTTGAGCGCAGCGAGCGAGCGATCTGCCGCGCCCGCACGACGTCCATCGGGTAGCGGGCGTAGTGCGCGCGGTTCTTCGCCGCGACGTGCTGGTAGGTCAGCCGGTAAACCTCATCCGGGGTCGCGGTGAGTCCCGGCAGCCCCCCGGTGATAAAGGCCTCGCTGATTCCCTCGGGTGCCTTCGACAGGTAGGTGACAGTGCAGAATCCGCCGAAGCTCTGCCCGAGCACCGCCCACGGCGCGCCGCCAGTCACCTCCTGGCGCACGAGCTCGGCGTCGGCGACGATCGAGTCCGCCCGGAAGTTGGCCAGGTAGTCGGCCTGCGCCAGCGCGGTCGGGAACAACGCCAGCGTCTGCCTTGTCGCCGGGGTTGACCGGCCGGTACCGCGCTGATCGAGCAGCAGTACCCGGAAGTCACGCAGCGCGCGATCGAGCCAGGCGTCGCGTCCGGCTGGCCGCTGCGCCCCGAAGCCCGGCCCGCCCTGCAGGAACACCAGCCACGGCAGCTGCTGGGCCGCCTCCCCGACAGCCACCACCTCGCGCCCGAAGACCTCGATCTGCTCGCCATCTGGCTGGGCGTGATCCAGCGGCACGGTGAATACCCGGTCAGTCACCACGGTGCCGGGCTGGCGATAGGACATCATGATCACCACGATAGCCCGGCGGCGCGCGAACTCCGCGGCGTATGGCGCCCCGGGCGTAGGCTTCGGCCCCAAGGAGACCCCATGTCAGGACTGCACTCCGCCGGAGTCGACGCGGACACCCCCCGCGGCCCGGCCGCGATCATGTTCGCCGCCGACCAGGCCTCACGCGCGGTCGGCATGGAACTCGTCCGCGCCGGACCGGGGGTGGCCGTGGTCCGGATGCGGATCGCGATGCAGATGCTCAACGGCCACGCGATCGCGCACGGCGGCTACGTCTTCATGCTCGCCGACACCGCCTTCGCCTGCGCCTGCAACAGCGACGGCCCGGTGACCGTCGCAGCCGGCGCGGACATCACCTTCATCGCCCCGGTCGGCGAGGGAGACATCCTGGTCGCGACCGCCGCCGAGCGGGTACGCCACGGCCGCAGCGGCATTTACGACGTCACGGTCCGGCGGGGGGACGAGATCGTCGCTGAGTTCCGCGGACGCAGCCGGACGATCGGTTAACTTCCTTAGGAACGTGGAACCTCGGGGCCGATCCCGGACACTTGGTAAATGTGATCCTGGGCAGCGGCAGGCAGGCCGCGGACACCGACCTCTGGCGGCAGGCCGCGGCCGGTGATCACGAAGCGTTCGGGCAGCTGTTTGACCGGCACGCCAGCGCCGTCTACGGCTACCTGTTCCGGCGCACCGCGGACTGGTCCGTCGCGGAAGACCTGACGGCGGCGGTGTTCCTGCAGGCCTGGCGCAAGCGGAGTCGCGTCTCGTTCGACGGGGACTCGGTGCTGCCGTGGCTGCTCGGCGTCGCCAGGCTGCTGCTCCGCAACACGGTCCGCGCCCGCACGCGCTATCAGGCGGCCCTCAGTCGCGCCGGAGCGGAGCCGCTGATTACCACGGCTGGCCTCGGGGACCCGGCCGAGCTCGTCACGGCCCGGCTCGACAGCGAACGCCAGATGGCCGAGCTGCGGCGCGCGATCGGCAGGCTGCCGCGTCAGCAGCGGGAAACCATCGAGCTGTGCGTCTTCGCCGGCCTCGATCAGCAGGCGGCCGCCATAGCCCTCGGCGTCCCGGTCGGCACGGTCAAGTCGCGCCTGCACCGGGCCCGGCAGCACCTCGCGAGGCAGTTGAGCGGCCCCCGAATTCGGCCGCACGCGGGGCGCGCAGCGCAGGAGGACAGGTAAATGCGACCAGACCACGATGCCGACAAGGGAGACCTGAGCACGCTGCTGCCCCCCATCCCGCCAGCCCGCGTCCTGCCCCGCCACGACGAGCACCGGGCCGGCCTGCTGGCCGCGCTCTCGCCGGAGCAGCCAGCCGCGCGGCCCACGCGGCCGGAGTGGTCGTCGGCCCGGCGCATCCTCGTGCCCGTTGCCGCGGCGGCGGCCGTGACCGGCATCATCTTCGCGGCGCTGGCCCTCCCGCACATCGGCGGAACCCCCGCGACCACCGCCGGAAAGCATCCAAAGCCGGGCCAGGCAACCCCGCAGTCCGGTCCGCTCACCGCGACGCGGCGGTGGCAGGTGGCCGCCGCCGGCGTGAAGAGGGTGGTCGTCCAGACCAGCGCCGG
>DAIOWC010000187.1:0-12674 GCA_036758685.1 Streptosporangiaceae bacterium | reverse complement strand
ACCGCCGGCATGGACCTGGCCCTGGCCCTGGTCGAGGACGATCTCGGGCGCGAGGTCGCGCACTCGGTCGCTCAGGAGCTGGTGCTGTTCCTCCGCCGCCCCGGCAGCCAGTCGCAGTTCAGTGTGCCGCTCTGGTCGGCTCAGCCGCGTTCGGACCCGATCCGCGCGGCGCTGGCCGCGATCCACGCCGATCCAGGCGCCCGGCACGGCGTCGCCGACCTGGCCATCCACGCCGGCCTCAGCCCGCGCCACCTTCAGCGCCGGTTCACCGCCGAGACCGGGACGCCGCCCTCCGCTTACGTCGAGCGGGTCCGTATCGAAGCCGCGCGCCGCGCCCTGGCCGAAAGCGACGATCCCGTCGATGTGATCGCGCGGCGCTGCGGGTTCGGCACGGCGGAGACGCTGCGGCGGGCTTTCCACCGCACCACCCGTGTCGCCCCGTCCGATTACCGAAACCGATTCCGCACTGCAGGGGAGCTCTCGTGACAACCTACGGACTGCTGATCTTCGACGGTGCCGAGGAGCTGGACTTCGCCGGGCCCTTCGAGGTGTTCGGGATGTCGGCCCAGCTGCGCGACCAGGGCGACCGCGTCCTCCTCATCGCCGAAAAGCCCGGAGAGATCCGCGGCAGCAAGGGCATGCGCGTGCTGGCGGACCACGCTTTCGACGACCACCCGCCGCTGGACGTGCTCCTGGTGCCGGGCGGCATGGGCACCAGGCGGGAGGTGGCCAACCCGGTGCTGATCGACTGGATCGCCGCGACGGCACCGGCCGTAGCGTGGACCACGAGCGTGTGCACCGGCGCGCTTCTCCTGCACGAGGCCGGTCCCGCGCGCGGCCGGCGGGTCGCGACCCATCACGGCTTCGAGGACGCTCTCGCCGAGCGCGGCGACATCACCGTGGTCCGCGACGCCCGCTACGTCGTCGATGGCAACCTGGTCACGAGCCAGGGCGTTTCGGCCGGGATCGACATGGCCCTGTGGCTGGTGGGACGCCTGCACGGGCGGGAGCACTCGCGCGCAGTGCGCCGCGCCATGCAGTACGAGCCGGCGCCGCCTTACCTCGCCGACGAGCCGGCGGCCTGACTCATCGCGTCATCAGGCGCGCTCTGTCCGGTGGGCCGGCGGGACCGTCATGCTCATCACGCAGTGGTACTTGCCCTTGGGCCGGTCGTACGTGAACCCGGCCTGCTCGAAGAGCACTCGTGTGCCGCTGTACAGCGACGATGGCGGGATCTTCTGGCCGGCGGTGTCCTGCGGGTAGGCCTCGGCGACTCCCCCGCCTGCCCGCCCGATCAGGCAAACCGCACCCTGCAGCGCGACCGCGGCAATGCCCTTGCCCCGGTGGTCCCTGTCGACGAAGAGGCAGGTGAGCCGGTAGTCGGGCAGCTGCTCGGTGCTCGCCTCGTACTCCCGGCGGTGGTAGATGTTCGGCAGTTCCGCTGGGCTGCCGTACTCGCACCAGCCCACCGCGAGGTCGCCATCGAAAACCAGCGCGGCGTGGGCGCGGCCCTCGTGCACGAGCCGCTCCTTGCGGGCGCGGTTGTCCTCGCCCGGCCGTCTTTCGGTGGACCCAAGCTGGAACCGCATGCACCAGCAGCCGCCGCCATGGGCCCAGCAGGATCCGTGCACGGCGTTCCAGCAGCCGTTGTGCCGCTCGGCGAGCCCGGCGAAGTCATCCCAGGTCTCGGGACCCAGCGGCCTGATCGTGTACTCGGTCATGGTCGCACGCTAGGCCTGATTGCGGACGGCCTGCGTCCGGAATCCCATGCCGCCATGACGTAGCGCCCCGGAGCTAGCCTTCTGACTCGCGAGCGCACAGCGCGTCAAGCCGCTCCAGCGTGGCGGTCATCGCCTCGATCCAGATCTTGCCGTCCTCCATCCCGACGCGCTCCTCCGCCGGCGCTCGTGAGCAGTCGTAGATCTCCGTCACGACGGTCGCGTCTGGGCCATCTGGGGTGAGCTCAAAGGTCCACCTTTGCCCCCAGCGCGCCGACTCCGGGCTGCCCGGAGCCGTGTTCGGATGTCCGCGCCCGGCCTCAGGCTCCCAGCCGATCCGCCTATTCGGCTCGTACTCGACCACGTGGTTGTTCATCTCGTAGTCGCCGATCTCGGAGAAATACATCTTCATCACGAAGACGTCTCCTAGACCTGAGATCACGTCGGTGGAGACCGCTCCCCTGAGCATCTGCGAGCCATCGACCTCTGGATGCCGCACCGGATCAGCAAGGACCCGGAAGATTTCCTCCGCCGGCGCGCAGACTCGCCGGGATACGGCGACCGGCTGGTACTGATCGCTAGCCATCGTCATGCTCCGAGGGTATTACCTGCCAGACCGGCACCTACCAGGTCTGCTCGCTGGCCCGGATCAGCATCTCGTTGACGGCAATCCGGCGGTCCCTGGTGACCATGTACGCGACGGCGTCGGCGATGTCCTCGGCTCGCAGCGGCTGGATCGCGCCGGCCTGGCGCTGCGCGGCCTGCCGGATCTCGTCCCGAAGATGGGTGGCCAGCTCCGTGTCCACTCTGCCGGGCTCTGTGCCCTTCAGCGGCTTCGGCAGGCCTTCCTCCTACCCGGCCCGGCCCGGCCCGATGTCACAGACCGCTGGGGCTGTCTCGTCTCGGGGAGGAAGGCCAACTGCCGAAGATCAAGAGGGTGATCGTTGTGCGAGTGTTCGTGGCCGGGGGTACCGGTGTGGTCGGGCGGCGGCTGGTTCCCCAGCTCGTGGCGCGTGGCCACCAGGTAACGGCGACAACGACGAGTACCGCCAAGCTGGGCTTGCTGGCACAGCTTGGCGCTGACGGTGTCGTGATGGACGGGCTCGATGCCGCCGCGGTTGGAGAGGCGGTTGCCGCGGCCCGGCCGGACGCCATCGTGAACGAGATGACCGGCCTGTCCGAGCCGCACGCCGGCAAGCCCAACCTGAGGCGGCCCGATCGCTTCTTCGCCGCCACCAACCGGCTGCGCAGCGAGGGGAACGACCACCTGCTCGCCGCTGCCCAGGCGACCGGCGTGACCAATTTCGTCGTTCAGGGGGTCGCCATCTTCAATGGCATCCGGGAGGGCGGATGGGTCAAGACCGAGGACGACCCGTTGCTAACCATCGAGGGGACGCAGGCGGTAACGCATCTCGAGGACGCCGTCGCCCTGGCGGGCGGCGCGGTCGTGCGCTACGGCTCGCTGTACGGGCCGGGCGCCACCGACGATCAGGTCGGACTGGTCCGCAAGCGAATGTTCCCGCTGGTCGGCGGCGGCACCGGCTACTTCTCCTGGGTGCATCTCGACGACGCGGCGAGCGCTACCGTGCTGGCCGTCGAGCAGGAGGCAACGGGCGTGTTCAACATCGTCGATGACGAACCCGCCCCGGTCAGCGAGTGGCTGCCCTATCTGGCGCAGTGCGCGGGGGCGAAGCGGCCGCTGCGGCTCCCCCGGTGGCTGGCCCGGCTCGTGGCCGGCGAGATGGTGGTGGGCATGATGACCGAAGGCCGCGGCTTCTCCAACGCCAAGGCCAAGCGCGAGCTCGGCTGGGAGCTGCGCTACCCGTCATGGCGACAGGGTTTCAAGGAAGAACTTGCGTGAGCAGGGACGAGGAGTTCGAGGAGCTCCGGCCGCTGCTGTTCTCGATCGCCTACCGGATCCTCGGCAGCGTGAGCGAGGCCGAGGACGCGGTCCAGGAGTCCTGGCTGCGCTATGCGGCCTCGTCGGTGCCCGTGGCCTCGGCCAAGGCATTTCTCTCGGCGGTCGTGACCAGGGTTTCGATCGACGTACTGCGCTCGGCCCGCGTCCGGCGCGAGCAATACGTCGGGCCGTGGTTTCCCGAGCCGCTGCTCGCCGATCCGTACCAGGATCCCGAGCGCTCGGCGGAGCTGGCCGACTCCGTCTCGATGGCCGCCCTGCTGCTGCTGGAGCGGCTAACCCCGCTCGAGCGCGCGATCTTCGTGCTGCGGGAAGTGTTCGGCTTCGGCTTCGGAGAGATCGCCGCGACGGTCGGGCGGTCCGAGGCGGCGTGCCGCCAGCTCGCGGTGCGGGCGCGGCGGCACATGGATGCCGGCCGGCCTCGGTTCGAGGCCGACCGGCGGGAGCGGGACGAGCTCGCCGACCGGTTCTTCGGGGCTTTCCGGGAGGGCGACGTCGATGGGCTGCAGGAACTGCTGGCCGCCGACGTTCAGATGGTCGGGGACGGCGGCGGCAAGGTTCCGCAGTTCGCCCGCCCGATCATCGGTCCTGCGAACGTCGCGCGGGTGCTCGCGGCGGCCATTCCCCAGTTCATCCGCGTCGGGGTCGTAGTCGAGCCGCACGAGGTGAACGGCCAGCCCGGAGCGATCTTCCGCGACCGGGACGGCAGGGTGCTCAACACGTTCGTCCTCGACATTCTGCACGGGCAGATCCAGATCATCCGCGCGGTCATGAACCCCGACAAGCTCGGGCATGTTGGTCCGGTGGCGGACGCCTGGGCGCTGGCCCGCGAGGCTCGCCGGCCCGCGGACTAGCGAGGACGCTGGCAAACTGGCCACCATGGGCCTCACCTACAGCTCCGAAGTCGCCCGGCCGCCAGCGGACGTATTCGCCTACGTCACCGATCCGAGCACGTTCCCGCAATGGCAGCAGGGCGTCGTGCGCGGCCGCCTCGACACGCCCACGACCCAGGTCGGGTCGAAGTGCACGACCGTCCGCAAGATCGGCGGGCGTGAGCGCGAGGTGACCACCCAGATCACCGAGTGCGATCCGCCGCGCCGGTGGGCCGACCGCGGCATCGACGGTCCGATCAGGGCCATCATCAAGGTCGCCGTCGAGCCGCTCGAGGACGCGTCGCACTCGCGGGTCACGATCGACGTCGACTTCGCCGGCCACGGCATCGGGAGGCTGCTGGTGCCGCTGGTCGTTCGCCGGCAGGCCGCCAGCGAGATGCCGGGGAACATGCGGCGGCTCAAGGAGAGGCTGGAGTCCCGGCCCCAGGAAGGGGTGGGCTAGCGTTTCGGTGGGAGCAGAGCCGAAGGGATGAGGCCAGATGCGGAGCGAACTCAGCGCGGCGAATGCGGGCACGATCGACGTCGGCGGGGACCTGACGGTGGCCCGGCTCGGTTTCGGCGCCATGCGCATCACCGGCCGCGGCATCTGGGGCGATCCGCCGGATCAGGCGCAGGCCCTGGCGACGCTGAGGCGGGTCGTCGAGCTGGGCGTCACGTTCATCGACACGGCGCACGCGTACGGGCCCGAGGTCAGCGAGAGCCTCATCGCGCAGGCGCTCTATCCATATCCTGACAATCTGGTTATCGCCACCAAGGGCGGGCTCGAGCGTCCCGGCCCTGGCAGTTGGGAGCCGGACGGCCGGCCGGAGAAGCTGCGCGCCGAGTGCGAGAGCAGCCTCCGGCGCCTGCGCCTGGAGCAGATCCCGCTGTACCAGTTCCACCGGCCGGACCCGAAGGTCCCGATCGAGGAATCCATCGGCGCCCTGGTCGAGCTCAAGGACGAGGGAAAGATCCGTCACATCGGGGTCTCGAATGTCAGCGAGCATCAGCTACGGGAGGCCCAGCGGCTGACCGCGATCGTGTCCGTGCAGAACCGTTACAACGCCGCCGACCGGTCTTCGGACTCGATGGTCGATCTCTGTGAACAGGAGATGATCACATTCATCCCGTGGGCGCCGATCCAGGCTGAAGGCAGCCCCGCCGTCACCGAGGCCGCCGGGCGGCACGAGGCGACACCGCGTCAGATCCTGCTCGCCTGGCTCCTGGCAAGGTCGCCCGCGATGCTGCCGATTCCCGGGACGGGATCGCCCGAGCACGCCGAGGAGAACGTCGCGGCCGCTTCAATCGAGCTGAGTCAGGGCGAGATCGACGCAATATCGGGCGCCGCCTGACCGGCCTCGCGGCAGCGTCGTTCCGTCACGAAGCGTGCGGGTCGGGCGGGAAGACAGCCGGGTACTCCTGGTCGAAGTCAGCCGACTGGCTGACCTGAGCCCAGGCTTCGGCCTCCGCCAGCTGGCTCCGGGAGTAGTTCTGCGCCATCTGGACCGCTCCGGCCCCGAGGATGAGGTGCAGCGGCAGGTCGCGCCGCCTGACCATGCGCACCAGGATGTCGCCCGCGCGCTCGGGGTCGCCTCCGGCCGTCGCGCCGCTGCGGTAGCGCACCATCGTGCCGACCGTCTGCTCATATTCGGCCGGGATGTCCAGTACCTGCATGGACGAGCCCGCCCAGTCGGTCGCGAACCCGCCCGGCTCGACGACCAGGTACCTGATGCCGAGCGGCGCGGTCTCGGCCGCCATGACCCTGGTGAGCCCGTCGACGGCGAACTTGGCGGCCTGGTATGAGCCGATGCCGGCGGACCCGCCGACTCGCCCGCCAATCGAGGAGAACTGCACGATCGTGCCGCCGCCCTGGCTGCGCAGCACGGGCAGCGCCGCCCTGGAAACGTTGTAGACGCCCCAGAAGTTGGTGTCGAACTGCTTGCGGAAGTCGGATTCCGGGCCGGTCTCCACGGGAGCGACGTTCGCGTAGCCGGCGTTGTTGACCACCACATCGACGCGGCCGAACCGGGCGAGAGCAGCGTCAAAGGCCGACGTGACCGCTGCCGGGTCAGTGACGTCCAGCGCCACGGCCAGAGCCCGGTCCGGGTACTGCCCGGTCAGGTCGGCCACCTGCGCGGGATTGCGGGCCGTGGCGACCACCTGATCTCCGGCCGCCAGGGCGGCGATGGCCAGTGCCCGGCCGAAGCCCCGCGAGGATCCCGTAATCAGCCAGCTCAGCAGCTCACTCACGCCACCAGTGAATCATGGCTCCGCTCTCACGCGTGGTGCGGCAACCCGGCCAGCCATGAAGCGTTCACCGAGTCCAGGTCGACCTGGTCCGCCGATCCGCCGACGGTACCCGCCGGGCCGCGAAGGTCGGTGCAGCACTGCTGCTGCTGGATCTTCGCGTCGAAGCCGGACCAGCCGCCGTACGGATGGGGCATCGCTACCAGCACCGGGAACCGGGTCGGGTAGGGGGCCGGGAAGGGGGCGGCGAAGTCCGGGACCTGCCCGTCCTGCAGGGGCAGTGTGCTGAAGGCCGTGCTGCTGCCCATGACGGTCGGCCAGTCCTGGTGGAGGCTGTAGACAACCGGGGTCTCGCCGAGGGCGGTCACGCCGTTGACTAGCGACATGGTCAGGGGCACGCCCGGACCGGACTCGATATCCAGGACGGCGAAACTCAGGTGCGCCTGCAGGGTGTGCGGCAGGCCCCTGATGGCGCTGGCCAGGCAGTTCACGTTGCGGGTGTAGACGGCGTAGTCGATCCCCTCGTGATAGGCGTCCTCGATCTGCGCGACGGCCGCGGGATTCACTGTGCACGTGTTCACCGGCCCATTGCAGCTGCCGTTCGAGCATTCCGACGAGTAGACCACGGGGTCGGTAAGGAACAGTTTGAACCCGTTCAGCCGGATCGTCCGCCACTGGGCCTGGGTGAACTGATCGCCGGTCCCCGTCGATACCCCGGCCGCGTCGAAGCCCCGGACCGCGGCGGGGGCCGACTGGGCCGACGGTGGGCTCGAGCTGCACCCGGCCAGCGCGACTGCCGCTGACGCCGACGTCGCCGCCAGGGCGGACAGCAAGAATCGCCTGCCGGCCTGGGAAAGCCTCATGCCATGCCTCTTAGTCGTCGACGGGCTTCATCGTTCCCCCGTCTTTCCCGGCGCGCCGAAAGGGCACACCCCGGCTCGGGATTTCAACGCCGCCCGCGGCTTCAGCGGGAGCGCCGTTAGTTGGCCCCGCCGCCGTTCTGCGTCTCGTTGTCCTGCCACTGCGTGACGGCCTCGGAGCCGTCCGGGCTCCCGCCCTGGGTGAACTGGCAGTTGCCGGTGCTGTCACCGTTGGTGTCCCACCAGTACTCCCACAGCACCACCGGCAGTCCCGCGGGCTGATCCTCAAGGTAGCCATTGTCGGCTTTGATGCCCTCGCTGGTCGTGAGAGCGTTCGGCATCGCGCCCACGCCGTTCACCTGCCCGCAGTTCAGGCCGTACTCGGCGAGGCCGATGGGACGGCCCTGCGCGCCGACGCAGCCGAGCCACGTGGTCCACTCGCTGTTCGCGCCGGAGTCCGGGCTGTCATTGGGCATGTCGCTGCCCGTCGCCGAGAACTCGTAGTGGTCGTCCAGGTACATGTCCACGTACTGCCCGGGGACGATGTACGAGCAGTTCCCGGCATCGTCATGATTGGAGCCCGGGTCGTACTGGTAGTCCTCGGAGTCCTCCGCGACCCAGATGTTGGCGGTGCTCGAGGTCTTCTCGGCCGCCCGGATCACGCTGATCTCATTCTCGGCTTCCGCCACGTACGCGGGTCCGCCCGTCTTCCCGTCGTAGCTCCAGCTGACCTTGGGGCTCTCGGGCTCCTGGTACGGGATGAGGATCACCGGCTTGCCGGCGGGGACGTTCCCGACAAAGGTCGCGAGGTTGTTGGAAGCATTGTCGAAGTCCTTGAACGTGATGACGCAGGCCACGTCGGACGGCAGGTTCGCACAGTCGCTTCCGCTCCAGGTCGCGGGCAGCGGATCCGTGGGGCCGTAGAAAATCTTGCAGCTCTGCAGTGGCCCGATGTCCGCGTTCGCGGTCGAGAACGACGTGCAGTCGCCGCCGCCGTCCTCAGCACCGATAATCGTCGCGGCCCGGTACGGCTCGAACAGCACCTCGTCAACGCTCAGGGTCTCGCCGGCGCTGACGTTGTCCTCCGTCAGCTTCGGCGAGCCGAGCACGTACGCCGTTCCCGTCAGTGCGGTGACGGTCTCGGACACGTACTGCCACGTGGTGGTGTCAGCCAGTGTGTTCGCGGTGCCGTACGTCCACCCGAGCCAGGTCCCGGACGAGTTGTAGGCGCCGATCCCGAACTGCACCGTCCGCCCGGACACCGCTGTCCCCGTCTTCACCCAGGCCGAGATCCGGTAGGTGTCGGGGCCAGTGACGTTGATCTGGTTGCCGCCCATTTCTGCCTTAGCGGACTGGTCGCCCGAGGCGGTAGCCGTCAGCTTCATGCTCGCGTCGCCATGGAACGCGCTGCCGGTGTTCCAGCTGACGGTCGTATTGCTGACCGCCTCCCAGCCGCTGACGCCGGACTCGAAGTCCGAGTCAGCCGCCGATAAAAGGTTCGCTGCGCCCCAGGACGAAGGCTCCACCGACGCGGCCCGCACATGCGGAACCGCCGACGATACGCCGATCGCGGTCAGGCCCGCCACGGCGACTAATGCCAGGATCCGCCTCACGGAGAACTCCTCGGTTTGACGCGATCAGGGAGAAGATGCGCCCTATCGTCCCACAGGCCCGCTGGCCCAAGGAGCCGATGTGGGGTTGCCTGGCGCACGGATGGGCGTGCGCTAGCCTTCCTCCGGGGCTCTTAGCTCAGCGGTTAGAGCGTCCGGCTTACACCCGGAAGGTCCACGGTTCGATCCCGTGAGAGCCCACTACTCCGCAGCACCCGCGACAGGGCCTGCTCGACTTCCTCCGCCAAGCTCGCGACCGAGCCTTCCGCGGACCCATCGGCCGATGAGCCCTCGGCCGCGAGCAGCTGGCCCACGGAGCCGCAGTCGCGGCACTCGACCTCGCCGAGCCGGCGGACGAGATGAACGCTCGAGCACACCGCGCAGTGGTCGAGGTCAGCGGACCAGTCGAAAGCCGCCTGGCAGCCAGGACAGATCAGCACCTGGCGATCGGTGCGAACACCGCGTCGCCACGGACTTTCCCCCCGGTCGGGGTCAACCTGCCGGGTCCCGCACCGATAGCAGGGCATCCAGTTCCGATTCTGCCGGCTGCCCAGGCGGCTCTCGATCCGAGCTAGTCGAGCTCGGCCAGCGCCTTCTGGTAGTCGGCGATGTCACGTGCCTGCGGGATCGGGTTAACGACCTCCCAGCGCACGACGCCGGACTTGTCGATGACGAAGGTGCCGCGCGTGGCGACGCCCATGTTGTCATCGAAGACACCGTAGGACTTCGCTACCGCGCCGTGCGGCCAAAAATCCGACAGCATTGTGAAACTGAAATGTTCCCTGTCGGCCCAGGTGCGTAGAACGAACCCGGAGTCGACCGACACGGTCACCAGTTCCACGTCGTCCCGGTTCACTTCAGGGAACTCGTCGCGCATTGCGCACAGTTCTCCGCTGCACACTCCGCTGAAGGCCAGCGGGTAGAAGACCAGCACCACGTTCTTCTTACCGCGGAAGCCGGAAAGCCGCACCGGCGTGCCGTGCTGATCCTTGAGCTCGAAGTCAGGAGCTTCTTCGCCGACTTCAACCGCCATGGAATCTGGTCCTCTCGAATGCGGGGGCGGGATTGAGGCCGCAATCGCGGCTCGCCGTGGGCGTCGTGGGAATGGCCCGCGCGCCCCACAGCGGTCTCAGTGTGCCACCCCTGGCCGCCCCAGCGGGAGCCGGACTAGGCGGTCACTGCCGGCAGCCCGCTACCGGCGGGCCTTCGGGGCGACGAGCCGCGTGCCGGACCAGTTGCGGCCCGCACTGACCGTCGAGGTCTGGGACAGGCCCGCGGTGGGTGCCGCCTCGCCGATCTCGCTCGGCTCGACGTGGCCCTCACGGCCGGTCTTCGGGGTCAGCAGGAGGATGTAGCCTCCGTCAGCCAGCGGGGTCAGGGCGTCGACCAGGGCGTCTACGAGATCACCATCGCCATCTCGCCACCACAGGATGACTCCGTCGACCACGTCGTCATAATCCTCGTCGACTAGCTCGGCACCCTCCAGCGCCTCGATGGACGCCCGAAGCGCCTCGTCGACGTCGTCGTCGTAGCCGATCTCCTGCACCACGTGACCTGGCTTGATGCCAAGTCGCTCGGCCAGGTCACGCTGATCCTGCGCCTGGCCCGCGGTCGCGCTCACTGACGTCCTCCTGATCCTCTCCGCATTCCCGTGGCAGCTGGCTTCCGGCGATCTTGGCAGAATGCCCAGTCCGGGTTCCAGCTACACAGTTCCGCGTTGTCTGCTGCTCCTTGATCGGACAGTTCACACTGGGTCGGCGCGGTGCGCAAGTCACAATTAGCACCGAGGGCGAAATCCGCCGGCTGGGCGATCGTCCGGCTGCCCCCTGGCGTCCCGTTTCGACCGATATACCCGATCGTGCGCCCAGCAGCATACCGACCCTTCCGGCGGGAACGAGGCCACGCCGCCGCCCGTCCAGGCCTGTCCGCGAGGGCGGTTACCATCCGGTAGAGATGCGTTTCCTGGCATCGCGTACCAGGATTGGAAGCGACATCGAGATATGCGAAGCGGCCGTGGGCCGCGCATGAAGGCGAGGAACTACCCGTGGCATCCGGACGCCAGCGTTTTTCCATCATTAGCGACGGACTGCCCACTCAGCTGCCGGATATTGATCCGGACGAGACCAGGGAGTGGGTCGAGTCGTTCGATACCGTCGTCCGGACCAGGGGCCGGGCCCGTGCCAGGTACGTCATGCTCAAACTTCTGGAGCGGGCGCGCGAGCAGCAGGTCGGCGTTCCCGGCCTGCGCAGCACCGACTTCATCAACTCGATCCCGCCCGAGCGCGAGCCGTGGTTTCCCGGCGATGAGTACGTGGAGCGGCGGATCCGGGCCTATATCCGGTGGAACGCCGCCATCATGGTCAGCCGGGCCAACCGCCCCGGCATGGGCGTGGGCGGGCACATCGCCACCTATGCCTCGGCCGCGAGCCTCTACGAGGTCGGCTTCAACCACTTCTTCCGGGGCAAGGACCACGGCGAGTCCGGCGACCAGGTCTTCTTCCAGGGCCACGCGGCGCCCGGCATCTACGCCAGGGCCTTCCTTGAGGGCCGGCTCACCGAGGACCAGCTCAACGGCTTCCGGCAGGAGCTGTCCCATCCGGGCGGCGGCCTCCCGTCCTACCCGCACCCGCGGCTCATGCCTGACTTCTGGGAGTTCCCGACCGTCTCCATGGGGCTGTCGTCGATCAACGCCGTCAACCAGGCCCGGTTCAACCGCTACCTGCTTGCCCGCGAGCTGAAGGACACCAGCCGGTCCCACGTCTGGTGCTTCCTCGGGGACGGCGAGACCGATGAGCCCGAGGTCCGCGGCGCGATCGGCCTGGCCGCCCGCGAGGAGCTGGACAACCTCACCTTCGTGATCAACTGCAACCTGCAGCGGCTGGACGGCCCGGTGCGCGGCAACGGGAAGATCATCCAGGAGCTGGAGGCGTTCTTCCGCGGCGCCGGCTGGAACGTGATCAAGGTCATCTGGGGCCGGGACTGGGACCCGCTGCTGGCCAAGGACACCGACGGCGTCCTGGTCAACAAGATGAACACGACCCCGGACGGGCAGTTCCAGACCTACGCCGTCGAGTCGGGTGCCTACACCAGGGAGAACTTCTTCGGCGGCGACCCGCGGCTGCGGGCCATGGTCGAGCACCTGTCCGACGACGAGATCCGCAACCTGTCCCGCGGCGGGCACGACTACCGCAAGGTCTACGCGGCGTTCAAGGCCGCGACCGAGCACGTCGGCCAGCCGACCGTGATCCTCGCCCACACGATCAAGGGCTGGACGCTCGGGCCGGACTTCGAGGCCCGCAACGCCACCCACCAGATGAAGAAGCTCACGGTCGCCGAGCTCAAGGAATTCAGGGACCGGCTGTACCTGGAGATCCCCGACGCGGCGCTGGAGGCGGAGCTGCCGCCGTACTACCACCCCGGCGAGCAGTCCGACGAGATCCAGTACATGA
>DAIOWC010000186.1:0-12685 GCA_036758685.1 Streptosporangiaceae bacterium | reverse complement strand
GGATCTGCGAGCGGATCTGGCCGGCCGAGCGCCGGCCGGTCCTGGCCCGCGGCCATATCCAGGACGTCTGTTACCTCGCGCTGCACGCCGCCGTGGTGATCCCGCTGATGACACTGCTCAGCGTCGGGGCCGCCGCGCTGATCGGGGGTCATCTGCCCTGGCTGGAGCTGCGAGCGGCGCAGGACTGGCCCGACTGGGTCGTCGTTCCCGCCGCGATCGTGGCGATGGATGCGGCCAACTGGCTGGCGCACTACGCCGACCACCGGCTGGGCGTGCTGTGGCGCTTTCATGCGCTGCACCACAGCCAGGAGGAGCTGAGCGTCCTCACGTCCTTCCGCGCGCACCCGCTGATGCATACGACCGGGTTCCTGCTGGCGACGGTCCCGGTCGTGATCCTGCTGCCCGCGCGTCCGATCGCCCCCGTGCTGATCACGATCTACGTCTGCGTGGGTACGCTCCAGCATGCCAACCTGAGGTGGACGTTCGGCCCGGTCGGCCGCGTCGTCGTGAGTCCGGCCTACCACCGGCTGCACCATGCGACGGACGTCCAGCGCGTCAATCTCGGCGTCGTGTTCACCATCTGGGACGTCCTGGCCGGCCGCGCGACGTTCCCGGCCCGCGGCGGTGCCGTCGGGCGCACTGGCCTGACCGGCCGGCCGGTGCCGGTTGAACAGGACGCCTCGTCGGATCCCGTCCTCCTGCTACTTGCCGAGCAGCTGATCGAGCCGTTCCAGGCGGCCAGGTAGATTCTCGGTTGTGCCTGCGGCCGAGATGACGTTCCAGTTGCTTGACGGCAGGCAGGCAGCCGGCAGCGTGACTGAGCTGCAGGCATTGCACGGTGAGGTCTACGGCGGCCTGCCCGGCGGCGACAGTGCCCGCGAGCGGATTGCGGGCCGCTTCGAGGTGCAGGTCCGCCAGCCCGGCTTCGTGCTGGCCGAGGCTCGCAGCGGCGGGTACCTCGTCGGCTACGCGACCGGGATGCCGCTGCGGCCGTCGACCTCGTGGTGGCGGGACCTGACGGCGCCGCTGCCGGATGACGTGACGACCGAGCACCAGGGGCGGACGTTCGCGCTGACCGACCTCGTCGTGCGCGCTGCCTGGCGCAAACAGGGGGTCGGGCGCTACCTGCATGACCTGATCCTGCGCGGGCGGCGCGAGGAACGGGCGACGCTGGTCGTGCCGCCGACGGCGACTACGGCGGAGGCGGCGTTCCTTCGCTGGGGCTGGCGCCGGGTCGCCCGGACCCGCGGCGGTGATTCCGGCTCGCCCGCGGCGGACGTGCTGCTGCGCGAAGTGGGGTGAGTGGACGAATGACCGAGTACCGGGCGTCCTTCGACGCCGTCGTCAGGTTCAGCAACGGCGGCGATCTGACCGCCCGCGGGTTCCGGGTCGATGTGCCGTCAGCCGAGGTGGATCAGGCCGCGATCGGAGCGCTGTTCGTGGCTTCGCTCGGCCTGCTGATGACGTCGTCAGTGGAGCTGAGCAACGTCCAGATTTTTGCCGAGGCGCACAAGGGCACGCGGGGCGGCCCGTCGGACACGTCGGTTGCGGCTGTCCCGCGCGCGGGTCGCGGGCGGCTGGTCGAGCTCAGCCACGTCATCCGGGCGGGCATGATCACGGTGCCGGGCCTGCCAGCGCCGGAGATCACGCCGCATCTGACCCGCGAGGCCTCGCGAGCGCACTACGGGCCGGACACCGAGTTCGCGATCGACCGGCTGACGCTGGTCGGCAACACGGGGACCTATCTCGACTCGCCGTTTCACCGGTATGCCGACGGCACAGACCTGAGCGGGATCCCGCTCGCCCGGACCGCCGGCGTGCCGGCGGTGGTCGTCCGCGTGACGGGAGCGCGCGAGCGCGGCATCGGCGTCGGCGCCCTGGCCGCGCTCGACGTCCGGGGCAAGGCGGTGCTGCTGCACACCGGCGATGACGCGCGGTTCGGGACGCCGGCGTATTCCGAGGACCCGCACTTCCTGACCCAGGCGGCCGCTGAGTGGCTCGCCGCGCGGGATCCGGCGCTGGTCGGGATCGACGCGGTCAACATCGACGACACCGCCGACGGGGAGCGGCCCGCGCACACGCTGCTGCTGGCCGCGGGCATCCCGGTCGTGGAGCACCTGACCGGGCTCGGGCAGCTGCCGCCGACCGGGGCTTTGTTCACCGCCGTGCCGCTGCGCATCGAAGGGTTCAGCACGATCCCGGTCCGTGCCTTCGCGGAGCTGCCCGGCTAGCGGCTTCGCGCACGACGTTTGTATCTCTGGTACGAACAGTTCGTACTGGAGCCACAAACGTTCGGGCGGCGCCTCCGTAAGGCGGCGGAATGCCCTTTTTGCGTGGCCAGCCGGAGCCGGAGAGTGCAGCACCGCCGAACCCTTGTCTGTTTGCTGTGGTGGGCGCAACACCAAATGCGCAAACGTTGTGCTCGGCGGGCCGCCTGAGGCCGGTCTGGTGCCAGATCTCGTCCCGGGCGCCGCCGGATGGCGGAGACTGACCTCTACGAACGCAGGGGCGGGAGATATCGCATGGCTGACCGAGCAGCCGTCAAGACCGCAGTCGCGACGCTCCAGATTGAGCTGCCGTCATGGTCCTTCGGCAACACGGGGACCAGGTTCAAGGTCTTCGCCCAGCCTGGCGTGCCGCGGACGCCGCAGGAGAAGATCGACGACGCGGCCACGGTTCACGCGCTCACCGGGTCGGCCCCGACCGTCGCACTGCACATCCCGTGGGACACCGTGCCCGATTACGGGGAGCTGGCCCGCTACGCCGAGCGGGCCGGAGTCCGGCTCGGCACGATCAACGCCAATGTCTTTCAGGACGACGATTTCCGGCTCGGCAGCGTCGCCAACCCCGATCCCGGCATCCGGCGCAAGGCCCTGGACCGCCTGCTCGAATGCGTCGACATCATGGACGCGACCGGATCGCGCGACCTGAAGCTCTGGTTCGCCGACGGCACGAACTACCCTGGCCAGGACGACATCAGCGCCCGCCAGGACCGGCTCGCGGCCTGCCTCCAGGAGGTCTACCAGCGCCTCGGCGGGCACCAGCGGATGCTGCTTGAGTACAAGCTGTTCGAGCCCGCGTTCTACGCCACGGACGTGCCCGACTGGGGCACCTCCCTGCTCCACTGCCTGGCCCTCGGGCCGCGCGCCGCGGTCGTCGTGGACACCGGCCACCACGCGCCGGGAACCAACATCGAGTTCATCGTCGCGATCCTGCTGCGCGAGGGCCGGCTCGGCGGATTCGACTTCAACAGCCGCTTCTACGCCGACGATGACCTGATCGTGGGCGCGGCCGACCCGTTCCAGCTGTTCCGCATCATGCGCGAGGTTGTCCGGGCGGGCGCGCTCGCGCCGGAGGCCGGGATCGCGTTCATGCTCGACCAGTGTCACAACATCGAGCCGAAGATCCCCGCTCAGATCCGATCGGTGATGAACGTCCAGGAGGCGGCGGCCAAGGCGCTGCTGGTCGACGAGGCCGCGCTCGCGGCGGCCCAGCAGGCCGGGGACGTGCTCGGCGCGCACGCCGTGCTGATGGATGCCTATGACACTGACGTCCGGCCGCTGCTGGCCGAGCTCAGGCAGGAGCAGGGCCTGGATCCCGATCCGGTCGCCGCCTATCACCGCTCCGGCTACCAGGAGCGCATCGCCGCCGACCGCGTGGGCGGCACCCAGGCCGGCTGGGGCAGCTAGTGACGCCGCCAGACGAGCTGCTCGCCCGCGGCCACCGGCTCGGGTCCGATCCGCGCAATACCAACTACGCGGGCGGCAACGCCTCGGCGAAGGGAACGGCGACCGACCCGGCGACCGGGGATCACGTGCCGCTGATGTGGGTCAAGGGATCGGGCGGTGACCTCGGCACGCTGACCGCCGGCGGCCTCGCCGTGCTCCGCCTGGACCGGCTCCGGGCGCTCACCGGGGTGTACGCCGGCCCCGAGCGCGAGGACGAGATGGTCGCGGCCTTCGACTACTGCCTGCACGGTCGCGGCGGCGCCGCGCCCTCAATCGACACCGCCATGCACGGGCTGGTCCAGGCCGCGCACGTCGACCACCTGCACCCGGACGCCGGCATCGCGCTGGCGGCCGCCGCCGACGGAGAGAGGCTGACCGCGGAGTGCTTCGGCGGCACCGTGGCGTGGCTGCCGTGGCGCCGGCCCGGCTTCCAGCTGGGTCTGGAGGTCGCCGAGGTCGAGCGCGCCAACCCCGAGGCGATCGGCGTCATCCTGGGCGGTCACGGGATCACGGCCTGGGGCGCGACCAGCGACGAGTGCGAGCAGAGGTCGCTGCAGATCATCGCGACCGCCAGCCGGTTCCTGGCAGCACGCGGCCGGCCCGAGCCCTTCGGCCCGGTGATCGCGGGCTTCGAGCCGCTGCCCGACCGCGAGCGCCTGGCCCGGGCGGCCGTGCTCGCGCCGGTCCTGCGCGGCCTGGCCTCCGCCGATCACCGCCAGGTCGGCCACTTCACCGACAGCGCGGTCGTCCTGGACTTCCTGGGCCGGCGCGAGCACACCCGGCTGGTGGCGCTCGGCACGTCGTGCCCCGATCACTTCCTGCGCACCAAGGTCAGGCCCATGCTGCTTGACCTCCCGCCGGCGGCCGGCCTGGAGATGGCCCGGGCCAGGCTGGGCGAGCTGCACGAGCAGTACCGGGCCGACTACCGCGCCTACTACGACCGGCACGCCGCGATTGACTCGCCGCCGATGAGGGGCGCCGACCCCGCGATCATTCTCGTTCCCGGCATCGGAATGTTCTCCTTCGGCGCGGACAAGGAGACGGCGCGAGTGGCGGGGGAGTTCTATGTCAACGCCATCAACGTCATGCGCGGCGCGGAAGCCGTCTCGGAGTACGCGCCGATCAGCGAGGCCGAGAAGTTCCGGATCGAGTACTGGGCGCTGGAGGAGGCCAAGCTCGCCCGGCGGCCGGGGCCGCGGCCGCTCGCCGGCCGCGTCGCGCTGGTGACCGGCGGCGGCTCCGGGATCGGCCGGGCGACCGCCGTGCGGCTGGCCGCCGAGGGCGCGTGCGTGGTGGTATCGGACCGGAACGGCGCGGCCGCGCACGAGACTGCCGGCCTGATCGGATCGGGCGACCAGGCGATCGCGGTGACCTCGGACGTGACCGACGAGGAATCGGTGACGGCCGGCTTCGAGGCCGCTGCGCTCGGCTTCGGCGGCGTCGACCTGGTGGTGAACAACGCCGGGCTGTCGGTCTCCAAGCCGCTGCTCGAGACCACGGCGGCCGACTGGGACCGGCAGCACGCGGTGATGGCGCGCGGGTCGTTCCTGGTGTCGCGGGCGGCCGCGGCGCTGATGCGCGCGCAGAACCTCGGCGGCGACATCATCTACATCTGCAGCAAGAACGCCATCGTCGCCGGCCCGGACAACGTCGCCTACGGCGCGGCCAAGGCCGACCAGGCCCACCAGGTGCGGCTGCTCGCGGCCGAGCTCGGCCAGTTCGGCATCCGGGTCAACGGCATCAACCCCGACGCCGTCGTCCGCGGGTCCGGGATCTTCGCCGGCGGCTGGGGAGCCAAACGCGCGGCGGTCTACGGGGTGCCAGAGGAGGAACTCGGCGCCTTCTACGCGCAGCGGACCCTGCTCAAGCGCGAGGTGCTGCCCGAGCACGTTGCCGCCGCGGTCATCGCGCTGACGTCCGGCGAGCTGTCGCTCACGACCGGCCTGCTCGTTCCGGTGGACGGGGGCGTGGCCGCTGCCTTCCTCCGCTGACCGCCGTCAGGCTCTCGTCGCGGCCGCCGACTTCGGTGCGTCCGGCGGCCGGGTCGTGCTGGGCCAGGTCGGGCCTGGCTCCCTTGAGGTGCGGCGTGTCCACCGGTTCGCGAACGCGCCGGTCGCGGCCGGAGGGCACCTGTTCACCGACATCCTCCGGCTGCACGGCGAGCTCCTGACCGGCCTGCGGGCGGCGGCCGCGGCGGCCGGGCCGGCGGAGCTGGCCAGCGTCGCGATCGACTCCTGGGGAGTCGACTACGGCCTGCTGGACGCGGACGGCGAGCTGCTCGGCAACCCGCGGCACTATCGCGACCCCGCGACCGATGCGGCCGTCCCGGTGATCTCGGCCAGGGTTCCGGCGCGGGAGCTCTACGCCATCACCGGCATCCAGCAGCTGCCGATCAACACGCTCTGCCAGCTGGTCGCCGCCGCCGGATCCAGCCGGCTCCGGCAGGCCGCGACGCTGCTGATGCTCCCTGACCTGCTCGGCTACTGGCTGACCGGGTCGGCCGGCGCCGAGGTCACGAACGCGTCGACCACCCAGCTGCTCGACGTGACCACCCGGATGTGGGCGACCGGCCTGATGGAGCGTCTGGGCATCCCGCCGTCGCTGTTCCCCGCGCTGCGGGCGCCAGGAGACGTGGTCGGCTCGCTGCTGGCGGGTCCCGCGGCCGAGGCGGCCCTGCCCGCTGGCCTGCCAGTGCTGGCCGTCGGCTCCCACGACACCGCATCCGCGGTCGCCGGGACGCCGGCGGTCGGCCCGGCCTTCGCCTTCATTTCCTGCGGAACGTGGTCGCTCGTCGGAATGGAGCTCGCTCAGCCGGTGCTGTCCTCGGCCAGTCAGCAGGCGAACTTCACCAACGAGGCCGGCCTGGACGGCACCATCAGGTACCTGCGCAACGTCATGGGCCTGTGGCTGCTGCAGGAATCCGTCCGGGTCTGGGCGCGGTCCGGGCCGACGGTCCCGGTGTCCCGGCTGCTCGTGAGTGCCGGGCGCGAGACCAGGCTCAGGTCCGTCGTCGACGTCGACGACCCGGTGTTCCTCGCGCCTGGCAACATGCCCGCGAGGATCGCGGCCGTCTGCCGGGCGACCGGCCAGGCAGTGCCAGGCCCGCCCGCCGAGGTGACCCGGTGCATCCTCGACAGCGTCGCGCTGGCCCACAGGCAGGCGGTCATCGACGCGCAGCAGCTGTCCGGCCGGCACGCCGACGTGGTGCATCTGGTCGGCGGCGGGGCCCGTAACCGCCTGCTCTGCCAGCTCACCGCCGACGCCTGCGGCCTGCCGGTGATCGCCGGGCCGGTCGAGGCCACCGCGATCGGCAACATCCTGACCCAGGCCCGCGCCCACGGGCTGGTGGCCGGCGGCCTGCCCGGCATGCGGGATCTGATCCGGGCCACCCAGCCGCTGCGGCACTACCGGCCGCGCGGCAGCACCGCCCCGTGGGCGGCGGCCGCCGGAAGGGTGGCTGGCCAGCGGGAAGTTGACACGTTCCAAATCAGCCGATGACACTGACTTGCGATGAGCGCGCCCGTCAGCATCAAGGAAGTCGCCGCCCGCGCGGGGGTCTCCGTGGGCACGGTCTCCAACGTGCTGAACCGGCCCGAGATCGTGGCCGTCCCGACCAGGGACCGGGTGCAAGCGGCGATCAAGGCGCTCGGCTTCGTCCGCAACGAGCCTGCCCGTCAGCTGCGGGCGGGCCAGAGCCGCACGATCGGGCTGGTGGTGCTGGACGTCGCCAACCCGTTCTTCACCGACATGGCGCGGGGCGTCGAGGACGAGGCCAGCCGCGCCGGCCTCTCGGTCATCCTCTGCAACAGCGATGAGCAGGAGTCCCGCGAGAGCCGGTACCTGGAGCTGCTCGAAGAGCACCGTGTCCAGGGCGTCCTGATCACCCCGGTCAGCGCGCCCGACGAGCGCCTGGCCCGGCTGCAGGCCCGCGGGACTGCGGTGATCCTCGTCGACGCACGGTCGGCGTCGAGCCTGCTCTGCTCGGTCTCCGTTGATGACGTGCTCGGCGGCGACCTCGCGGTGACGCATCTGCTCGAGGGCGGCCACCAGCGGATCGCGTTCGTGGGCGGCCCCGCCGGCCTGCACCAGGTGGCCGACCGGCGCGAGGGCGGCGCGCGGGCCCTGCGCCGTGCCGGTCACGACCCTGACCGCATCGTCAGCGTGATCGAGACCGCGGCGCTCAACGTCGCCGCCGGTCAGACGGCCGGCCGTGGCCTGGCGGCGCTGCCGGCGGCCACGCGCCCGACGGCAGCGTTCTGCGCCAACGACCTGGTGGCGCTCGGGGTCCTGCAGGAGATGACCCGCAACGGCATCGCCGTGCCGGACGAGATGGCGATCGTGGGCTACGACGACATCGAGTTCGCGGCGGCGGCGGCCGTGCCGCTGTCCTCCGTGCGCCAGCCACGCCAGGAACTCGGCCGCATGGCCGCCCAGCTGCTGATGGACGAGACCAGCGCGACGGGGCGGCATGAGCACCGCCAGGTGGTGTTCCAGCCGGAGCTGGTGGCCCGCCAGTCGAGCTGAGCGGGAAGGCACATAATTTGCGATAGTGTCCGCAGCAGTTGCTGCCGATCATCACGCCGGCCCCGACGGGAGTGCCGCCATCGTTAACGCGAGCCATGATGCCGACGAGGCAGCGCCCGGCGCACTCCGTGCCCGCCCGCGGCGTGTTGACGACCTTGACCGCAAGATCATCAAGATGCTCCAGGCCGACGGCCGGCTGAGCAACACCGAGATCGCGCGGGTGCTCGACATCACCGAGACGACCGTGCGCAAGCGGGTCGCCCGGCTGCTCGACGAGCGGCTGATCAGCGTCGTCGCGGTGCCCACGCCCGAGGCGGTCGGCATGACGCTGTCGGCGATCATGGGCGTGTCGGTCGAGCTGACGGCGATGCGCGAGGTCGCGGACACGATCCGCACGTACCCCGAGGTCAGATACGTGGGTATGTCGTCGGGCCGCTACGACCTGATCGTCGAGGGGTTCTTCACCGACCAGGAGCACCTGCTCGAGTTCGTGACGGGCAAGCTCGGCATGCTGTCCGGGATCACGAACCTGGAGACGTCGATCATTCTCAAGGTCGTCAAGTTCTCCTATGAGTGGGAGATCGGCTAACCGGTCGCAGAGCGCGCGCTTGTTCGAGATTCGAATCCCTAGGACCGTACTAGTGCATTATTCGCGCATCATCATGCGTGAGTTATTGCAGGTTTCGAACCAACCGCTTACTATCCGGTCAAGGCGAAGCTAACCGCTCTAGGAGGGCCCGTGTCTGACGAAGTTTCCACGGGTGAGGCCACCGGACACGAGCTCAGCGACAGCGAGTACCTGCAGCAGCTCGGAGTCGAGCCGCGGCTGCGGCGGGCGCTGGGGTTCATCACCGGGTCGCTGTTCGCGGTCGCGTTCCAGGGCCCGACGACCGGCGCGCTGCTCATCACGGGCGCGACGCTTGCTTTCGGCGGCCCGGCCTTCATCTGGGCGATCCCGATCATCTTCGTGCTGCAGATGCTGCTCGCGGTCACCTGGGCCGAGCTGAGCTCGCACTATCCGCTGACCGGCGGGATCTATCAGTGGGCCCGCCGGCTCGGCGGCGCGTTCATCGGGTGGATGACAGGCCTGTTCTACGTGGTCGCGATCATCCTGGTCATGCCCGCCGTCGGCTACACCATGAACATCGTGCTCGGCGGCCTGTTCTCCAGCATCACGATGACGCTGACGCACGAGGTGATCATCTCGATCATCGTCACCGTGCTCGCGGGCGTGCTGATGGCGACCAGCGTCCGCGTGGTGGCCACGCTCAACAGCGTCGGCGTGGTTCTGGAGCTCGCGGTCCTGCTCATCGCCGCGGTCGGGCTGCTCTTCCACCAGCATCAGTCGATCTCCGTGCTCGGCAACACCGCTGGCGTACAGGGCCACGGCAGCTACCTGTGGCCGTTCCTGATCGTGGTCGCGCTGGTCGTGACGCAGCTCGTCGGGTTCGAGACCGCCGGGGCGTTCGCCGAGGAAACCCGCACGGCCAGGATCAAGCCCAGCCAGGCGATCATCGCCGGGCTCGCCGGGACCGCGATCGTGCTGTTCATCTTCGATCTCGCGCTCCTGCTGGCGATCCCGAACGTGACCAAGGCCATGGCCGACCCGAACATGATTCCGGACACCCTGACGGCCGCGCTGGGCTCGGGTTTCGCGAAGCTCTTCTTCGTCGGCGCGATGGTCGCGGTATTCAGCACGGCGGTGGCGACGCTTGCGACCATCGTCCGCTTGATTTACGGCATGGCCAGGAACGACCAGCTGCCCGCTTCGCGGTTCCTCACCCGGCTGATGCCGCAGACCGATGAGCCCCTCGGCACGATCATCGTCGCGGTCGTCCTGTCGATGCTGCCGCTGCTGTTCATCAAGCGGATCCCGGTGATCGTCGCCGCGATCACGGCGCTGATCATCATCCCGTACATCCTGGTGTTCGTGTCGCTGCTAGTCCGGCGCTTCCAGGGCTGGCCGCACTCGCGCTCGCAGTTCCGGCTCGGCCGGTGGGGCCTGCCGATCACCGTCGCTGGCCTGATCTGGACGGCTGTCATCCTGTGGGACGCGGCCTGGCCCCGGGCGGCTACCAACCCGACGCTCGGTCCCATGCCCGTCATCGAGGACCTGGCCATCGGGGTCGCCGTGGTCGGCGTGGTCTGGTGGTTCGCGGGCCTGCGCAAGCGCTCCGCCGCCGTGTCTGATCCAGCCGAGCCCGAGCTCAGCAAGAAGTGAACCTGGATGCCGCGCTCGCGGCGATCGCCGGGATCGACGGAGCCGGCCTGGACCTGGGCGCGCGGGAGCCGGCCTGGCCGGACTTCCCGCTGGCGGAGTACCAGCAGCGGTACGCGCGCCTCGGCGCGCTCATGGACGCCGAGGGGCTCGACGCGCTCGTCCTGACGCAGGAGGAGCCGGTCCGGTACCTGAGCGGGTACAACTCGGTGATCTGGGCGGTAGGGCGCTGGCTGCCAACGGTCCTGGTAGCGACCAGGGACCCGCGGCAGGCGGCGCTGATCGCGTCCTCGTTCGACGCCGGCTGCGCGGCGGGGACCTCCTGGGTCGGCGCGGTGGACGCGTACCGGGGGGCGGAGGAGATCCCTGGCAAGGTCCGCGCGCACCTGTCCGCAGCCGGCGTCGAGACGGAACGGGTCGGCATCGAGTTCGGGCCGGGCAGTGTCATGGCCCTGCCGCAGCACCTGAACCGGGAGATCATCGGCGGCTGTCCCGCGCCCCGGGACTGCGGGCGGCTGATCTCCGCGCTGCGGATGCTGAAGAGCCCGCTGGAAATCGAGCGGATACGCCGGTCGGTAGGCGCCGCCGTCGCGGGCTACCGGGCCGGCCTGGAGGCAGCCGGCGCCGGCATGACCGAGAAGGACCTGGTCGCGGTCATCGCCGCGAAGATGTACGCCAGCGGCGCGACGGCCGGGACGAAGCCGCTGTTCGTGAACTGCGTGTCCGGGCGGGCGCGGTACCCGCTCGTCGACTCGCCGGCCTCGGACAACGTGATCGGGGACGGCGACATCGTGTTCGTGGACGGTGGCGGAGCGAGCGACGGATACGTCTCCGACATCCTGCGGCTGATCGGCATCGGCCGGGTGCGCGACGAGGACCTGCGGTACGCCGAGGCGGCCGCGGACGCGACCGAGGCGATGGTCGCCGCGCTCCGTCCCGGCGTCCGGGTCTCGCAGCTGATCGACGTCGCCGCGGCGCGGGTCGCGGCCGCCGGCGTCTCCGATCAGGTCGGCGAGATCGCGGGCCACGGCATCGGCCTGGAACTCTGGGAACGGCCGCTGATCCGCCACCACGACAATCCCGATGACGACGTCGCCGTCCGGCCAGGCATGGTGCTGTGCCTGGAGCCGATACTCGCGCCGCCGCACCCGGATGGCGGGCTGGCGGGGATATTCGTGTTCGAGCAGCAGGTGCTGGTGACCGAGACCGGCTGTGAGGTGCTGTCCGGTGAGTTGCCGGCTCGGCTCTGGCGGGCGGGAGGCTAAGTGCGCGCGCTGTACGTGAGCCCGATGCCCTACGGCGCGAACGCTGCTGTCGACGCGGTCTGCCACGGCCTGGAGAGCAGGCTCGCTTCCCGTGGTGTGGAGATGCGCGTCGCCTACGCCGACTTCGCCGACGATGGCTGGCGCAGCCAGGCCGGCGACGCGGTGCGCGCGGCGGCCGATGGCGGCAACGACGCCATCATCATCTGGGTCGTCGACCCGGCCACCCCAGCCGACGCCGTCGGGTACGCCCGCGGGCGGGGCGTCAGGGTGGTGACCCTGGAGCGGCCGAGGTTCGAGGTCGACGCCAGCGTCGTCTACCCGAACTTCAATCACGGCGTCTACATGGCTGAGCACCTCGCGAGCCTGGTCCGGCCAGGCGGGCGGGTCGCGGTAGTCGGTGGTCCGGACGTCGTCGACGACATCGAGCTCATGATGGGGCTGCTGCACGGGATCGAGCTGTCCGGGCTGACGCGGGTCAACGACCCCGAGGATCCGCGGTACAAGAACACCACGGACGTGGCGTCGGGCGGCAAGGAGAAGACCGCGAACCTGCTCGCCGACTTCGATGCGCTGGATGCGCTGATCCCGTTCAACGACGAGACCATGCTCGGCGCGGTCGAGGCACTGCGCGAGGCCGGGCGGCTCGGCGAGGTCAAGATGGTGTCCAGGAACGGGACCCCCGCCGCCGTCGAGTTGGTGAGGGCCGGTGTCCACCACGGCACCTGGGACATCGATCCGCCGGGCATCGGCCAGACGGCCGCCGACCTGGTTGCCCGCATGATCGTTGATCACGAGGACCTGGACGGGCTGTGCGTGGCCAGCCCGATCGGCCGGATGATCACGCCCGAGCGCGCCGCGGCCTGGGTGCCCTGGCCCGAGCGCATCCCCTACAACCCGCTCCGCCTAAGTCCGCCATGGTCGTGACATCTCCTCGTGGCAGGCAAGAGGTC
>DAIOWC010000185.1:0-12773 GCA_036758685.1 Streptosporangiaceae bacterium | reverse complement strand
CGCTGATGGGCCGAGCTGCCGCCGAGTCGGGCACCCTTGGTGGGCGTGGGCATCGAACAAACTCCTAGGTTCAGTACCTACAGGCGTCGCAGTGCTGCCAGGCCGTATGGCCTGTCAGTACTCCTCGGTCTCGGTGTAATCGTCGTCATCGTCAGCGGCTCCGTAGCTGTCGGCCGCGGTGCCGGGGTCGAATCCGGGCGGTGAGTCCTTGAGCGCCAGGCCCATGTCGGTCAGCTTCTGCTTGACTTCCTCGATCGACTTGGCGCCGAAGTTGCGGATGTCCAGCAGGTCCTGCTCGCTGCGCGCGACCAGCTCGCCGACGGTGTGGATGCCCTCGCGCTTGAGGCAGTTGTAGGACCGAACCGTGAGGTTCAGCTCCTCGATCAGCAGCGCCAGGTCCGCGGCCAGCGCCGCGTCCGTCGGCGACGGGCCGATGTCGATGCCCTCGGCGTCCAGGTTCAGCTCCCTGGCCAGCCCGAACAGCTCGACCAGCGTCTTACCGGCGCTCGCCACGGCGTCGCGAGGCCGCAGGCTGGCCTTGGTCTCGACGTCGACGATCAGCCGGTCGAAGTCGGTGCGCTGCTCGACTCGGGTGGCCTCGACCTTGTAGGTGACGCGCAGCACGGGCGAGTAGATGGAGTCGATCGGGATCCGGCCGATCTCCTGGCCTGGCTGCTTGTTCTGAGCGGCCGAGACGTACCCGCGGCCGCGCTCGACCGTGAGTTCCATCTCCAGCTTGCCCTTGCCGTTCAGGGTGGCGATGTGCAGGTCGGGGTTGTGCACCTCCAGGCCGGCCGGCGGCGCGATGTCAGCCGCCGTCACCTCACCCGGGCCCTGCTTGCGCAGGTACATGTGCATCGGCTCGTCGTGCTCGGAGGAGACCACGAGCTCCTTGAGGTTCAGGATGATGTCGGTGACGTCCTCGGTGACTCCAGGCACGGTCGAGAACTCGTGCAGGACGCCCTCGATCCTGATGCTGGTCACAGCCGCACCAGGGATGGACGACAGCAGCGTACGGCGCAGCGAGTTTCCGATCGTGTAGCCGAAGCCAGGCTCGAGCGGCTCGATGACGAACCTGGACCTGAACTCGTCTACCTGTTCCTCGGCGAGGCCGGGGCGCTGGGCGATGAGCATGACACTTCCTTTCCGCACTGCCCGCTATATGACAGTTGCGCGATGCACTGGCGGTCTGCCAGTGACCTTCCTCCGTAGGACTGGTAGTCCTACTTGGAGTAGTACTCGACGATCAGCTGTTCCTGAACGAGGGTGTCGATCTGCGCCCGCACCGGCAGCGTGTGCACCAGGACGCGCATCTTGTCCGGGATCACCTCGAGCCAGGCCGGCGGCGTGCGCTCGCCGGCCTCGGCGCGCGCGACGATGAACGGCGTCAGCTCCCTGGACTTGGGTGCCACCTCGACGATGTCGCTCTCGCTGACCCGGTAGGACGGGATGTCGACCTTCTTGCCGTTGACCTGGACGTGGCCGTGGCTCACCAGCTGGCGCGCCATGTCGCGGCTCTTGGCGAAACCGGCCCGGTAGACGACGTTGTCCAGCCTGGTCTCCAGCAGCTGCAGCAGCGCCTCGCCGGTCATACCGCGCTTGCGGGCGGCTTCCTCGTAGTAGTTCTCGAACTGCTTCTCGAGTACGCCGTATATCCGCTTGGCCTTCTGCTTCTCCCTGATCTGGACCAGGTACTCGCTCTCCTTCGGCCGGTTGCGGCCGTGCTCACCCGGCGGATAGGGGCGGATCTCGATCGGGCACTTAGGCCCGTCGCACTTGGACCCCTTCAGGAACAGCTTGGTCTTCTCGCGACGGCACCGCTTGCAGTCCGCGCCTGTGTATCGAGCCATGTGATGCTTACTCCTCAGACCCGGCGCCGCTTCGGCGGCCGGCAGCCATTGTGCGGAACCGGGGTGACGTCCTGAATGGAGCCGACCTCCAGGCCAGTCGCCTGCAGCGACCGGATGGCGGTCTCTCGGCCCGAGCCAGGGCCCTTCACGAACACGTCGACCTTGCGCATGCCATGCTCCATCGCCCGGCGCGCGGCGGCCTCGGCGGCCATCTGCGCTGCGTACGGGGTGGACTTGCGCGAGCCCTTGAAGCCGACCTGACCGGAGGACGCCCACGAGATGACGCTGCCGCCGGGGTCGGTGATCGAGACGATCGTGTTGTTAAAGGTGCTCTTGATGTGCGCATGGCCGTGCGCGATGTTCTTGCGTTCCTTCCGGCGGACCTTCTTGGCGCCGGCGGTACGGCTCTTCGGAGGCATCCTGCTCCTTCTACCTTGCTGAGGTGGTCGGACCAGCTGCCCGGCGCCGATAGCGGCGCCAGGGGCAGCGGACTACTTCTTGCCGGCCTTCTTCTTGCCGGCGACTGTCTTCTTCTTGCCCTTGCGGGTGCGAGCGTTGGTCTGCGTCCGCTGACCGTGCACCGGGAGGCCGCGGCGGTGCCGCAGGCCCTGGTAGCAGCCGATCTCGACCTTGCGCCGGATGTCAGCCTGCACCTCGCGGCGCAGGTCACCCTCGACCTTGTAGTTGGCCTCGATCCAGTCCCTGAGCCGGATCACGTCCTCGTCGCTGAGGTTGTGAACCCTGGTGTCGCCGCTGACGCCAGTGGCGTTCAGCGTCTCGAATGCGCGGGTCCTGCCGATGCCGTAGATATAGGTAAGTGCGACCTCAAGCCGCTTGTCGCGCGGCAGGTCGACGCCAACGAGGCGTGCCATCGTGGGCAGTTCTCCTTCTGCTCTGCGGAGGTCGTGCGCGCCGCTCCGCGTCCCTGCCCGGACGCGGCCCCGGCCTCCTCCGGGGGTGCTCCGCCGGCAGCCTGGCCGCCGGCGGATTGCGGTGCGTGTTGCGTTATTCAGTTGTCAGACGTCGTCGCGTCCGCGCCAGTCGTCAGCCCTGACGCTGCTTGTGCCGCGGGTCAGAGCAGATGACCATGACACGGCCGTGCCGACGAATGATCCTGCACTTGCTGCAGATCTTCTTCACACTCGGCTTGACCTTCATCGCCTGGTCTCTTTCTGTAGTGCTGCCGGCTGGCCGGCCGCACCTAGCTTGTTGTTTTACTTGTATCGGTAGACGATCCGCCCACGACTGAGGTCGTAGGGGCTCAGCTCCACGACAACCCGGTCATCGGGCAGGATCCGGATGTAGTGCATCCGCATCTTGCCGCTGATGTGGGCCAGGACCTTGTGCCCGTTGTCCAGCTCCACTCTGAAGAAGGCGTTCGGGAGTGATTCCACGACCGTCCCCTCGATCTCGATGGCGCCGTCTTTCTTGGCCATGCCCTCCGCGCTTCACTGCTCGTCTTGTCGGCCCGCAGGTCAGCCCTGCAAGCTCGCCGCTTGTTTCTGGCTAATTCTCGCCCGCCTGGCTGCGCACTCCCTCGGAGCGGCAGGCCCAGACGCGGGTAGCCCGGCCAACTGGCCGCCGCAGCGTTCGGCGGTAAACCCGCACGCAGGCAGCAGCTCATGAGCCGTGGGAAAGTCTACTTCAGCTAGCCAGCCAACGCGAACTCGCCACCCACGGCCACCAGACTGTGCGTGTAAACGGGCCGCCACCTCGGATTATTCCGCCGGGCGCCAGCAGGCGTTAGTGCCCCGCCCGGCTGGGCGCTTGGCGCCGAGGGCGGCCGGCCCGACGCGGACGTTTGGCGGTCTGGGACGAACTATTGGCCCCAGATAGCCAAGCGTCACGGCGCCCGTGCCCCGCGCGACCAGATCCGCAGGTATGCCGGCGGGATGCGTGCCCTAGCTGCCAGGCGGGTCCTGGCCGCGGAGCTCGCCCCGGCCATTCCTCGAGTCGAGCTGGCCGCGGCCGCGGCCCCGCCCGACGGCCCAGTACCGCCCGACCAGCAGCGCGCCCCACGGGGCGATGACCCAGCCGGGCCAGAAGTAGTGATGGCCCGACAGCACCCAGATCACCGTCAGAGTCAGGGTGACGAGAAGCCAGAGGCTGCCCCAGGCCACGCCCCAGCCGGGCGGCTCGCCCCGCCGCCTGGCCGTAACCTGCGCCGGGCGCGGCTGCCTGGTCAGCCTGGCGCCGGGCAGGCGATACAGGTCGATGGCCGGCAAATCGTGCAACAGCACCTCAAGGTCGCCGATAGTCTTCGCCGCGAACACCTTGTCCAGGCGCTCGCTGAACTCGTCGGCGGTCAGCCGGCCGACCGCATGATGCTCGCGCAGCAGCGCCGCGGTCCGGTCCCGGTCCTCGTCGGAAGCTCTCAGCTGTGGGTCATGCGCCACCGCGTACCTCCAGCCTCAGGTTTTCGACGCTTTCCACGCTACCTGGCCGCGTCGAGCGCGAGGCCCCCGCGGATCCCGATCTCCGCGGATCCCGACTTCAGCGGATGAAGCGCCGCAGCGCGCCCATCGCTCGCTCGGTGATCTCCTCGACCGGGCCGGTGGCATCGATGCCGAGCAGGATCCCGTCATCGGCATAGAAGGCGATCAGCGGCTGGGTCTGCTCGGCGTACACGTCAAGCCGGTGCCTGATCGTCTGCTCGCGGTCATCGTCGCGCTGGAACAGCTCGCCCGCGCAGTCGTCGCAGATGTCGGCCCTGGCCGGCGGCTCGAACAGCACGTGCCAGATGCGGCCGCACTGCCGGCAGGTACGGCGCCCGGACAGCCGCCTGACGACCTCGTCGTCATCTACTACCAGCTCCAGGACGACATCGAGCCTGGTGTCCCACTCGGCGAGCAGCTTGCGCAGCACCTCGGCCTGAGGCACGTTGCGCGGGAAGCCGTCCAGCAGGAAGCCGGCCTGGGCATCGGGCTCCTGCAACCGCCCGACCACCATGGCGATGGTGACCTCGTCGGGCACCAGGTCGCCCCGGTCCATGTACGCCTTCGCCTGCTGGCCGAGTTCGGTGCCGGTGCTGACGTTGTACCGGAAGATATCGCCTGTCGAGATCTTCGGGATCGACAGGTGGGAGGCGATGAACTGGGCCTGTGTCCCCTTGCCCGCTCCGGGGGGCCCGACGAGGACGAGTCGCACTACCTCAGGAAGCCCTCATAGTTCCGCTGCTGCAGCTGGCTCTCCAGCTGCTTGACGGTGTCAAGACCAACGCCAACCATGATCAGGATGCTGGTACCGCCGAGCGGGAACTGCTGGTTCGCGTCCAGCAGCCCAACCGCGATGAGCGGGATCAGCGCGATGAGGCCGAGGTACAGCGAGCCGGCTGCGGTCAGGCGGCTCAGCACGTGGCTGAGGTAGCCCGCCGTGGGCCCGCCCGGCCGGATGCCAGGAATGAACCCGCCGCCCTTCTTCATCCCGTCGGCAACCTCGGTCGGGTTGAAGGTGATCGAGACGTAGAAGTAGGTGAAGAACAAGATCAGCACGAAGTACGAGATCACGTACGCGGGCTTGTCTCCGAACACCAGGTTGGTACTCACCCAGAACGACCAGCCGGTGGTGGCATTGTGGCCGAATAGCTGCGCCGCGAGCTGCGGGATGTACAGCAGCGAGGACGCGAAGATGACCGGGATGACGCCCGCCTGGTTGACCTTGAGCGGCAGGTAGGTCGTCGTGCCGCCGTACATGCGGCGGCCGACCATGCGTTTGGCGTACTGGATCGGGACGCGGCGCTGCGCCTGCTCCATCAGCGCGATGAACGCGATCAGGGCCACGGCCATGACCAATACGATCGCGAAGGTCAGGGCACCCTTCTCCAGGTAGATGTTCTGCAGCTGGCTGGGGACGACCGCGATGATCTGGGTGAAGATCATCACCGACATACCGTTGCCGATGCCGCGGTCGGTGACCAGCTCGCCGAGCCACATGATCACGGCCGTGCCGGACGTCATGATGATCACCATCGTGGTGATGGTGAAGACCGTCGGGTGCGGGATCAGGGGCGTGTTGCAGCCCGAGATCAGGTTGCCGCTGCGGGCCAGCGCGATGACGCCGGTGGCCTGCAGGATCGCCAGGCCGACGGTGAGGTACCGGGTGTACTGGGTGATCTTCGCCTGACCGGTCTGGCCCTCCTGCCGGAGCGCCTCGAGCCGGGGGATGACCACCGCCAGCAGCTGCAGGATGATGCTCGCCGTGATGTACGGCATGATGCCGAGCGCGAAGACCGTCAGCTTGGTCAGCGCGCCGCCGCTGAAGAGGTTCACCAGCTGGAACAGGCTGGTCTTGGCGGCGGCGGCGCCCAGGCACTTGTTGATCGCGCTCTCGGAGACGCCCGGTGTCGGCAGGGCAGCGCCAAGCCTGAAGACGGCCAGGATGAAGATCGTGAATAGGAGCTTCTTCCGCAGGTCAGGCGTGCGGAACACCCGGATGAATGCGGTCAGCATGCGCCGTCCCCTACTCGATAGCTCAACGTCATCTGCCGCTCCTGCTGCGGAATGACCCCGCTAATTGCCAGCAGCGCCCGTGGTTGCGGCGCCGTGCTCGCCGAAGTTTAACTTGCTGCTAGTAGTAACGCAGCCGTCCCGCGAGCCGGTTGCCAGCGCAAAGTCCGGGCCAGCGGAGTCTAAGCTGGCCCGGTCCAATGGCTGGGCGGCAGTCATCTTACAGTTCGGTAACGGTTCCGCCGGCCGCGGTGATCTTGTCGCGCGCCGAGCCCGAGAAGCCGTGCGCGCTCACCTGAAGCGCGACGCTCACCTCGCCCTGGCCGAGCACCTTGACCAGCTCGCCGACCCGCACAGCGCCGTTGGCGGCCAGGCTCTCCGGAGTCACCTCGCCGCCCTCGGGGTAGAGCGCGGCGATGCGGTCCAGGTTCACGACCTGGTAGGTCGTCTTGAACAGGGCGTTGGAGAAGCCCTTGAGCTTGGGCAGCCGCCGGTGCAGCGGCATCTGGCCGCCCTCGAAGTACTCAGGAATCTGGTTCCTGGCCTTGCTGCCCTTGGTGCCGCGGCCCGCCGTCTTGCCCTTCGATCCCTGGCCACGGCCGACCCTGGTGCGGTCGGTGCGCGCGCCAGGCGCCGGGCGCAGGTGGTGTACCTTCAGGCCGGCCCGATTCGCGTCGGTGTCTGCCATTGTCTAGTCGACCTCCTCCACGGTGACCAGATGGCGCACCGCGTTAATCATGCCGCGGATCTCGGGGCGGTCCTGCTTCATGACCACGTCGCCGATGTGGTGCAAGCCGAGCGAGCGCAGGGAATCGCGATGCTCCTTCTTGCCGCCGATCTTCGACTTGATCTGCGTGACCTTAAGCTCTGCCATCGTCGTCCCGCCTCAGCTGTTCCCGCCGGCGGTGTCGCCGGTGGCGGTGTTGCCTGAAGCGCCGCTGGCCGCGGCCGCACGGGCCCTGAGCATCGCCGCAGGCGCGACGTGCTCGATCGGCAGGCCGCGCCGGGCCGCGATCTCCTCCGGCCGGTTCAGGCTCTTCAGGGCCGTCACCGTGGCGTGGACCACGTTGATGGGGTTGGAAGAGCCGAGCGAGCGCGACAGCACGTCGTGGATGCCCGCGCACTCAAGCACCGCACGCACCGGGCCGCCGGCGATGACGCCGGTACCGGGGCTGGCGGGCTTCAGCAGGACAACGCCTGCCGACTGCTCACCCTGGACCGTGTGCGGGATCGTGCCGGCGATGCGCGGTACCCGGAAGAATGCCTTCTTGGCCGCCTCGACGCCCTTCGCGATCGCGGCGGGCACCTCCTTGGCCTTGCCGTACCCGACGCCCACCATGCCGTTGCCATCGCCCACGACGACCAGCGCAGTGAAGCTGAACCGGCGGCCGCCCTGAACGACCTTGGCGACGCGGTTGATCGTGACGACGCGCTCCAGGTAGGCGGTGCCCTTCTCGGCCCCGGCCCCGCGGCGGTCGTCCCGGCGTTCCCGGCGCTCACCGCCGCCGGTGCCGCCGCCGCCGCCGCGACGCGCTGCTGCTGCCATCAGATCTTCCTCTTCTGTCGTGTGGTGGTGCTCAGTGTGTTGCTCATCACAGGTTCAGCCCGCCTTCACGAGCGCCGTCAGCCAGCGCGGCCACCCGGCCGTGGTAGGCGTAACCGGCCCGGTCGAACACGGCCGCGCTGACGCCAGCCTTGACTGCGCGCTCGGCGAGCAGCGAGCCAACCTGCTTGGCCTTGGCGGTCTTGTCGCCGTCGGCGCTGCGGATCTCCAGCGTGGAGGCCGAGGCGATCGTGTTCCCGGCGGTGTCGTCGATGAGCTGGGCGAACGTGTTCTTGGCCGAGCGGGTGACAACCAGCCGCGGCCGGGCCGAGCTGCCCTCCACCTTCTTGCGCACGCGCAGGTGGCGCCGCTGCTGCGACGAGATGCGCTTGGCCGTCCGCCCGGAGATGAGTCCGTGCGCCCTGGTCCTGGTGCCAGACATGTGCTACTTACCAGCCTTCCCGACCTTGCGGCGGATCTGCTCGCCCTGGTACTTGACGCCCTTGCCCTTGTACGGGTCCGGCTTGCGCAGCTTGCGGATGTTCGCCGCGACTTCGCCGACCTGCTGCTTGTCGATGCCCTCGACCACGAACCTGGTGGGGGTCTCGACCCGGAAGGTGATGCCGTCGGGCGCAGTGACCGGCACCGGGTGGCTGTAGCCGAGCGCGAACTCCAGGTCCCTGCCCTTGGCCTGGACCCGGTAGCCGACGCCGACGATCTCCATCGTCTTGCTGTAACCGCTGGTGACGCCCGTGACCATGTTGGCGATCAGCGACCGGGACAGGCCGTGCAGCGCGCGGATCTCGCCGTCGTCGCTCGGCCGCGTCACGGTGATCGTGCCATCGGTCTGCGCGACGTCGATCGGCGCCGGCACTTCCAGGCTCAGCTCGCCCTTCGGGCCCTTCACGTGGACCTGGCGGCCGTCGATGGTGACGTTGACGCCGGAGGGCACTTCTACTGGCATCCGTCCGATTCGTGACATAGCTGGCTCCCTACCAGACGTAAGCGAGGACTTCCCCGCCTACGCCCTTCTTCTTCGCCTGCTTGTCTGTCATCAGGCCGGACGACGTCGAGATGATCGCGACACCGAGCCCGCCGAGCACCCTGGGCAGGTTGTCCTTGCGCGCGTACACCCGGAGGCCGGGCTTGGACACGCGCTTGAGCCCTGCGATCGAGCGCTCTCGGGTCGGCCCGAACTTCAGCGCGATCACCAGGTTCTTGCCAACCTCGGCGTCCTCTACCTTCCAGCTCGCGATGTAGCCCTCTTGCTGCAGGATCTCGGCGATGTGCGTCTTGATCTTGGAGGACGGCATGATCACGCTGTCGTGGTAGGCCGAGTTGGCGTTGCGCAGACGGGTCAGCATGTCTGCGACCGGGTCGGTCATTGTCATGGCCTGGTGGCCCTCCTCACCGCGGTTTCCCATAGGACCTGCGGCGTGGTCGGTGGGGGCTTGTGCCCCCAGGTTGGTCTTCTTACCAGCTGGACTTGGTGATCCCGGGCAGCTCGCCCCGGTGCGCCATGGACCTGAAGCAGATCCGGCACAGGCCGAATCGCTGGTACACCGCGCGCGGCCTGCCGCACCGCGAACACCTCGTATAGGCGCGCACCTCGAACTTGGGCTTGCGCTTGGCCTTGGCGATGAGGCTCTTCTTCGCCACTGCTCAGTTCTCCTTGAATGGGAATCCGAGCCGCCGCAGAAGCGCGCGGCCCTCGTCATCGTTGGTTGCGGACGTGACGACGGTCACGTCCATGCCGCGCTGCCGGTCCACCTGATCGGGGTTGATCTCGTGGAACATCAGCTGCTCGTTCAGGCCGAAGGTGTAGTTGCCGCGCCCGTCGAACTGCCGGTCGGACAGCCCGCGGAAGTCACGGATCCGGGGCAGCGCCAGCGAGAGCAGCCGGTCGAGGAATTCCCACATCCGGTCGCCGCGCAGTGTGACGTGCGCGCCGATCGGCATCCCCTCGCGTAGCTTGAACTGCGCAATCGACTTGCGGGCCCTGGCCACCGCCGGCCTCTGGCCGGTGATGATGGCCAGGTCCTTGACGGCGCCGTCGATCAGCTTGGCGTCGCGCGCGGCCTCGCCGACACCCATGTTGACGACGATCTTCATGATCGTCGGCGTCTGCATAACGTTGGGGTAGCTGAACTCTTCCCGCATCGCGCCCGCGATCTCGGACCGGTACCGCTCCTTCAGACGGGGCGGAACGCGCTGCGCGTCATCCGCGGTGGCCTGGCCGTTGCTCTCGCTCTTGGCCGGCGCGGCGTCTTTAGTCTTGGTCGCAGCCATCAGAGTTCCTTACCGCTGGCCCGGGAGAACCGGACCTTCTTCTTGGCGTCCTCGCCGGAGGCTTCCCCGGCCCGGAAGCCAGCCTTGGCGGGCTTCTTCGTGTCCGGGTCGACCAGCGCGACGTTGCTGACGTGGATCAGGGCCTCCTGATGGACGATGCCGCCTTCCTTGTAGCTGCGGCCGCCCCTCCCGCCCTGGTAGTTGACCTTGGTGTTCTTCTTGATCATATTCACGCCCTGGACCAGCACCATGTGCTTGTCCGGGTGCGCGGCGATGACGGTGCCCTCGCGGCCGATGTCCTTGCCCGCGATCACCACGACCTTGTCGCCCTTCCTGATCTTCATTCTGGGCGCCTTCTTCTTGTCGCCGGACATCACAACACCTCCGGGGCAAGCGAGATGATCCGCATGAACCGCTTCTCCCGGAGCTCCCGGCCGACGGGGCCGAAGATGCGGGTACCGCGCGGGTCCCCGCCGTCCCTGATCAGCACGGCAGCGTTCTCGTCGAAGCGGATGTAGGAGCCGTCGCCGCGGCGCCGCTCCTTGCGGGTGCGCACCACGACGGCCTTGACGACGTCGCCCTTCTTCACCCCGGCGCCGGGGAGGGCATCCTTGACGGTGGCGACGATGATGTCGCCGATGCCCGCGTATCGCCTGCTCGAGCCGCCGAGCACGCGGATGCACAAGATCTCCTTGGCTCCGGTGTTGTCGGCGACTTTGAGCCGCGACTCCTGCTGGATCACGTTTCCTGCTCTCTCGGCTCGCCGCTGCCGCGGCGAGCCGGTCGCATTGTTTCAGCCCGGGGGGCGACCCCCGGACCCCCGCGGACACGCCCGCTCCCCTGCACTGTTACTTGGCCTTTTCGATGATCTCCGCGACGCGCCAGCGCTTGGTGGCTGACAGCGGGCGGGTCTCCATCAGCAGCACCCGGTCGCCAACGCCGCAGGCGTTCTCGCCATCGTGTGCCTTGTACCTCTTCGTCCGGCGGATGACCTTGCCGTACTTGGGGTGCTTGACCCGGTCCTCGACCTGGACGACGACCGTCTTGTCCATCTTGTCGCTGACCACGAGGCCCTCACGCACCTTGCGGTAGCCGCGGGCGAGTTCGCCAGTGCTCTCGTTACTCATCTGCTGACTCCTCTTCCACGACCACGATGCCGAGCTCCCGCTCGCGCTTCACCGTGTAGATCCGCGCGATCTCCTTGCGGACGGCGCGCAGCCGCCCGTGGCTCTCCAGCTGGCCGGTGGCCGCCTGGAAGCGCAGGTTGAAAAGCTCGATCTTCGCCTCGGCGAGCTTGAGCTCAAGCTCTTCCTCGGTCGACGTCCGCAGGTCAGCGGCTGCCAGTCCCTTGGCCATCACGCGTCACCCACTTCTCGTCGAACGAACTTGCATTTCATTGGCAGCTTGTGCATGGCCAGGCGCAGGGCTTCCCTGGCTATCGGCTCGGGCACGCCCGACAGCTCGAACATCACCCGGCCCGGCTTCACGTTCGCAACCCACCACTCGGGGGCACCCTTGCCCGAGCCCATCCGGGTCTCGGCCGGCTTCTTCGTCAGCGGGCGGTCGGGGTAGATGGTGATCCACACCTTGCCGCCACGGCGGATGTGCCGGGTCATGGCGATACGAGCGGCCTCGATCTGCCGGTTGGTCACGTACGAGTGCTCAACGGCCTGGATGCCGTACTCGCCGAAGGTCACCCTGGTGCCGCCCTTGGCGGCGCCATGGCGGTCCGGCCGGTGCTGTTTGCGGTGCTTGACCCGCCGCGGAATCAGCATGACTCAGCTCTCCTCGCCTGAAGTCGCCGCCGGCGGCTGCTCAGGCGCCTCAGCCGCGGTTTCCTCGGCGGCGCGAGCAGCGGACCGGTCGGTGCCGTCGGGCCTGCGGCGCTGCTGGCCGCCCCGGCTCGGCCGGTCCCGGCCGCCGCGCTCCTCGCGGGCGCCGGACGGCCGCTGGCCGGTGCGCGCCGCCGCGGCCGCGGCCTCGCGCTCGGCCCTGGTCGCAGGCGCGTCGCCCTTATAGATCCAGACCTTCACGCCGATCCGGCCGAATGTGGTCCTGGCCTCGTAGAAGCCGAAGTCGATGTCCGCGCGCAGTGTGTGCAGCGGCACCCGGCCCTCGCGGTAGAACTCGGACCGCGACATTTCCGCGCCGCCCAGGCGACCCGAGCACTGCACGCGGATGCCCTTGGCACCGCTCTTCATCGCGGTCTGCATCGCCTTGCGCATGGCCCGGCGGAACGACACCCGGCTGGACAGCTGCTCGGCCACGCCCTGGGCCACCAGCTGCGCGTCCACCTCGGGATTCTTCACCTCAAGGATGTTCAGCTGCACCTGCTTGCTGGTGAGCTTCTCCAGGTCGCCGCGGATCCGGTCGGCTTCCGCGCCGCGGCGGCCGATCACGATGCCGGGGCGCGCGGTGTGGATGTCCACCCTGACCCGGTCGAGGGTCCGCTCGATCTCCACCTTCGAGATCCCGGCCCGCTCCATGCCGCGCTGCAGCAGCCGGCGGATAGCGACGTCTTCCGCGACGTAGTCCCTGTACTGCTTGTTGGCATACCGCGCAAACCACCGGCTCTTGAAGTCGGTGGTGACGCCCAGCCGGAACCCGTGCGGGTTCACTTTCTGGCCCACTAGCGGGTCCCTTCCT
>DAIOWC010000184.1:0-13212 GCA_036758685.1 Streptosporangiaceae bacterium | reverse complement strand
TGTCGGTGTCCTGGAAGATGACGCCCTTCTCCTCCAGGTCCTCGCGGATCTTGTGGTAGACGACCTCGGACTCGTACTGGGCCGCGACGCCCGCGATCAGCCGGGCCTTCTCCGCCTCCGGGATGCCCAGCCGGTCGTAAGTGCTCTTGATGTCGGCCGGCAGCTCATCCCAGCTCGCCGCCTGCTTCTCCGTCGACCGGACGAAGTACTTGATGTGGTCGAAGTCGATCCCGGACAGGTCCGAGCCCCAGGTCGGCATCGGCTTCCGCTCGAAGAGCTTCAGCCCCTTCAGCCGCAGGTCCAGCATCCACTCGGGCTCGTTCTTCTTGGCCGAGATGTCGCGTACGACGTCCTCGTTCAGGCCGCGGCGCGCGGAAGCACCGGCTGCGTCCGAATCGGACCAGCCGAACTTGTAGCGATCCAGGCCCTCAAGCTCGGGATGCGCGGTAGTGGTCATGCGGAGATGCCTCCGGCGTTAGTAGGTGTAGTGCGCTGCTGTAGGAGAGAAGGCGCCGTGATGTGCGTGGTGCAGATCCCGTCGCCGTGGGCGATCGTCGCGAGGCGCTGCACGGGGGTGCCGAGCAGGCGGCCGAATGCCTCCGTCTCCGCCTCGCATAGTTGCGGGTACTCAGCAGCCACGTGGGCAACCGGGCAGTGATGCTGGCAAAGCTGCTCGCCGCCGGCAGCGGCCGGCGCGCCCCCCGCGGAAGCGGCGTAGCCGTCGGCCGACAGGGCGTCGGCAAGCGCCTTGACCCGGTCAGCCGGCGCTGCGGCCGCAACGACCGGGCGGTACCGCCGCTCGAGCTCGGAGATCTGCTGGCGGGCGAACTGGGCCACCGCGTCCGGCCCCGCGATCTCCGCGAGGAACCTCAGGGCACTGGCGGCCAGGTCGTCGTAAGCGTGCTCGAACGCGCTGCGACCGGCGTCAGTCATCGCGAACAAGCGGGCCGGGCGGCCCCGTCCACGGCTCCCGTACGGCCGGGCGTGCCTGGCCTCGACCATGCCGTCGGCCAGCAGGTTGTCCAGATGCCGCCGGACGGCCGCGGGAGTCAGGCCGAGCCGGGCGGACAGGCCGGCGGCGGTGACCGGGCCGTTCTCCAGGATCAGCCGGGCGATGCGCCCGCGCGTCCCCGACTCCGACCCGCGCGGCGAGTCCTGGACCTGACCAGCGCTCAGCTGGGCACCAGCAGTGCCCAGGGCGTCATCGGTCGGTCCCACGTATTTCACAACATCATTGTGCCGTAAATAGTTCCGGGTCGGCAATCGGGTCTGCCAGTGTGCTGCATCACACGAGTGCGGCGGCGATGTTTGCCCAGTTTTACTGGGATATGCACCCGAGGCTCCAGGCCGGCAGTTGCTCCTCTGAGGTTACCCGTGCCGGTCCCACTCACCCCCGTCAGGCCGCTCGCCTGACGCTTCATGCGAATGCTTCATTTATGCCCGATAGAAGCGAATTTTCCGGCGATACCGCTCCCAAAGCGTTATCCCGCACCACTTTCGACGGTCGGCTAAACACGGTATAACCGCCGATAAGGAGGCGCCAGATGAGGCAGAATTCGTCAAAAGCCGCCAAACTAACTGCCGCCAAGACCTGTGTTAAGGGTCTAGCGGCCCTATCTGTAGTCGCGATGGCCGTTGCCGCCTGCGGAACCAGCTCCGGCCCCGCAGCGAAATCGACCACCACCACCACCGCCGGTCACGCCGGCGGCGTTTTCACAATCCTTGCGAACTCAGCCTTCGGCGTCGCCGACCCGGCCCAGAATTACACGCTCCAGGAGTGGCAGCTGCTGATCGACACCCACGACGGCCTCGTGGGCTTTGCCAAGGTCGGCGGCGTCGCCGGGACCAAGATCGTTCCTGATCTGGCTACGTCAGTCCCGGTGCCGACCAACGGCGGCAAGACCTACCTGTTCGATATTCGCCGCGGCATCAAGTTCTCCAATGGCCAGGTGCTGAAGCCCAGTGACTTCGTCACCACCTTTGAGCGGCAGTTCACGGTACCGGGCGGCAACCCCGGGTTCTACGCGAACATCGTCGGGGCCAGCGCCTGCAGCACGAAGGGCTGCAATCTCAGCAAGGGCGTCGTCCCCAATGACGCGAACTACACGCTGACCATCAATCTGACCGCGCCCGATCCTGAGCTGATGGACCAGCTGACGCTGCCCTTCGCCTACGCCGTCCCCGCCGGCACCTCGATGCACCTGACCGGCAACAACGTGCCGCCTGGCACCGGCCCGTACATGTGGAAGTCCTACAACCCCAACACCGAGGCGGTGCTGGTCCGCAACCCGTACTTCCACGTGTGGAGCGCTGTTGCCCAGCCGGCCGGGTACCCGAACGAGATCATCGAGAAGTACGGCCTGCAGGTCTCGCAGGAGGTGACCGAGGTCGAGAACGGCGAGGCGAACGAGGTCTTCGACGGCGACCAGATCCCCTCCGACCAGCTCACGACACTGAACAGCCCGCAGTACGCGAGCCAGGTGCACGTCAATACGCTCACGGCCGACTGGTACATGGCGCTGAACACCACTCGCCCGCCGTTCAACAATCTGGAGGCACGCCAGGCGATCAACTACGCCGCGAACCGCACGGCCTACGTGAAGATCGCGGGCGGGCCCTCGCTTGCCGTCCCGGCCTGCCAGATCCTGCCGCCGAACTTCCCGTCCTACACCGCGTACTGCCCGTACACGACCGGGTCCCAGACCGTCTGGTCCGGGCCCAACCTCGCCAAGGCGAAGGCGCTGGTGAAGGCGTCCGGCACCCTCGGCGACAAGGTCGTGGTCAACGGCACGACCGACCAGGTCGGCAAGGAACTCGCCGAGCAGATGGTCGCGGACCTCGACTCGATCGGGTACAAGGCGAGCACTCAGCTGCTCACCATGGCGGCTCAGTACCCGTTCATCCAGAACTCAGCCAACGCGAGCAAGTGGAACGTCGCCTGGTCGGCCTGGTACCAGGACTACCCGGCCCCGTCCGACTTCCTCAACGTGCTGCTCGGCTGCGGCCATATCGCCAAGAACAGCGACGCCAGCCCGAACATCGCGGAGTTCTGCGATCAGAGCATCCAGGCGCAGATCAACAAGGCCGAGTCCGTCGAGGCGACTGAGCCGACTGAGGCCGCCTCGCTATGGACGACCGTCGACCACGAGTTCACCAACCAGGCGCCGTGGGTCGATCTGTACAACCCCAAGCAGATCGACTTCCTGTCGTCCAACGTGCACGGCTACGTGTGGAATCCGCAGTGGTACATCCTGATCGACCAGCTCTGGCTGTCGAAGTAAGGGTGCTCGCCGTGGCGGAGACCCGTTTATGGCAGCTCTAGCTGAGCAGCTCGAGACCACGGAATTGCGGCCGGCCGTAGCCGGCCGCAATCCGTGGGCACTCGCGTGGCGACAGCTGCGCAGAAATCGCATCGCGATGGCGGCGCTCGGGCTGTTCGTGCTGATCGTGCTGCTCAGCCTGGCCGCGCCGCTATACGCGCATGACGTAGCCCACATCGCCAGCCCGCTCAGCCCCAACCTGAACGGCACGACCATCGTTCACGGCAAGGTCGTCCCGGTCATGCAGGAGGGCGGCGGCATCCTGAAGCTGGGCGAGTCCCCGATCGGCCCCACCTGGGACATCGGTCACTATTTCCTCGGTGCCGACGGCATCGGACGGGACGTGGCGACGCTGATCTTGTATGGCGGCCGGGCGTCGCTGCAGATCGGGGTGACCTCAGCGGCGTTCTGCTGCATCGGGGCCACGATCGTCGCGCTGATCGCCGGCTTCTTCGGCGGGCTGACCGACACGATCCTGTCCCGGGTCATGGACATCATCTGGGCCTTCCCGGTCTACCTGCTGGCGATCTGCATCGCCACCGAACTCCTCACCAACACCAACGGCTTCCAGGTCGGCCCCCTGCGGGTCACCGCGACCAGCCTGTGGACGCCGACGGCCATCATCGCGTTCATCTACCTGCCCTACGTCTACCGGCCGATCCGCGGCCAGGTGCTGTCGGTCGTCAACAAGGAGTTCGTCGAGGCCGCTATCGCGCAGGGGGCCTCGAATTTCCGGCTGATCTTCTCCGAGATCCTGCCCAACGTCGTCTCCACCGTCATCGTCCTCATGCCGCTCATGATCGCGACCACGATCCTCACCGAGGCGGCTCTCTCCTTCCTGTCGGTCGGGGTGCAGCCGCCCAACGTCAGCTGGGGCACGATCATCAGTGACGGCCAGGACCTGCTCTACACCCGGCCGTGGGTCTCGCTCGCGCCCGGAATCATGATCGTGCTGACCGTGCTGGCACTGAACGTTCTCGGTGACGGCGTGCGCGACGCCCTGGACCCCCGCGCGAAGGTCCGGGTGAGGTAGCGCGTGCTGACCTTCGTCATCCGGCGGACTTTGTGGACCGTCGTGGTCATGTTCGTGATCACCGTCGTCGTGTTCTTCATCTTCTTCAAGACGCCGGGAGTTGACCCGGCGCGCGCGATTGCCGGGCGCAGTCCTACGCCGCAGCAGCTGGCCGAGATCCGCGTCCAGTTCGGGCTCAACCGGCCGCTCTACGTGCAGTACGCCCGGATGATGAAGAGCATCTTCATCGACCGCAACCTGGTCTCGTACTCCGACCAGGGCGAGCTCGTCATCCCGGAGATATTCTCGGCGGCACCGGCGACCCTGTCGCTCGTCTTCGGCGCGTCCCTGATCTGGATTGTCACTGCCATTGGCATGGGAGCCGCGGCGGCCAAGCTGCGCGGCACGATCTACGACCCGATCCTGATGATCCTCGCCCTGATCGGGATCTCGTGCCCGGTCTTCTGGCTCGGGCAGGTGGTCAATCTCATCACCCAGGGCGGATTGCATCGCAGCGTATTCAGCTGGCTGCCGGCGCTCGGCTATACCTCGTTTGCGACCAGCCCGGTGAAGTGGTTTGAGGGACTCATCTTCCCGTGGATCACATTGTCGATCCTCTATATCGGGTTGTACGCGCGCGTGCTGCGGGCGAATTTGCTGGAGGTCCAGAGCGAGGACTACATCCGCACGGCCCGCGCTAAAGGCCTCTCCGAGCAGCGCGTGCTCTTGCGGCATACCCTCCGCACGTCCATGATCACCTTCGTCAGCCTCTTCGGCCTGGACTTCGGCGCCCTGGTCGGCGGGGGCGCCATTCTGACCGAGGTGGTATTCGGGATCCACGGCGTCGGCTTCCTCACCTACGAAGCGCTGATCAATCTTGACCTGGCGACCCTCATGGCCGTCGTCATCTTCGGCGCGTTCTTCATCGTGCTGGCGAACGCGCTCGTGGATATCGGCTACGCCTGGCTCGATCCGAGAGTGCGGCCGACCTGATGACGCTTCCGCTGCTGGATATCCGCGACCTCAAGGTGACCTTCCGGACCGACGACGGGCTCGTCCGTGCGGTGGACGGCGTCTCACTCACCCTCGGCGAGGGCGAGACGCTAGGCATTGTCGGCGAGTCCGGCTCGGGCAAGAGCGTCACCATGATGTCGGTCATGCGCCTGATCACCGATCCGAACGCGAAGTTCGAAGGTGAGGTCCTCTACAAGGGCACGAACCTCATGGCGCTGCCGCAGGATCGGATCCGCTCGATCCGGGGCTCCGGTATCAGCATGATCTTCCAGGACCCCATGACCTCGCTGAATCCGGTCTACAAGGTCGGGTGGCAGATCGAGGAGCAGATCCGGGAGCACGAGAAGATCAGCAAGCGGGCGGCCCGCCAGCGCGCCATCGACCTGCTGACCGCGGTCGGCATCCCCAATGCCAGCGAGCGCGTCGATGCCTACCCGCACGAGTTCTCCGGCGGTATGCGCCAGCGGGTCATGATCGCCATGGCGGTGTCCTGCAATCCGGACGTGCTCATCGCCGACGAGCCGACCACGGCGCTCGACGTCACGATCCAGGCGCAGATCCTGAACCTGATCAAGAAACTCAAGGACGACTTCGGCACGGCGGTCGTCCTGATCACGCACGACATGGGCGTCGTCGCCGACATGGCCGACCGGATCGCCGTCATGTACGCGGGCCGGATCGTCGAGCAGGGCACCCAGCGGGAGTTGTTCTACGACCCGCAGCACCCCTACACCTGGGGCCTGCTCGGCTCGATCGCCCGCCTCGACCGGCCGCGGCCGCGGCGCCTCGCGGCCATACCGGGATTGCCGCCCTCGCTCATGAACCTGCCGGCCGGATGCTCATTCGCCGAGCGCTGTGCCTACCGGTTCGGCCGGTGCGGCGAGGAGCGGCCCGACCTGCTCGACCGCGGCAGCGGTCACCTCGACGCCTGTTTCCTGAGCACCCAGGAGAAGCAGCAAATCAGGAATCCGACCATCCACCCCGAGCTGGTCGAGGAGAAGCCGTGACCGATAGCTACTCCGCCGCCCTGCCGCTACTGGAGGAAGGCCCGCAGATCGCCGCCGGCGACGTGCTGCTACGGGCTGAGCACATCGTGAAGTACTTTCCGATCAAGAACGGCGTGCTGATCCAGCGGGAGGTCGCGCGCGTCCATGCGGTCGATGACGTGAGCTTCGAGCTGCGTGCCGGCGAGACCCTCGGCCTCGTGGGCGAGTCCGGCTGCGGCAAGTCCACGCTGGCCCGGTGCGTCGCCCGGCTCCACGAGATCACCAGCGGGTCACTGATCTTCGAGGGCAAGGACATCTCGCACTACTCTCGCCGCGCTCTGCGTCCCGTGCGGCGCGACATGCAGCTGATCTTCCAGGACCCGTACGCCTCGCTGAACCCGCGCAAGCGGGTCGGCTCGATCATCGCCGATCCGCTCCGCATCCACCGGGCAGGCAGCTCGCAGCAGATCAAGCAGCGCGTAGTCGAGCTGCTCCAGCTCGTCGGGCTGTCCCCCGAGCACATCAACCGCTACCCGCACGAGTTTTCCGGCGGACAGCGGCAGCGAATCGGCGTGGCGCGCGCGCTCGCGCTCAAGCCCAAGCTCGTCATCGCCGACGAACCGGTATCGGCGCTGGACGTGTCGATCCGCGCGCAGGTCATCAACCTCCTCGATGACCTTCAGGACGACCTCGGCCTCACCTACATCTTCATCGCCCACGACCTCGGAGTGGTCCGCCACGTATCCGACCGGATCGCGGTCATGTACCTGGGCAAGATCGTCGAGATCTCGCCCGCCGAGGAGCTCTACGAGCAGCCTGTGCATCCCTACACCGAGGCGCTGCTGTCGGCGGTCCCGATCCCCGATCCCGACCTGTCCGCCAGCCGGCAGCAGATCGTGCTGGAGGGAGACGTGCCGAGCCCGATCTCGCCGCCGGCGGGATGCCGGTTCCATCCCCGGTGCCGGTACGCGACCGACGTTTGCAGGATCGAGGAACCGCCGCTGACGCTCATGGGCAGCACCGGCCACCTGGCTGCCTGCCATCACCCGCTCACGGTCGGCAGCGCGGCTGGCGGACCGCCGGCCGCTGTGACCGGCTAGCAGTCTCTCCCCGGAACGGGAGGCACTGGCCCGGGCGCCCCGTCGTTACGGCCATGTAGTGATTTGTCCTAGGGCCTGCCATGATGGCAACATGGACAACTCGCCGGCCGCGGCCAGGCAGATGTGGGCCCTGTTCGAGCCGGTCCACATGGTCACCTACTTCACGCCGGCGGCCAGAGCGGCGTTCGAGCAGGCGGGCCTCCGCGGTTTCTGGCGGGGCTACTTCGCCGGCCGGGCCGCTCCGATGGGCACCGTCGCCGCTCCCCCGGTGGTCGCAGCGTTCTTCGTCTTCGCTCCCGCCATGGTGAGCCGGGCACTGCCATCGGTATGGGACCTGGCCACGCCCGCGGATGTGCTGGCCGCCCGGCAGGCCGGGGCTACCGCAGGCCTGCGCGAACTGCTGGGCCTTCCCGCGGGGGCGCCTGCCCCCGCCGACCTCGCCGCGGCGGCGGACGAGCTCGCGGCCGCCGCCGCCGACCTCGAGGCTGGCGGCCGGGCGCTGGCCGCGGCCAACCTCGCCCTGCCCGTGCCGGACGAGCCGGTGGCCAGGCTCTGGCACGCGGCCACGATCCTGCGCGAGCATCGCGGCGACGGCCACATCGCCGCGCTCGTCGCCGCGGACCTGACCGGCGCCGAGGCGCTCATGCTGCGCGTCGGGGTGGACGCGGCCACCGCCGGCAACCACAGCCACGTCACCGCCGCCTGGCCCCGCGAGCAGATGCAGCCGGCCAGAGGCTGGACCGACGAGGAACTCGATCAGGCCGTCACGAGGCTCGCCGACCGCGGTCTTGTCGATGCGAGCGGCGTCGCGACCGCCGCCGGCGTGGCCCTTCACCGCGACATCGAGAGCGCCACCGACCGGGCCGCCGCCAGGCCCTGGGCCGCGCTCGGCGCGGACCGCACCGCCGAGCTGACCCGGCTGCTGCAGCCGGTCGCCAGCGCCAGCGCCGCCCTGCTGCCGAGCCCGAATCCCGTCGGCGTCCCGGTGCCAGCGGGCGCGCCTGCCGTCTGACCGAGCCCGTCAACGAGTCGGAGAACCCTGATGACCACCATGCAGCGGCCCGCGCTGAGCGAGCTGGCCAACCCGGCGACCCTGCCCGACCCGTATCCGGTGCTCGCCGGCCTGCGGGAAGCCTCGCCGTTCGCCGAGTTTGACGGCAAGTTCGTGGTCGCAGGCCGGCACGCCGACATTTCCGCCGTCCTGCGCCACCCGAATGCGAGCAGCGAGCGGAACAAGTCGCTGGTCGCGGCCGCCGCCGAGCGGCGCACCAGCGACCGGCCGTCGTTCCTCTCGCTCGACCCGCCCGATCACACCCGCCTGCGCCGCCTGGTCTCCAAGGCGTTCACGCCCCGCATGATCGCGCGACTGGAGCCGAGGATCCAGGCGATCACGGGCGAGCTGCTCACCGCCGCGGCCCCGAACGGTCAGCTCGAAGTCGTGAGCCAGCTCGCCTATCCACTGCCGGTCCGGATCATCTCGGAGATGCTCGGCGTGCCGGTCGAAGATCATCCCCGCTTCGCGGGCTGGTCGGCGCGGCTGGCGCACTCACTCCAGCCAGGCTTCGCGCTCGACCCGGAGACGGCGCTGGCGAGGGCGGAGGCGGCGCGGATCGCCAGCGACGAGTTCGCCGCGTACTTCCGCGAGCTGATCGCGGCTCGCCGGGCTCAGCCGGCCGAGGATCTGCTGTCGGACCTGATCCGCGCGGAGGACAACGGCGAGATGCTCACCGAGAACGAGCTGATCGCCACGTGCGTGCTGCTGCTGGTCGCAGGTCACGAGACCACGGTCGGGCTGATTTCCAACGCCATCCTCGCGCTGCTGCGCCATCCCGATCAGCTCGCGCTGCTGCGCGCTGATAGCGATCTCGCCGCCGACGCGGTCGAGGAGACGCTGCGCTACGACGCGCCCGTCCAGATGACCGCGCGGGTCGCTCGCGGCGGCATGCCGGTCGGCGACCTCGTCGCGGTCGACGGGGCGCTGGTACTGCTGCTGCTCGCGGCCGCCGGGCGCGACCCGGAGGTCTTCCCCGACCCCGACCGCTTCGACATCCGGCGCGGCGGCGCTATCGGCCACCTGTCCTTCGCCGCCGGGCCGCACTTCTGCCTGGGCGCGCCGCTGGCCCGGCTTGAGGCCGCGATCGCGATCCGGGCGTTCGCGAGCCGCATCGCCGAACCCGAGCTGGACGAGGATTCGCTGGCGTACAAGCCCAATCTCAACCTCCGCGGACCCGAGCAGCTCGTGGTGAAGTTCGCCGAGATCGCCCCTCGATAGCAGGCTGCACGCTTTGCGTCGTACACGCGAGCGCAATTGCAAATGCAGCATCAGCGAGCCGGTGGTCGCTAACATCGCAGGCGCGAAGGGGGGCGCGCGGTGCCACGTCATGCGGTTCACGGGAGGAACGCGGGTTCCCCGCGCGACGGTGATTCCGGCTCGCCGGCGGCGGCCCGGGCCAGTGGCGGGCACCCTGTAGTCGTCACCGGGAATCGCATCCCGCCCTCGAGCCGGGGGCGCCGGCGGGCGCCCACCACGGGGCACCGCGCCCGCGGGGCAGCCGGCGGTACCCGGCCGCCGACGCGGCCCGCATCGGCCGGCCGACGGCGCCGGTCACGTGCCCGCCAGGCCGTTCCGGTCTCGAGACCGGTGGGTCCGGCGATAGCGACGGCGCCGATGGACTGGCTGACCAGAGTCCGCCAGCCCGACGTCAGGGAATTCTCCCGGCGGTGGCTGGCCATATTCGCCGGCTCGCTCGCCTTATTCGTGGTCCGGTTCCTGGTGCCATCGCCCGTCGGCATGGCCGACAACGGCGACGGCCCGCGCCTCATGTGCGGCCTAGGCGTCGCGCCGGTCACGGGCGGCCATGTCCGGTACGACGCGTACGCCTATTTCGTCTTCGACCCCAGTCCCGCGTGCGGCAATGCCGGCCTTTACGCGTCGTCAGAGCACGTGCTCCTGGATGTGGCCAGATGGCTGACTCCGGTGCTCGCCCTGCCCGGCACCGTCAACCTGATCGCCCTGGGCCTGGTGATTTGCGCGCTCCAGGCAGCAGGCATCGCCTCGCTCGCCTGCGGCCTGCGGTTCAGCCTGCGCGCCACGATCGTGATCGCGTTCGGGCTCTGGCTGGCCCTGGCGGACGCCGCGTTCTTCGACACCTACGCCAGCCCGTACAGCGAGGGCGCGACGCTCACCGGACTGCTGCTGGTCTGCGCCGGGGTGCTCTACCTCGGCCGGGGGCCGCTGGCGCTGGCCTTCGGCCTGCTCCTGGAGGGCGTCGGCGGATACCTGACGATCTTTTCCAAGGAGCAGTACCTGCCGCTCGTACTACCGATCGGCGTCGTCATCGTGGTTGCCAGCGCGAGCGCGGCACCCGTCGGCTGGCGACGATTCCTCACCGCCAGGACCGCCGCCGCGGGTGCGGTGGCCGGGCTGCTGATCGTCGGCACGGTCGCGTACGTGCATCAGGACGCCACCTCGCCCTTTGCCACGGCGCTCCATCAGGAGCAGGTCGTCGACGTCATCTTTGACGACATCGTCAACGGCCACGACAACGCGGCGGCCGACCTGCACGCGCTCGGCCTGCCTGCGAGCTGGGCCAGCTACGCCGGCGACGGGTTCTGGGCCCCGCACTCGGTCTACCACGATCCGCTGTACCCGGAGTACACGAGCAGGCTCACCGACGCCAACCTGGCCCGGTTCCTGCTGACCCACCCGATGGCGCTGCTGAAGGTTGGCCAGCAGGCGGCCGACGACGCGCTCGTGCTGCGCGTCAACTACCTGGGCAGCTATGCGCCGTCGGCCGGGCAGCCGGAGGCCGCCATCGAGAACCGCGTCACCGTACTCGAGAGCATCGTGCAGGCGATCCCGACTGGCCTCGGCCTGCTCTGGCTGCTCCCGCTGTGGGCCGCGATGGCCGCGGTGGCCGTGTGGGCCCTGCGGCGACGGCACCGGGCGCGCTGGCAGCGCGACAGCGCCTACGCGGTCTTGCTGCTGGTCGGATGCGCGGTCGCCGGCTTCATCCCGGCCGCGTACTTCGCCGGCGTCGAGACCACCAGGCACATGCTCGGCACGAACCTCGCCACCGCGCTGGCCTTCATCCTGAGCGCAACTCTGACCGGCTCGATGGTCAGGCGCAGCATTGCCGACGAGGGCGCCGGTCCCGACGACGGCGCCGAATCCGGCGGTGAGCCGGCCGCTCGCGTCGCCGTGACGGCGTAGCCCGACCGAGCGCTGACGCGGGCGGGCCGCGGCCGACGGCAACTCCGTTCCGCTTTGAGTCAGATTCACGCCAGATTTATCCCGGTTCCTGCCCACCGAACCGGAACATAGTCGCACTGGGACCCCGAAGGCGCCCCGTCGCCCTGGCGGGCTGCCTTCGTCAACCCAGGAATCCGCGCAGCAGCGCGGCGGTGCCCTCCAGGTGCTCGGCGACCGCGGCCCGCGCGCCGTCGGCGTCGCCGTCCAGGATCGCGGCCACGATCGCCCGGTGCTGCCCGGCGGTGTGATCGATGTTCCGCTGCAGGACGGGAATCGCGTTCAGCAGGTCGTTGAGCCGCCAGCGGGCATCCGCGCACGCCGCGGCGAGCAGGCTCGAGCCCGCCAGCTCGGCGATGCTGAGGTGGAACAGCGTGTCGAGCCGCCGGTAATCCTGCGGGCTCGCGGCGTTGACCTCCGCCAGCCGCGCCAGCAGCGTCGCGCTGACGTCGGCGTCGGGCTGGCGGGCTAGCTGCCCCGCCAGGGCCTCGGCGGCGCCGCTCTCGACCGCGAGCCGGAATGTCAGCGCATCGGTCAGCTTGCTGCCGTCCTCCAGGGCCAGGCGCCTGAGTTCTGACCGGTCGGGCGCGGGCCGCGTGTAGATCACGAAGGTGCCGCCGAACCGGCCGCGGCGCGAGCTCACATACCCGGCCCCGTGCAGTTCGCGGATAGCCTCCCGGAGCGTCAGCCGGCTGACGCCGAGCTGGGCGGCCAGCTCGCGCTCGGGCGGGAACCGCTCGCCCGACGCCACCATGCCGAGCTTGATGATCGTGAGCAGCCGCTCGACCGTCTCCTCGAACGCGTTCCCCTGCCGGACCGGCCGCAGGATGCCGGCCAGGTCGATAGCCGGCACTGCTTTGGCGGGCACTGTTTCCGCTGGCAGCGGCGGCTCAACTTCGGTGAGCACCGCCTCGCCGGCCGGCGCCTCAGCATCGACGGGCGGACCGGACCTGCCCGCTCCGCGCTGCCTCGGCACGGACTGGCGCGGTGCTGCCCGAGAGGCCTTGCCTTCCTTCAGGTCGACCACGATCCTCCCGCCGTCGGGCGCCGCGTTATGCGCCCGGTATCCGCCGCTGACCTAGTGTCCCTGACCCACTGCCTCCGGCCCGCGACACCCCCGGCACGCGGGTCTCCTCCTGCCCGCGTGCCGGTACTGATGGGGCGCGAGTGATGAATTCAGGCCGAAGGTCTTGACAATGCGCTCGGCCACACCATCATTGGTCTGACATTAGACCATTTAAACCGGAGGCCCGCTAGCCCTGAATTCAGGGCAAACCCCCATCACCCGCCATCGGGACCAGCCCCCAAAGGAGCACGTCGTGTCGGTTAATGAGCAAGCGCTCACCAGCGACGAAGAGACCCTGCACCGTCTCGGCTACGCGCAGGAACTGCGCAGGCGGATGTCGGGCTTCTCGAACTTCGCCGTCTCGTTCACCATCATCTCGATCCTGTCTGGCTGCCTGACCCTCTACTACTTCGGCATGGATGAAGGCGGTCCGGCCATCATCGTCTGGGGCTGGCCGATCGTCGG
>DAIOWC010000183.1:0-13276 GCA_036758685.1 Streptosporangiaceae bacterium | reverse complement strand
CGGCCGTTGCTGACCAGCCATAGGTGCGGAGGAACCGGTCGAGCCGACCAGGCCTGGCCGCGAAGTCGGTGAACCCCTCGGCGGCGACCCAGTGCCGGGTGTGCAGCGGAACCCAGCTGAAGGCGGCGAGGGCCAGGTCCCACGCCGGCGTGGCGGGCCCGGCGAAGTCCCAGTCGAAGAACCCGGTGAGCTTGCCCTCGTGCCAGGCGGCATTGTAGGAGGCGGCATCGTTGTGGGCGATGATCAGCTCCGGTGACCAGGTGCCGCCGCCGCGCCAGACGGCGCCGGGCGGCGGGACGAAGTCGGCGACGGCCTGGTGGTAGGCGCGCATCCAGCAGGCGACCTGGTCAAGGGCGTCCTCGGCGTGAACCCAGGCAGGCCGGGGCCTGCGGCTTCCGGTGGTCTCGCCCTCCAGGAAGGTGAGAACCTCCCGGCCCTGCTCATCAAACCCGAGAGGCCGCGGGGCGCCCGTGAACCCCTTGTCCGCCAGGTGGGCGAGCAGCGCGTGCACAGCCGGCGTCCAGGGACCGGCCGCACGGCGAACCGTGTCGCCTGCCCGCACAGCCCCGCCGACATTCCCGCCCTCAAGCCGCTCCTCGGCGACGACGATCTTGACCTCTTCCACGTCGGCCAGTATCGCGAGATGACCAGCGACGTCGCCACGGGTTTGTCGCGCGCGACTGCGCCGCCGGGGAAGGCCCCTTGGCGAAGACTCAACTTAACATAATGTGCATTATCGGCGCTTCGGTAATCGCGCCGGAAGCTACCCGGTAGCGGCTCACCAGAGGGCACGGCGTGACTCCGGACCCCCGAGCCGGAGCAAGTCATGTCGACGCTTGGCTGTCTGAGACGAACAGTTCCCAGACAGCCAGACGTGCGGTGCGCCGCGCCCGCTGGCGGCCAGCTGCAGTCGCGCCCAGATCAGCCGCCGAAAACCACCGTCAAACAGGTGTTCGATCGCCACCCGGCGAACGGGGAGCGGCGTTGCGCAGCCGGCAGCCGCTGAACCCGACGCTCGAGCTAGCCACCTGCTGCCAGAACGGCCAGATCGATGGCGTGATACGCAGTTCGATCCCGGCGGCGGCGTGCCGGTCGACCAGGTGATCGATGACGACCTGGCCGACCGCATCGACCGGTTCCGCCGCGACCCAGTAGCCGCCCACCTCATGCGGGCGGAACGCATCCCCCGGCAGCTGGTAGGCATACAGCCGGCAAGCCTGGATGCGGCCGAGCCACCCGGCCTCCACCACGTGAATCCGGCTCGCGGCGCTCTGGCCGAAGAACCGCTCCTGATCCTCCGGCGTGGTCGTCCGCTGCGGCCAGATGCACCCGCGCGGGCAGTCCCTCGGGAACCAGAACAAGGGTGCGTGGCGGGTATCAACGGCCCAGACCAGCGGCGGCTCCCCCGGGTTCGTGGGCGGCACCCTCGGCTCGAACCGGCTGAGCGACGGGTCCTCGCTGCAGTGCCACAGCGCGAACGGACCCTCTCCCTCGTACGGCGGCGCCGGCTCGCGGGCCAGCAGGTCCTCCGGATAGTCCGTCACGCGGCACCAGCCAGGACGGCACGGAGCCAGAACCGCGACTTGGCGAACGTCAGCGGTTTGCCCCCAGCCGGGCCGTCGGCGTGCAGCCGCAGCAGGGTGTCCGCGTAGGCGTCGACGCCGAAGTCCTGGGGCACGTCCCACGGGATCAGGGCGAGGTAGCTGACGAGCGCGCCGACGTCAGCGAACTGATAGCAGCCATGCCAGGAAGCCGACCCCTCGATCCGGAATCCGGCCTCTCGTACCTGAGCAGCGATGTTGTCCAGCATGTGGTCGGGATAGGCCGCCTCGGCCCCGAAGAGTTCACGAATCTCAGCACCCTCATCGCCGCCGACCTGCTGAGTAAGGAAAACACCGCCGGGGGCGATAACCCTGGCTAGCTCCGTCACGTCGAAAGACTCATGCCGGTTCAGGACAAGATCAAAACGATTTGCCGGGAACGGCATTGACATAGGCGGATCAGCCTCGGCGTCGTAACGGACCACGGGGATCCTGAACGGAGCCAGGTTCGCGGTGGCGACCGGCACGTTCGGCTCCCAGCCTTCAGTCGCCACTGTGTCGGGCGGCAGGGCGTCGGCCAGGGTCCGCAGGAACTCGCCGCCGCCGGTGCCCATGTCGAGCACGTGGTCGGCACCGCGCAGTGCCGTCCGGCACGCGGCGGGATAGTCCCACGGCGGCTGATCATCGGTCAGGCGACCGGCCAGGTGAGAGAACGTCCAGCCCTCGGGCACGTCGCGGGCGGCTTCGCGCCATTGCGCAAGCAGTTCAGCCCGCCCGGCATCCGGTGACCGCATCCTCAGAGCTCCCTGGCCTGGGAATCGAAGATCAGCAGCTCCTGCGTCGTGAACTTGACCTTCTTGATAATCGATTCGCTCCCGGTGATGGCGTTGTACTTCAGTTCCTCGTCGGCCCGCACCGGAACCGCCGTCACGGCGGTTCGGCCAGGGTAGGCGACCCGTATCTCCCCTCGCTCCACGAGGACGCTGAACGACGGATCACAGTTCGCAGCGAAGTTCACATTGCCGTTCAGGTAGAGCGTGCCCTCGCCGCAGATCGGTACCCGGTGGTACTGCGGACTATCGATTGTGCAGACCACCTGACCCGTAGCCAGGGTGAAATACGCGGTCCGGGGATCCCGGCTGAACAGCTTTCCGTTCTGGCCGTCATACTCCTCAAGCTCACACAGCACCGAGCTTCCGTAGCGCGCGGTGGCGTTACCGCGGTTGAGGACAGTGAGGACCGTGCCGCAGGTCAGCGGGACGACGGACGAGATGATCGTCATCCGCGAGTGCGGCGGCTGAGCCTCGTCCAGCGGCGGGCCTGGGCTCACGGATGCGGCACTGGGCTCGCAGGAGGATGCGGGCTGGGTCGTCTTGTGAGGGGCCGATCCGCCGCATGCGGTCAGCAGCGCTGTGGCGGCGGCCAGGCAGGCGAGCAGGCAGCTAAGACGGCGCATCAGTCGCCTCCGGTTGGGATTCGCGCCGACGGCGCCGGCGGGCCGGATCCGGCCATGTCAGAAGCGCATCCACCTCGAACCTCAGCCACGCGCCGAGCGGACCAACGACGAACATCGTCGCGAATCCGCCGAGCGCCGGCACGAGGACGGTCGCGTGCCTGGCCCAGAAGGACGGGACAAGCTGCCCGATGCCAGTCATGACGCTGGTCGTCTGGTCCGAGGTCGTCTCCAGAAACGAGTTTCCCGGCCCTGGATTGATGGCGAGCGTCGTAACGAGCGGAGCGGAGTCCGCTGCTCGCAGGTAGGTGGCGTCAGTGGAGACCAGCAGCGTCGTGCCGCCGGGATCGAGGTCAGTCTGGCCGCTGATGTGGGTGAGCGTCTCCGCGGGACCGCTGGCCACTACCGTCAGGGAATTGACCTGAGTGAAGTCGAATCCAGGCGGTTGCCCAGAGCCTGCCGATCCGACGATGGCCGTGACGCCGGCGCCCTGGCCGCACGCGGGGACCTGACTCGGGCTGACCTCATGGCTGAACTTCCAGCCGCCAGCGATCACGGTGAGCCGCGAGGGATCGGGGACAAAGAAGCACAGCGTCGGCGCGGAGCGCGTGAGCGCCGAGATGTCCGCGCCGTATGCTCCGCCCGGTCCTGCGACCGTCTGCAGATCGAGTGCCGTCGAGTTCACGAGGCCGGCGGGCGTCGATACTTCCACCGGAACGGACCAGGAGAACTGCGCGGGCGCGGTCATCGCCTGAAGCCGGCCGTCCTTGCAGGTCAGGTGCAGAGCAGCTGCCATCGGCGCGCAGAGCGACGGCAGCAGCGGCAGCTCGATGTCTGCCCACCCTTGCGCCGGACCCTGCACGACCAGCTCCCGGATGAAACCGCCCTGAACCTGCCATTGGACGGCCGACTTGGTAACCGTTAACTCCGGCAGTGTGCTGAGGTCGCTCGTAGACGTCTTAAGGCCTGCTGCCGGGTGCCAGCTATTCAGCCAGTTGTAGATCAGGATCGCGACGCCGCCGCAGATCAATGCGGCTAGCAGCGCCAGGTACGCGTTCCGCCGCGGACGGGAATGCTTGTCCGCCGAAGCGGCCGCGGCGACCGTTTCCTCGCTCGTACTCTCCGCAGGCTCGACCGCCATTTCCCAGCCCCCACCCCGCGTCGCTGGTGCCATTTCCGGCATGGCCGGCGAAGAAAAACTCTAGGAGGCATAAGCGAGATTTGTCGAGACGATCCCGCCGTCGGTCTCCGTCACCGGCTTCCCGCCCCGCTGCGCGTCAGTGCGCGGCCCGCGCGCGCCGCCGGCAGCGCGACGATCATCAGCAGGCCGGTCAGCGCGAGCCCGGCCGGGTAGCCGGTGTGCATGACGAACAGCCCGAAGGCGGCCGGGCCGGCCCCGTAGCCCGCGTCGTAGGCAAGGTTCCAGATCGCGCTCGCGGTGCCGATCCCGGAAGCAGGCACGCGCTCCATCATCAGCGCCAGGGTCGCGTTCTGGACGATGCCGAATCCGATGCCGAAGACGCACATGCCGGCGATCACCGCCACCGGGACCGTCAGCGCGAGCATGGCGATCATCCCGGCGGCCCCCATCACCAGGCCGGGCACCACCAGCCGCGCGTGACCGTGCCGGTCACCGTGCCGGCCAGCCCACCACCGGCTGATCGTGGCGGTCAGCGCCTGCGCCAGCAGCCCGTCGGCGGCAATGTCTGCCGACAGGCCCCGTGCCAGGGGGAGGAACGACGCGACCACGCCCGCCGCGACCGTACTCGTCGCGAAGATCAGCGCCAGCCGCAGCTGTGCTCCGTCACGCAGGCCGGCCCGCAGCCCGCCCGACTCCTCAGACCCGGCCGCGAGGCCCGGGCCGAGACCGCGAGTCTGACGGCGCAGCCAGCCGAACGCCACTACCGGTGCCAGCGCCGTCACCGCCGCGATGACGACAACCAGCGAGAACCCGAAGTGATCGGCCAGCCAGATCCCGGCCGGCAGCGCCACGATTCCCGGTGCACTGTCGACGGCACCGTAGAGGCCGAGACCTTCGCCGCGCCGCTCGGGCGGCAGCAGCTCGGCGGCGAGCGCGCCCGAGGCCACGGTGCCGAGGCCGAAGCCGAAACCGCGGACGAAGCTGACCGCCACCATGATCGCGAGCGAACCGGGTGCCAGCAGCGCCAGGGTCGGCACCGCGAGCAGGACCGCCCCCGCAGCCAGCGCCGGCAGGTAGCCGCAGCGCTTCATCACCGCGGACGAGAGGACCTCCGCCGCGACCGTTCCGAGTAGCAGTACCCCGGTCACCAGGCCGGCGCCGGCGGTGCCCGCCCCGGCCGCCGCAGCGTACAGAGGGGTCACCGCGAGGAGCAGGTAGAAGCTGGTCAGCGTGCCGAATGAGTCCAGGAAGAGCAGGGCCATCGGGCCGGTGACCAGCCGCGGCCGCTTGCTGGCGGGGGCGGTGTCCTGACTGGGCCGGCTGCAGGTCAAAGTGCTCATGCACCGAACGTAGGTCTCCGACCGGGGCACTGATAAGTTCCAATTCCATGGCGATTCAGTGGTCCGGTTTGGGTCCGGAGCTGTTGCTGAGGCTGGACCGCAACAGCGGCGAGCCGCTCCGTTCCCAGCTTGAGGTCAGCCTCCGGGAGGCAATCCGGAGCGGCCGCCTCCATGGCGGCGAGCGGCTCCCGTCGTCCCGCGCGCTCGCGCGCGAGCTGGGCATTTCCCGCGGCCTGGTACAGGACTGCTACAGCCAGCTGCTATCCGAGGGGTACCTGACCAGCGAGATCGGCTCGGCCACCAGGGTCGCCGCCGGAGCCTTTCCGGCCGCTCCGGCGCCCGCGCAGGCGGCGGCGGCTCCGCGCCGGCTGATCGCCGACTTCCTCTCGGGCGTGCCTGACCTTGCGAGCTTCCCGCGCGGTGACTGGGTCTGGGCCACGCGGGAGGCGTGCGCCAGGGCGGTCAACGCCGACCTGGACTATGGCGACCCCAGCGGCAGCGCCGTCCTGCGCGATGTTCTCGCGGGCTACATGCGCCGGGTCCGGGCCGCCGACGCGGAACCGGACCGGATGATCATCTGCACGGGCTTCGCCCAGGGCGTCATCCTCGTGCTCCAGGCGCTCGCCCGGGCCGGCGTGCGCTGCGTGGCCTTCGAGGATCCCGGCTACGGGAAAACTGATAGCAGCGAGGTAATGCGCGCCGTCGCCGCCAGGGGCCTGCGTACTGTGCACGTGCCGGTCGACGAGCTCGGGATTGACGTCACCGCCCTCGCCGCCAGCGGCGCGCAGGCGGTCGTCGTCACGCCGGCGCACCAGTCACCGACGGGCGTCGTGCTCGCCGCGGGCCGGCGCCACGCCCTCGTGGACTGGGCCCGCCGCGACGGCGCGTTCATCATCGAGGACGACTACGACTCCGAGTTCCGCTACGACCGTGAGCCCGTCGGCGTGCTGCAGGGACTGGCGGCGGACCGTGTCTTCACGATCGGAACCGCAAGCAAGGCGCTCGCCCCGGCCGTCCGGCTGGGCTGGGTACTGGCTCCCCCGGCGATGGCCGAGGCGGTCGCGGCGGAGAAGCTCATCAGCGACCGGGGTTCCTCGACGCTCGATCAGCTCGCGCTCGCGGCCCTGCTCGAGTCGGGCCGGTATGACCGCCACCTGCGACGGATGCGAACCATCTACGCCGGCCGCCGGTCGGCGCTCATCGAGGCGCTGGCGCGGCACGCGCCGGGCGTGCGGCTCACCGGACTCGCCGCAGGCTTCCACGCGGTCGCCCATCTGCCGGCCGGCGCGGATGAGCTTGCGGTGGTTGCGGCCGCGGCCGAGCGGATGGTCGGTCTTTACGGGATGGGCGGCTTCCGGTCGGTCGCGGCAGCCGCTCCCCCGCAGCTCGTGCTCGGCTTCGGCAACACCAGCGAGCGGGCCATCGAGCCGGGAATCGCCGCCGTCGCCGACCTGCTGCAGTGACCGGAACTTGGCCGATGCACGTGCTGTGCACCTTTAAGTCCGGTAAGCGACGCGTGCCCGGACGCGAGGCATTAGGGTCGGACCGGCGCGATCTTGACAGACCCAGGAAGCCAATCGGGAGAAAGCGCGGCCAGCCCCTCGCCGCCCCGTTCCCGCAATGAATCAGGACGGACGGTTGAGGCAACACAAGACGCTGGCCAGCCACCAGTCTGTGCCCATCGCGAGCATGAATCTGCACTGCGGCGTCGGCACCCGGGGCCAGCCGTTCGACGTCGAGGCCGCGGTCCTCGGCCTCGACGCGCCCATCGTCGCACTGCAGGAGACCTGGACGTCTGGTTCCGAGCCCGACCAGGTGGCCGGCGCCGCCGAGGCAATGGGCGCGCAGCTGTTCCGGGTCCCGCTGCGCCTGGCGGCGAGCCTGTCCGGCCTGAGCATTCCCGCCGAGTCCGGGCCGGGCCGGACGGGCATGGCCGTGCTGTCCACGCTGCCAGTCGTCCGCTACGAGGTGATCGACCTGGGCCGCATGCCCGCGGACGTGGTCCGGCGGTGCGCGCAGATCCTCACCATCGAGCTGCCCGGACACGTGCTGTTCCGGCTGGCGGCGACGCATCTGACGCACCGGTTCTCGAGCCCGCTGCAGCTCGGCCGGCTGCTCAGGCACCTGGGCCGCATCTCGCTGCCGACCGTGATCGCCGGGGACCTCAACATGCCGCGGATGCTCGCCGGATCGACGCCGGGTTACCGGCCTGCGGTGCGGGGCCGGACCTGGCCCGCCGAGCTGCCGGTCGTGCAGCTCGACCATCTCCTGACCAGCCGCCGCGTCCGGGCCGGCGCCGGCATCGTGCTGCCGCCCGCCGGCTCCGATCACCTGCCGGTCCGCGCCCAGATCGCGGTGAGCTAGGAACGAGCCGAAGTTTGCGACACCTAGACACGTGAGCCGGCCCAGCCTGCGGCTGTCCGGCCTGATCGAGGCCGATGAGGATGCGGCCGCGTGCTGGCGGTCCCTGCGCCGGCTCGCGCTGATCAGCGGGCCATAACGCCCAGGCCGCCGACGACCGTGAGCTCCTGCCGCGTGAACTCGCCGGTGAGCAGCGGCATGGTCTTGGCGATCGCGGCCTTGGTCTCGGGCAGCTGGAGCGACGCGAGGTGCATTTCGGCGGAATCCCAGACCTCGGACACCCAGATCACGTCGTCGTGATCGCTGGCGGTGCAGACCGCGTAGACCTGGCAGCCGGCGGCGCGCAGGCCGTCCGCGCCGCTCAGCAGAGTCTCGATCACCTCGTCGCGGTGGCCGGGCTTCACTTTCATCGATCCGATGTATGCGTAGGTCACGCCGGACATCCTGTCAGTCGGTACCGACAGCCAGGCAAATTACACCGATGTGAGGGTGCGCGATGGCGTCATTCGGCTGTGCGGCTCTTAGCATGGCCCGATGGCCCGGCGAAGTGAGTTGATGTGACCCTGATCAGGGTGCCGGAGGGGTTTGCGGCTGACACCCTGACCCGTGAAGGCGAAGCCGCCCGGACATGGCTGGCGCGGCTTCCGGACCTGGTCGGCGAGCTGTGCATGCGATGGGGTTTGCGGGTGACCGGCGATCCGATGCACGGCTACATGGCGCTCGTGGTGCCAGTGCTCCGCGGCGATGCCCGGTGCGCGCTCAAAGTGTCGTGGATCGACGACGAGACGGTGAACGAAGCGGCGGCGCTTGCGCTGTGGAATGGTCGCGGCGCTGTGCGGCTCCTCGACGCGGACGACACGGCAGGAGCGCTGCTGCTCGAATGGCTCGATCCGCGGCGCCGCCTCGCGGAGGCGGACCTGAGCGTCGCAGTGCCGGTCGCCGGGCGATTGCTGCGGCGGCTGGCCGTGCCCGTGCCAGCCGGGTGGCCCGGACGGCCCGTCCTGAGGCTCGGGCAGTGGGCGCTGGACCTGGCGGCGGAACTGCCGGGACGGTGGCGGGCTACCGGGCGGCCGTTTCCCGAGCGCCGCCTGGACGAGGCGGTCGACATGGCTGCTGCGCTAGCTCCGCGTGCCGGAGGGCTGCTCGCAAACCGGGACCTGCACTACTGGAACGTGCTGGCCGGGGAGCGTGAACCCTGGCTGGTGATCGATCCGAAGGTGATGCGCGGCGACGCCGAATTCGGCCTCGCGCCGCTGCTGTGGCGCAGGCTCGGCGAGGCGGGCGGACCGGCCGGGCTGCGGCGCCGGTTCGACGCGCTGGTGGACGAGGCTGGGCTCGACGCGGAACTGGCGCGCGGCTGGACGCTGCTGCGGGCCGTCGATTACCAACTGTGGGGCCTGAGCCTCGGCCTTACCGAAGATCCCGCGCTCTGCGCGACCGTGCTCGGCTGGCTCTCGCTCACCGGCAGGCCATAACGCCCCCGATGTTGAGTTAACCGCTCGCGGGCCGGATGGCGGGCGGGAACCCGGTCCACCGCAGCGGCCTGGTCAGGTGCGAGGCGTCGTTGAAGCTCACCAGGGCGGCGGGCATCTCCGGCCGGTACATGATGACCGTGAGCGCGGCGTTCTGCTGGTTGAGCCCGAGCCAGCGCCAGTCGCTCGCCCCGAGCGCGTCCCGGACGAACCAGCCGATGAGGAAGTTGTGCGTGACCAGCAGCTCGTGGCTGTCGGCATCGGCGTACGGGTCCGGCGGGCCGCCGAACTTCGCGACGGCGGCGCGTGACAGCTGCGCGCCAGCGACCCGTTCCTCGCGTGAATATGCGCTGACGAAACTCGCGTACGCCGGCGGCAGCTCGGCGATGTCGGGATCGGACGGGATGTAGTCGTCGAGCAGGTCCGAGACTGTCGCCGGGATGCCGAGGTAGCCAGCGACGATCTCCGCGGTCCGCGCGGCGCGAGGCTGCGGGCTATGGCAGATCGCCGACAGCGGCACGTCCCTGAGCCGCTCGCCGGTCAGACGCGCCTGCTGCTCGCCGTTTGTCGTCAGCAGGCCGTCATCACCGGCCTCGCCGTGCCGCACCAGGTACAGGAACCGGCTTGCCATCTGACCCTCCCCCCACCGAAGCTGAGCCTGCTCGGGGCAAGTCTCCCGGGCGGCCGCCGGTCTCGCGGCCCGATGCCCGCTAGAGCTCTGGAGCCTGTACCACGCCGCACCAGTAGCTTGAGTCCTCGATCAGCTCCGGCGACACCCGGACCCCGGTGAGGATCTCCGCCAGGGCGAAGGAGGCTGCGGCGGCGGGGACGTCGCCCTCGGCTCCGGCGTCCTCGCGGAGATCGAAGCCGGCCTGCGTCATCGCGCCGGCAAGTTCGTCGCGCTCCGATCCCTCCCGGTCGGCGGGGAAAAGCGGCTCGAAGTACAGGCGGATCACCTGGTCCTCGACGAAATAGAACCGGTGCACGGCGTCATTCCGGTAATGGGAGACGACCACGGTACCGGCGGACAGCGGAACGATGACCCCGGGTGTCACGCCGAGGTGCCCGTTCAGCTCCATCGCGAGCGCCCAGCCGCCGGGTACGGTGGTCACTCCGATGAGGAGCCTCTCCCCCTCGTGCCTGGCCCATATCTCGGCGCTCGCCTCCGCGAGCGAGTCAAGCCCGCGTCGCGGCGCTGGATCGACGCGGGCGCCGATCCGGGCCAGGAACTGCTGCGGCGTCAGGCCGCGCGCCAGCGTCAGGCAATAGGCCCCGGACACCTCGTCGAGCCAGTCACCGACCCAGGCGTACTCGGCGGCGGACGCCCGGCGCACGCCTGGGTCGCTCATTGATGACACCTCGCGGTCGGCAGCTCTTTAGACGGCAACCCAGAAGGCGTCGTCATTCAGCACCCGGTTGGCATTGTAGAACCCGGTGATCAGTCCGCTCTGGCTGTTCTGCTCCGAGACCTTCACCCAGGCCCATCCGTGCTCGCTCGCCGGAAGCGCCGTGCCACCCTCCGCGGTGCTGGCGAAGGGGTATTCGTCGCAGCTCTTCCCGGCCGGCGGCGGACCGGTCTTCGACCGGCTGCAGACCTGGCTGCGCTTCCGGTCCTGCTCACGGCTGTCCGTAATGTGATGCAGCGGGTGGCCGCTGCCCCTGCGACCGTAATGGTCGCGGCCGTGGTTCTGGATCCTGCGGATATTGGCGGCGATTTCCGGCAGCCGCTGCATCGACGTCATGATCGGGAAGTACTCAGGGAAGACGCAGCCAGCCGCGAAGTGCTTGATCGCGTCATCGCAGCGATACGCGAGCGCGGTGCGGCCTGAGGTGGCGCCGGGAGTAGCGCCCTTCTTCGTGAACAGCCACTCGTAGGTGCTGCGGTCCGCATGCACATGGCCCGCGCCGACAGCGTCGCGGTAGGCGAGGTCTCCATGCAGCCCCGACCGGAGCGTGTCCCCCACCGGGAACGTGTTCTTCGTGGCGGTACACGGACTGTCGCACTTCACCCCCAGCGCCACGTGGATCCCGCCCGCGTTGCCGCTCAGCTTCACATCGCTGATGCTGACTTGCTCAGTGAAGTCACGGCTGCGGGTGTTCAGCTCGATCGCATGGGTGACCGTGAACGTGGCTTTGCCGATCTTCTTGTGGTTGCGCACCACGTTGACTCCGACAGATTCCTGATAGCACAGCTCAGTGCGGTTGTACTCGTTCAGCGCCGGCTTGCAGGCCGCCGCGGCCGCGCTGGACATCCCGGCGCTCTGCGGGCCTGGTACGCGGACGGTGACGCTGACCGACAGCGCGGCCTGCCCGGTGCTGGCCGTGGATGCTCCCGCGGCTGCGGCCGCGACGACGGAGCCGCCTAACGTCAGCACGACAGCCGTAGCGCCTGCGGCCAGCCTGAACCGTAACCCGATTTTCATTGATGACCTGCCTTTGGGCTGGAGATACCACATTACAGGTCATTAATCTAATGTGACCGTTACGCCTATGGTTGACACATTAGAATATGGTTAAGCCGGAATGGCAATGACTGGCGGCCGTATTACAACCGCGATCGCCGTAAGAGCCCGTCAGGCGACCTCGGCCATAGCCTGGGCGAACTGAGCCTGGTACAGCCGCGCGTAGGCGCCGCCCGCGGCCAGCAGCGACTCGTGCGTGCCCTGCTCCACGATGTGGCCGTCCTCCATGACCAGGATGACGTCCGCGTCGCGGATCGTGGACAACCGGTGCGCGATCACGAAGCTGGTCCGGCCTGCCCGCAGCAATGCCATCGCCCGCTGGATGAGCACCTCGGTCCTGGTGTCCACCGAGCTGGTCGCCTCGTCCAGGATCAGCACGGCCGGCCGCGCCAGGAACGCGCGGGCGATGGTCAGCAGCTGCCGCTCCCCCATGCTCACGTTCGTGCCGTCGTCGTCGAGCACCGTGTCGTAGCCGTCAGGCAGCGTCCGCACGAACCGGTCCACGTAGGTGGCCTTCGCGGCCTCGACCACCTGCTCGTGCGTGGCTCCCTCCAGGCCGTAGGCGATGTTTTCCTCGATGGTGCCGCCGAACAGCCAGGCGTCCTGCAGGACCATGCCGGTCAGCCCGCGCAGCTCCTCGCGGCTCATCTGCGCGGTGTCGACGCCGTCGAGCAGGATCCGGCCGGAGTCGATCTCGTAGAACCGCATCAGCAGGTTGACCAGGGTGGTCTTGCCGGCCCCGGTCGGCCCGACGATGGCGACGGTCTGGCCGGGGTCTACCTCGAGCGAGACGTGCTCGATGAGCGGCCGGTCCGGGACGTAGCGGAACGAGACGTCCTCGAACTGAACCCGTCCCTGCACCCCAGCAGGCCGCGCGGGGTTCTCGGCGTCCGGAGTCTGCTCGGGCGCGTCCAGCAGCGCGAACACGCGCTCGGCCGACGCCACCGACGACTGCAGCAGGTTGGCCATGCTGGCGACCTGCGTCAGCGGCTGGCTGAACTGCCTCGAGTACTGGATGAACGCGGTGACCGCGCCCAGCGTCAGCGAGCCGCCGGCGATCAGCAGGCCGCCCACGACGGCCACCAGCACGTAGTTCAGGTTCGAGGCGAACATCATCACCGGCTGGATCGTGCCCGAGATGAACTGGGCCCGGTAGCTGGCGTTGTAGAGGGCCTCGTTCTGCTCGGTGAAGGTCTCCATCGCCTTCTCCCGCTGGCCGAAGGCGGTGACCAGCGCGTGCCCCGAGTACATCTCCTCGATATGGCCGTTGAGCTTGCCGGTGTACTTCCACTGGTTGATGAACTGCGGCTGCGCCCGCTTGGCGATCTTCCGCATCGCGTACGCGGAGGCCGGGACGGTGACCAGCGCGATCAGCGCGAGCTCCCAGGACACGACGAACATCAGCGTCAGCACGCCGACGATGGTGAGCAGGGAGGTGAGCAGCTGGCTCAGGGTCTGCTGCATCGACTGCTGCAGGTTGTCGATGTCGTTGGTGACGCGGCTGAG
>DAIOWC010000182.1:8980-13300 GCA_036758685.1 Streptosporangiaceae bacterium | reverse complement strand
AGCGCGTGCAGTCGCCACAAGCTACGGATCTTGTGGTTCCCGAGATGGGTGAGCCAGTCGACGGCGTCGATCCCGAGTACGGCCGACCCGACGAAGAACCAGCACGACGAGCGGCACCACCGCGGCTGCGCGGGCCACACCTGCTCGATCACGAACACAACCGCGACGAAAGCGAGCACCGCGGGCCTGCGAGCTCGTGGCGGCCAGCGCGGGCCGTCGGCACCCGCGGACGTTATGCCCGTTTGCTGCCCCCGGCTGGCGAGCGCCCGCCGATCTTGACCGCAACGTTTGTGGCTGCAGTACGAACAGTTCGTACTGCAGCCACAAACGTCGGGATGGCGCCGCCGGCACCGCGCGATTGAATCATCACAAACCGGAACTCTCACCCTCGCTCGGTGCGGCCGCCAGGCCCGGGGCACCGCGCGCCCGCCAGATCGCGACTTTTGCCCGTTCTGAGCCCCGAGGCGACGATGCGCAAACGTTGCCCGATTCCGCGCATACAGTGCCGCGCCACCGGACGGGGCAGCGGTGGGCTGCGGGTGGCTCCACGACTGCGCTCAAACCGGGCCCATATGTTGATGAGTGCCCATAACCAGCTATACGGCCCGTCGCGTGGTCACGTTCACGCGCTCGGCCGCCTGCCGCGCCCGGCGCGAGGCTAACTGGATTCTGGCGGCGGCAGGCCCAGCTGGATCCTGATCACCCGGACGGCGTTCTCGACCGGCGCGTTCGCGGCCGTCAGGCGGGGCTCATAGGTGTTGAGCTGAGCCAGGGATGCCGATCTAGCTGCCTCGTCGGTGAGGCGCGCCCTGGATTGGTTCGCCGCCACCAGCCGGCTGGCTGCCGCTTCGGTCGCGGGCGGCAGCGGCAGGTGCATCAACTCCCGGTCGAAGGAACGCTCCGTCGCCGCTGCGCTGCGCAGGTCCGCCTCGGCCGGGGCCAGGCGGTCATGGTTGGGGCCATTGATGCCGTCGTCGAAGTCATGATCGAGCTGCCGGTTCGCCGGCCTCGCGATCGCGAGGTAGCGCGTCGCATCGAGTCGGCGAGTCGCCACTGATGACGGGCTCGGCGACGGCGCCATCGGTGCCGCGGGCGTCGTTGTGCACGCGACGGCTAGCGCCACGGTGCTCGCCAGAAGAACGGCCACCTGCAGCAGCCGCCCGCCGTCAGTCCCGGTCAACAGCGGACCACAGCATTTCGGGACGTAGCAGGCGGGCGGATGTAGCCCGGTGGCGGCCGGTACCGCGGCGGAAGATAGTAACCGCCAGGGCCAGGGCAAGCGCGGCCCCCATCGCGAGCGCGAACCATTTCATGATCACTAAGGCTGTTCTCCTGCGGGCACGAGTCAGCAATCTGCGTCACCTCTACTACGGCTCCGCCGCCCCCCTCGTTCGATCTGAATAATCAATGACTGTCATGTTTTGTCACGTTTGTTAATGAGATCAGCATCCATACCGATTCAGCTGAACCGCGGACCCCTGACCGAACGTGCTGGCAGGTATGGGAAGCGCACTGACGGAGGCCGGGCCGGGGCCGTGAGCAGCCACGGCCGTTGCGGCGAGGTCCGCCTGGAGCTGGCGGTCTACGTGCTTGGTGCCCTCGATCCAGGCGGCCGAAGCGTCGTCGACCGTCACATCGCGGACTGCGCCGACTGCCGGGACGAGCTGGCCGGCCTGGCCGGCCTGCCGGGGCTGCTGCGCCGAATCTCCCCGCCGGAGGCATTCGCACTGGCCGGGGAGGACACGGCCACCGGCCTCCGCCCGGACCTTCCGTCCGGTCCGGCACTGCGGCAACTGCTGACGGGAGTCAGCCGGGACCGCCGCCGCCACCTGCGGGCCTGCGTCGCCGTCGCGGCCGCCGCCGGGCTGGTCGCAGGCGCCGGCGTCATCACCGGCTGGCACGCCGCCAGCCCCGGGGGCGGGCATCCGGCCGCCTCCGCGCCCGCCTGGGCGGCGTCGGCCTGGGGCGCCAGCCCGCAGACGGGCGTCAGCGCGACCGTGAGGTACGCGACCAGGCCATGGGGCGTTCAGCTGCTCGTACAGGTCAAGGGCGTGCCCGTCGGCACGACATGCGTGCTGGACGTTATCAGCAGGCACGGGCGGGTAACCACAGCAGGAGGCTGGACCATTGCCGGCGGGCAGGCCAGGTGGTACCCGGCATCCTCGCCCGTGCGGCTGGCAGACACCCGGGGCTTCGCCGTCGCATCCGGCCGCCGGATCCTGGTGAACGTCCCGGTGCAGGTGCACCGCGGAGCGTCAGCCACCACCCGGCCGCCGGAAGTACGCGATCAAGGTATCGGAGAATCCCGCATCGAATGGAGACTGCGATGAATAAGAAGTGGCTCGCACCGGCCGGAATCGCCGTGGCGGGGGTGATAGCGGCCGGATGCGGCAGCTCAGGCAACTCATCCGCCCCGGCCAGCTCCAGCCCGGCCCATACCGGGGCCCCGGCATCGACGGCAAGCACGCTGAAGACCGCCAGCGTGGGCGGGGCGACCGTGCTCACCAACGCCAAGGGCTTCACCCTGTACTCGTTCGCGCCGGACACGCCCACGAAGTCGAACTGCAACGGCTCGTGCGCCGGGATCTGGCCCCCGGTCAAGGGATCGGCGACCGCAGGCACCGGCGTGACCGGCAAGCTCACGACGATCACGCGGTCCGGCGGCGGGACCCAGGCGGTCTACAACGGGCATCCGCTGTACACCTACACCGGCGACACCGCCCCGGGGCAGAACCACGGCAACGGCCTTAACGTCTCCGGCGGCGTCTGGCACGAGGTGACCGTGTCCGGCGCGGCCCCGGCGACCAGCCACTCGTCCGGCTCCGGCGGAGGATACGGGTACTAACCCGACCATATCCGGCCCGGCGTGCTTGCCCTCCGGGGTGCACGCCGGCCCGGCGCCCTCTGATCACAGGGCCTGGTGACCTGGCGGTGTGGCGTCGTGGCCGAGTACCGTCCGCCGCGCCTCCAGGTCAGGATGGCGCAGGAAGCTGTCCATCAGACTGACCGATCCGCCGATGCAGGTCCAGTCGTCGTCCCAGAGAGTCGAAGCCAGCCAGGAGCGATCGGCGGGAAACATCAGGTTAGGCAGCGTGCCGTATGACCCGGGGTCGTGACGTCGCCAGGCGGTGGCCTGCTCTGGTCCTGCCTCGACGAGCACGTAATGCCATCCGGCATACAAGGTCACCATCGGCGCACCGGGGAAGATGACGTCATCGGAGCCCGTGTCGAGATACCCGAGCCACCACGGCTGGCCGGCCGAGTGCGCGGTTAGCAGCGCCGCGATGGCCCGATCACGCTTGTCGCGCTGCTCGGGGCGGTCAGGCAAGACGATGGTGCCGTACGCGTCAAAAACCGGCGGGATGGCGGCGGTGATGGTCTTGCTGACCGACGTGCCGCGGGCGATCCAGGAGACCTCGGCGTCAGTCCCGATGCGCCAGGTGCCGCCGTCCTTTGGCCATCGGACCGGCACGGCTGGCTCGTCGGCACCCATGTGGTCACCCTAGACGCCGGTGGCATGCTGGAGCGGTGCCCGAGGGTGACGTGGTGTGGCGGACGGCCAGGCAGCTGCACGAGGCGCTGGCCGGCCGGGTGCTCGTGCGCTCCGACTTCCGGGTGCCGAGGTACGCGACCACCGTCCTGACCGGCCGCACCGTCATCGAGTCCATCTCGCGGGGCAAGCATCTGCTGACCCGGGTCGAGGGCGACGTCACCGTGCACACTCACCTGAAGATGGAGGGCTCCTGGCGGATCGGCCCGGCGGCCGGCTACCCGCTCCGCGACCACCGGATCCGGCTCATACTGGCGAACACCGAATGGCAGGCCGTCGGGCACCAGCTCGGCATCGTCGAGGTCATCCGGACGAGCCGGGAGTCGACGACGGTCGGTCATCTTGGCCCGGACCTGCTCGGGCCCGACTGGGACGCCGGCGAGGCCGTGCGGCGGCTGACCGCCGACCCGGCCAGAGCCGTGGGCGAGGCGATCATGGACCAGCGGAACCTGGCCGGGATCGGGAACCTGTACAAGTCCGAGACCCTGTTCCTGCGCGGGGTCAGCCCGTGGCGTCCGGTCGGCGGCGTTGACGAAATGACCGAGATGGTCGAGCTGGCCCGCCAGCTGCTCGATGCCAACAAGGAACGGATCGGCCAGGTCACGACCGGGAATCCGGCCCGCGGGGCGCAGACGTGGGTCTACGGCCGGGCGGGCCGGCCCTGCCGCCGCTGCGGGACGCTGATCCGGCGGGCCGATCAGGGACCGGAGCTGGAGGAGCGTGTGACGTTCTGGTGCCCGCGCTGTCAGCCGGGCGCATAGCTAAAACGC
>DAIOWC010000182.1:0-8880 GCA_036758685.1 Streptosporangiaceae bacterium | reverse complement strand
GACCCCCGGACCCCCGCAGAGTGACCCGCGGGCTAGACGTTCCGCCTGCGGAACAGGGTCACGCCCACCGCAATCGCGATCGCGGCGTACGCGGCGAACACCCCGAGCCCGATCCAGGGCGAGAACATGTGCGGGTCGGTACGCCCGGTCAGCCAGATGCCGCTGCCGGCGTTCATCGGGATCCACCGGCTGATGTCGTGCTGCCAGGAGATCGGCAGGCTGCTGCTGATCATCTGGTACAGCACCCACAGGACGAACAGCACGCCGACCGCGGCGCTGATGGCGCCCGCCGAGTGCCGGATGATCAGGCCGAGACCGAAGGCGAGCATGCCGCACGCCGTCAGGTAGAGCGCCGCGCCGATGACGGCCCGCAGCACGTTGGGCTGGCTCAGCGTCGTGCTCAGGTGCGCGCCGGACAGCAGCGCCTGGCCGAGGAAGAACGCGCCGAAACTCGCGACAAGCGAGGTCACCAGTGCCACGACCGCGAACACAATGGCCTTCGCCGCGACAAAGGTGCCGCGCCGCGGCAGCGTGCTCAGCGACGTGCGGATCATCCCGGTACCGAACTCCGACGTGATCGTCAGCGCCCCGAGCACCGCGATGATCAGCTGGGCGAGGATCACGCCGAACAGGCTCTGCTGCGCGGGGTCGATGCTGATCGCGTGACCGTTGTGCGCCGCGTGGGCCGCGCCGGCGCAGGCGATGGCGCCGATGCCGACCATGACCACGACCATGGCGATGAGCGTCCACCAGGTCGACCGGACCGACCGGATCTTGGTGAATTCCGAGCGCACCGCGCCGGCCAGGCTGGCGTTGCCCGCGGTCGCCGGCAGCCTGCTCAGGCCGACCGTGGCGCGCTCAGTAATTACTGCTGCCATCTCAGACTCCACTTCCAGTCAGTACCGGCTCGCCGGTCTCGCCGGGAACGCCGGCGTGGAACTGCACGCTGGACGCGGTCAGGTCCATGAACGCCTGCTCCAGCGACGCCTGCACCGGCGCCAGCTCGTGCAGGCGGATCGAGTTGTCGTAAGCCAGGTCGCCGACCTGGCTGACGGCGAGGCCGGACACGACCATGACCCCGTCGCCGTTGTCCTTGACGGTGCCGCCGCGGGCGGCGACGAGCCGGGCCAGCTCGTCCGGGTGCGGGGTGCGGACGCGGACGGTCAGCTGGGAGTTCGAGGCGATGAACTCGTCCACCGTGCAGTTCGCGATGAGCTTGCCCTTGCCGATGACGATCAGGTGATCCGCCGTGTTCTCCATCTCCGACATCAGGTGGCTGGAGACGAAGACGGTCCGGCCCTCGGCCGCCAGGGCCTTCATCAGGTTCCGGATCCAGAGGATGCCCTCGGGGTCAAGTCCGTTGACCGGCTCGTCGAACATCAGGATCTCCGGGTCACCGAGCAGCGCGGCGGCAATCCCCAGCCGCTGCCCCATGCCGAGTGAGAAGCCTTTGGCCCGCTTCTTCGCGACATCGGTAAGCCCGACGAGCGCGAGCGCCTCCTGGACGCGCGCGGTCGGCAGGTTGTTGGACTGCGCCAGGCAGAGCAGGTGGTTGTAAGCGCTCCGGCCCCCGTGCAGAGCCTTAGCATCCAGCAGCGCTCCGACCTGGCGCATCGGCTGGGCCGTCCGGGCGAACGCCTCCCCGTTGATGGTGACGGTGCCCGAGGTGGGCTGGTCGAGGCCGAGAATCATGCGCATCGTCGTCGTCTTGCCCGCCCCGTTCGGGCCAAGGAAGCCGGTGATCTTCCCCGGCGCGATGCTGAACGTCAAGTTGTCTACGGCGAGGGTGTCGCCGTAGCGCTTGGTGAGGCCCCGTGCCTCGATCATGTTCAGGTTCCCTTCCGGCCGGCGATTGATGGCTCCGGCCAGTGCCGCGCGATCAGGTTTCTCCCGACCTGGCGCAGCCGACGGCCCGGGTGGCTGAGAATTGCGGACCGTAATTAAGTGTCGGGGCCAGCTGCCCGGCCGACGTCGGTCGCACGGCTGATCTTGATCAGCCCAGAGGGTGACACCTAAGGCAGGAATCGCTGACGTGAGGATGACGGCCCGGCTACCGGCGGCGACCCGGCGGCCGGCCGGGACTACGCCCCGAAGCCGGCCTGGCGGACCAGCGCCTCGGCCTGGCCCTGGTCAGGAGCGGGCTCGGCCATGCCGTCCCCGGCTGCAGCCGACCAGGCGGCCGCGCACAGCGCCCGCAGGCCGTCGAGGCGGTCTCCCGAGCCGCTCAGCGAGAGCGGCCGGCCGCTGCCGCCGGGCATCGCGGTCCAGCCGCCGCACGCGAACCCGGCCTCGGTCTTCGCCACCTCAGGATGGCTGGCGTTCAGCCCGGCTAGATCAGCGGCCAGGTACGTCGGCCGCCGCTGCGGCGGCGCCAGCAGCAGGTCGGGCGGCCGGGTCACGCCGGTCAGCACGACCAGGCTGTCCGCGCCGCCGCGGAACGCGCCCTCGATGTCGGTGTCCAGCCGGTCGCCCACCACGAGCGGGTGCCTGGCGCCCACCCGCTCGACCGATTCGGCGTGCAGGGGCGGCTCCGGCTTGCCCGCCACGACGGGCTGGCGGCCGGTGGCGGTCACCAGCACCTGAACCAGCGACCCGTTACCCGGCTGCGGCCCGCGGGTGGTGGGCAGTGTCGCGTCGGCGTTCGAGGCCACGAACCACGCGCCGGCCGTGATCGCCAGCGCTGCCTCGGCCAGCAGCCCGTAGCTGATGTCGGGGGCATATCCCTGGACGACCGCGACCGGCCTATCGGCCGCGGTGGTCACCGGCCGCAGGCCGCGGTCCCTGACGGCCAGGCGCAGGCCCATCCCGCCGACGACCAGCACCGGCGACCCCGCCGGGAACTTGTCGGCGATCAGGTGCGCCGCGGCCTGCGCCGAGGTCACGATGTCGGTCGCCGTCGCCGGCACGCCCATCCCCGACAGCTGGGCGGCGATCGCGTGCGGAGTCCTGGATGCGTTGTTCGTCACGTAAGCCAGGCGCATCCCCCGCCCGGCGGCCTCAGCCAGCGCGTCCGCGGCGCCGGATATCGGGCTCCCGCCCAGGTAGACCACGCCGTCAAGATCCAGCAGCGCGGCGTCATAGTGCTCGCTCAGCGGCCCCGGGCAGCCGCGAGGCAGGGACGCGCTGGCACCCGGCGGCAGCCCGTTCCCGTCCCGGGTCAATCCTGGCGCCCTTCCCGCAGGTCGGCGCGTGCCCGGAGGGTGGCGCGCACGCTGCGGAGGGCATCGTTGTAATGCCGCAGGTTCGGGCGCATCGCGACCGCGAGGGCCAGGTGCTCGGCGGCCTCCCCGTGGTCGCCGGTACGGGACAGCGCCAGGCCCAGCCCGAACTGGGCGTAGTCGTCGGTCGGGCTGGCGTCGACGATCCGGCGGAAGTTGCCCGCCGCGGCGTCGTACTGCCCGGCGTCGAACTGGGCCCTGGCCAGGGCCTCCAGCACGCTGCGGGACTGGGGCTCGGCGTCGGATGCCCGCTGGAGCAGCTGGGCCGCGGCGGCCGCGCTCCCGCGGCTGAGCAGATCAAGGCCCCGCTGGTAGAGGTGGTACGTGTCGTTGTTGTTCTCGTCGCCCGAATCCGCCCTGTCTGCCGAGAAACGCGGATGTTCCGGGCGGGAATCACTACCGCCCGCGGGTCCTTCTGACATATGTGCCGATCCTTTCGTCAAGCCAGGCCCCCGCGGGCACACCGCCGGGGCTCGTCCTCGCGCCCTTTCGCGGCGTTCGCTACGCCGAGGAGAGGGTGAGCGGGCTCGCCGAGGTCACCTCTCCACCGTACGACGTGATTGCCGCGGACATCGAAAACCAGCTCATTGCGCGTGACCCGCACAACATCGTCCGGCTTATCCTGCCCCGTCACGCCCCCGGCGAGCCAGGCAGCCCCTACGACGACGCGGCGACCGACCTGACCCGGTGGCTGGCCGACGGCATCCTCGTGCCCGACGGCGAGCCGGCGCTCTACGTGTACGAGCAGGCCGCTGTGGACGCGGGCGGGAGTCCCCGGCCTGACGGCGTCCTGCAGCGCGGCCTGATCGGCGCGCTCGGCCTGGTCCCGCCCTCGGCAGGCATCGTTCAGCCGCACGAGAACGTCATGCCGGGTCCCGTGGCCGGGCGGCGGCAGCTGATGGAGTCCACGCAGGCAAATCTCGAACCAATCTTCCTTCTTTACGAAGGCGGGAACGGCGCTGCCACGGGGCTGGTCGAGCAGGTAGCCACATGTCGCCCGCCGCTCGCCGAGGCCAGCACGCCGGACGGGCTGCGGCACCGCCTGTGGGCCATCACCAGCCCGGCCGAGCTGGCGGCCATCGCCGCCGATCTTGCGCCCCGCTCGGCGCTGATCGCCGACGGCCATCATCGCTACGCCGCCTACCTCCAGCTGCAGGCCCGGCTCAAGACCGCCGGCGCCGGTCCGGGTCCCTGGGATCAGGGCCTGGCCCTGCTGGTCGACTCGGCTTCTTATCCGCCCCAGCTCGGCGCGATTCACCGCGTGATCGTGGGCATGCTGCCCGAGGCCGCCGTGCGTCTGGCGGCCGGTGTCTTCAAGGTGCGCGAGCTGCCCGGCGGCACCTCCGACGTGCCGGGCGCGCTGGCCGAGCTGGCCGACGCGGCCGCGTCCGGGGTGGCGTTCCTGCTGGCCGGGGACGGCCGCGCGGTCCTGCTGACCGATCCCGACCCGGCGGTCGTCAGCGCGACCGTGGTTGAACATCCGGCCGAGTTCTGGCAGCAGCTGCCCGCGGCCGTGCTGCAGGACCTGCTGTTCGCCCGCCTGTGGGGGGTCGAGGACGACGACCGGGCCGTTCGTGCCGTCCACGACGCGGCCAGCGCGATCCAGGCGGCCGACGGGGAGCCGCGCGGCACCGCGGTGATCTGCAGCCCGATGACCGCGGGTCAGGTCTACAAAGTCGCCGCGCTGGGCCAGCGGGTGCCGCGCAAGTCGACGTCGTTCGGGCCGAAGCCGCGCACCGGCCTGGTGCTGCGACTGTTCGCTGAGAGCTGAATCGGCGGCCTCTGCCATTATGTCCGCATGGACGACGCGCCCCCCGTGTACGACATATCCGAGCTCGTCACCGATCTCGGGCACGAGGTGTACCAGATCGATACGCGGATGGCCGGCTACGACGGCATCACCGCCGGGTACCTGATCCGCGGCGAGCGGCCGTGCCTGGTCGAGACGGGCACCGCGCCGTCGGCACCGGTCGTGCGCGACGCGCTGGCCTCGCTCGGCGTCGGTCCGTCAGACCTGGCGACCGTGGTGGTCACGCACATTCACCTGGATCACGCGGGCGGCACCGGCGACATCGCGCGGATGTTCCCGGCGGCGGAGGTTGTGGTCCACGAGCTGGGCGCGCGCCACCTGGCCGATCCGTCCCGGCTGATGGCCAGCGCCCGGATGGTATACGGCGACGAGCTGGACGAGCTGTTCGGCACGCTGGCGCCGACGCCCGCGGCGCGGATCCGGGCCGTCGAGCGGACCGGGATCGTCGATCTCGGCGGCGGCCGGCGGCTGGAGAGCCACTACTCCCCTGGCCACGCCAAGCATCACGTCGGGCTCATCGACTCGGTCAGCGGCGACCTGTACGTCGGCGACGCCGCGGGCATCTACATCCAGGAGACCGGGGACATGCGGCCCGCCACGCCGCCGCCGGACTTCGATCTCGATGTGGCCCTCGGGTCGCTGAAGCTCTTCGGCGCGCTGCAGCCGTCGCGGCTGCTGTTCAGTCATTTCGGCCCGGTGACCGCGGTCGACGAGGCGCTCGAGCGCTCGGCCGCGGAGATCAGCGTCTGGGTCGAGGAGACCCGGCGCGCCCGCAAGGCCGGTCTTGACCTGGACCACGCGGCCGCGATGGTGGCCGAGCGCACGCGGCAGCGGTACCTGGTGCTGGCCGACGGCTACGACCCGGAGGTCATGGCCAAGTACAACCGGATCAGCGGGGCCGGGGCCAACGTGGCCGGCATCATGCACTGGCTGGACAAGACCGGCGAGGCCTAACCGGGCCGGCTACGAGCCGCTAGCGCTGGGGCTGGGGCTGGCGCCGGTGGCCGCGGGGGCGAGCACGGGCGCTGGCCTGGCGCCGCCGGCCGACCGGGGCTCGCGGAGCCGGAGGCCCGCGATGGTGGCGACGACCGGCATGACGATGAGCGCCGCCATGGCCGCGCGGAGGCCAACGTGATCGGCGATGACGCCGAGAACGGGCGCGGCCAGCCCGCCCACGCTGACCGCCAGGCCCAGCGTGACACCGCTCGCGGTGCCGAAGCGGCTGGGCAGATAGTCCTGGCCGAGCGTGACGTGCAGGGAGAACGGCACGTAGAACACGATGGCCGTGGCGATGATGGCGACGAAGATCGCCGCGCCCGGCGCCGCCCACAGCGCGACCAGCGCGGGGATGCCGAGCAGGTAAGAGACTCGCACGAGCCGGACGCGGCCGATTCGCTCGGCTAGCCGGCCGCCGACGATCGTCCCGAGCGCGCCGACTCCGTAGAACACGACCAGGGCAGTCTCGCCCACGGCCGTCCCGGCGTGCAGGCGCTGCTCGACGTACAGGGCGAGGAAGGTGCCGAGACCGAATGTCACGACCGAGCGCGCGACCACCGCGACGGTCAGCTTCAGAAACTGGCCCCACTCGTCGCTGCCGTCCCTGACTCGGCGGCCCGTGGCGCCAGTGTTGGCCCAGGCTGCCCCGCGCAGCGCCCGGAGGGTGATCACGGCACAGATCAGCGCGGGGATGGCGAGCGGGAGCGTGCCGCCCGTGCCGAGAGCGCCCAGCATTGCCGCGACGATCAGCGGGGCGAGCGCGAACCCGAGGTTGCCGCCGACAGAGAACCAGCTCATCGCTACGTGCGAGCCCCTGGCCACGGCGCGGGCCAGGCGCGCCGACTCGGGATGGTAGGCGGCGACCCCCAGGCCCGACAGAGCAATCGCCAGCCACGTCAGCACGTAGGAGTGGCCGAGCCCGGACAGGCCGACGCCGGCGCCGGCCACGCTCATGCCCAGCGGCACCAGCCACGGCAGGCGCAGTCGGTCGGTGAGTACCCCGAAGACGGGCTGGACGACCGAGGACAGCAAGGTGGCGGCCACGGTGATCCCGCTCGCGGCCGCGTAGTCCCAGTGGCGGGCGGCGACGAAGAACGGGATCAGGGCGGGTACCGCGCCCTGATAGAGGTCATCAACGGTGTGCCCGGCGCTGAGCAGCCACACGAGCCGCGGCGATGGCTGGTCTGCTGGCTGCTCCATACCATCCAGAGTGCCGGGTTTAGGCGGACGCGGGCTACCGATATTCTGACCAGTGATGCCTGAAAGTCGCCAAGCTCGGGTCGTGGCTCGGGCCATCGACCGCCGGCTCGCCTTCGGCGAGCGCGTCGACACGCACCACCACGACCAGGCCCAGCTGGTCTATCCGGCCCAGGGTCTGCTGGCCGTGACCACCGATCAGGGCACCTGGATGGCGCCCCCGCAGCGGGCGGTGTGGGTGCCGGCCGGAGCCGATCACCGCCACCACTCCTACGGGATCACCAACATGCGCGCGATCCTCTTCGAGCCGGTCATGGCCAGGCGGGGCTCGCCCAAGCCAGCGGTCGTCGCCGTGTCCGGGCTGCTCCGGGAGCTGATCCTGACCCTCACCGACGGCGTGCCCCGGCCGGCCGCCCTGCGCCGGCGCATGGAACGTCTCGCCATCGACCTGCTGACCGAGTCACCCGAAGAGCCTCTTCGTCTCCCTGAGCCACAAGACGACCGGCTCCTGGGCGTGACTGCCCTTCTGCAAGCCGATCCGGCCAGCAGCGCCACCCTGGACGAGCTGGGCCGCACCGTAGGAGCCAGCGCGCGGACCCTGAGCCGCTTGTTCCACGAGGAGCTCGGCATGGGGTTTCACCAGTGGCGCGCTCAGCTGCGGATCCACCACGCCCTGGTGCTGCTCGCCGACGGCCAGAGCGTCACGCACACCGCGTTCGCGTGCGGATGGGCCAACCCAAGCGCGTTCATCGAGACCTTCACCCAGACCGTCGGCCAGACGCCGGGGCGTTACGCCGCGGAACTGCGCAACCGAACTGACGTCGACCTGGAGACCTCGCACGGCAAATAGCCGCGTCGCCGGGTGGCGCTTCTGCGGGCCTGTGTCCGCGCCCGCTCAGGGCCACACCACCCCTTCGTCGGCCCAGGTGATCCCCTCGTGTCGGCACAGGCAGAAGGGATGCCCGACCGGATCGGTGTAGACCTGCCAGCCGTAGCCGTCGGGTTCGATGCAGTCCTTCTGCAGTGTCGCGCCGAGCGTGACGACGCGGCGCTGCTCGAGCTCGATCTCGTCCACTTCGATGTCGAGGTGGAACTGCTTAGGGTGTTCGTCGTCGGGCCAGCGCGGAGGGCGGTAGTCCTCCACCCGCTGGAAGGCCAGATCGACCTCGCCGAAGGTGATGCCGGCAAAGTTGTCGGAACTGCCCTCCATGATGGCGCGGCCTGTCACCTGGGAGTAGAAGGCCGCCAGCTTCATCGGGTCCGGGCAGTCGATGATGAAACCCAGGAGTTGCAGCATCAGGCGATCTTGCCACAGAGCGGGGCGTAGCCGATATCGACTTCCAACTCAGGGCCTATGCGACCGGTCCCGTATCAGGCTGGAGACCTTCCGTCCCCACAGGACGGTTTCTCTCCGTAGTGACGAGAGGGCGCCGATTCGTCCAGCTCATCTGGCACGCTGACCGGCCCGTGGCATGAAGGCGGCGACGACCCTAGCTAAGCGGCTCGTCTGGGTGGTCGCCGTCGGCCTCTGCCGGTGCATCAGCGCTCTCGTCCTCAGCGCTCTCGTCCTCAGCGCTCTCGTCCTCAGCGCTCTCCTCGTCAGAGTCCGCGTCGTCAGCGTCCGCGTCGTCAGCGTCCGCGTCGTCAGCGTCCGCGTCG
>DAIOWC010000181.1:6259-13423 GCA_036758685.1 Streptosporangiaceae bacterium | reverse complement strand
CGAGGTGCAGCCAGACGCTGGAGGAGCCAGGGCCGCCGTTGAACGCGAACGTGACCGGCCGGGATCCGGGGTCGTCGGAGTCGACGGTGTAGGCGGTGACGAACACCTCGGCCCTGGCCTTCTGGCCGTCGAACTTGTCGTCCGTGTGACCCTCGAGCCGCAGGACCATCCGGCCGGTAGTGACCGTGTAGGCCAGCTCGGCGCCGTCGATGGTGATCGAATGATGCGTAGTCACCAGGTCGTCGGCGGGCTCGGCGGCCTTGGCCGCGTCCTTCTCTTCGGTCGCTTCTGCGTCTGCTTGCTGGGCGCCTGATGCTGGCTTCTGGTCCTCGGGAGTCTGCGTCATGGCAGAAGAGTAGTCGGATTTGTGCCAGTTACCGGTGGCGGGATGCCTGCGGACGCACGGTAGCCGGGTAGTTACGGTTAGAGACTATGGCGGCGACGATCCTGCTGGTAGAAGACGAGACCAAGCTCCGCGACCTGCTGCGGTCCTATCTTGAGCAGGCCGGTTTCTCGGTGCTGTCGACCGGTTCCGGGGCCGAGGCGCTGAGCCTGGCCACCACGGCCGAGCCTGACCTGCTGGTCCTTGACCTCGGCCTGCCTGATCTCGGCGGCGAGACGGTGGCCCGCGAGCTGCGCGCGACCAGCAGCACGCCCATCCTCATGCTCACCGCCCGCAGCAGCGAGGAGGACCGCGTCGCCGGCCTGGAGGCAGGCGCCGACGACTACGTCACCAAGCCCTTCAGCCCTCGCGAGGTCGTGCTACGGGTCCAGGCGATCCTTCGGCGAGGCGGCCAGTCCGCGACCGCCGAGCCCGCGAGCTACGGCGGTGGCGCGCTGCTCATCGACGAGTCCAGGCACGTGGCGACCGTGCGGGGCGAGGACATCGACCTCACCCCGACCGAGTGGGGCGTCCTGGTCACGCTGGCGAGCGTTCCTGGCCGGGTCTACTCCCGCTTCGAGCTGATCAATCGGGTTCGCGGGTACGAATTCGACGGTTATGAGCGCATTATTGACTCGCACGTGAAGAACCTGAGGCGCAAGATCGAGCAGGACGCCGGGAACCCCGAGATCGTCACGACCGTGCTCGGCGGCGGCTACCGGCTGGGCCTGGCCCGCGATGACTGACCCGGCCGATATCCGGCCGGCCCGCCGCGCCGTGGCGGACACGCTGCGGACCCGGCTGGCCGTCTCGTTTCTGGGCGTGGCGCTGGCGGCCGTCGCCTTGCTGGCCGTCCTGACCGTCATTTTCGCCTCGGACGATGTCTCCACCCTCGTGCACAACCAGCGGACCGAGCTCACGAACGGGATCGCCGGAGCGGCGGCCGCAGGCTGGGAACGCCGTGACCGCTGGGCCGGCGCCGACCTGTCGGCGGCGCTGGACCTGGCGGCCGACACCGGCTCGGAAGTGCGGATCACCGACGACGTCGGCCGGGTCGTGGAGATCTCTCCCGGCTTTGCCTCGTCCGCCGGCCGGCCGCAGTACCAGGCGCCAGTCTTCGGGGACGGACGGCCGGTGGGCGAGGTCACCGTTCGCTTCACCGGCGAGCGCCTGTCCGGTGCCGACAGCGCCCTGCAGTCGGCTCTGATCTGGGCGATCGTGGCTGCCGCCGGGGTGGCCGCGCTGCTCGCACTGCTGACCGGGCTCGCCGTCGCGCGGCGGCTGACCCGGCCGGTCAGGCACATCATCTCGGTGACCAGGGCGATGGGGGCGGGCGTGCGGACCGCACGAGTCGGTCCGGTGCGCGCGCCGGAAGAGCTGCGCGAGCTGGCGACGGCCTTTGACCAGATGGCGGACGTGCTCGACCGCCAGGAGCAACTGCGCCGCGACCTGGTCGCGGACGTCGCCCATGAGCTGCGGACGCCGGTCGCCATCCTGCAGGCCGGACATGAGGCGCTGCTCGACGGTCTGGCCGAGCCGACCCCGGCCGAGCTGGTGTCCCTGCACGACGAGGTGCTGCGGCTGGCCCGGATGGTCGACGAGCTCGAGACGCTGGCCGCTGCCGATGCCGCGGCCCTGCACCTGGAGCTGCGGCCATGCGATCTGGCCGAGGTCGCGTCGTCGGCGGCCGACGGCCTGGCCAGCCGCTTCGGCGCCGCGGGAGTCCAGCTCGAGCGCAGGCTGGCCCCAGCTGTAGTCATGGCCGACGAGCAGCGACTGCGGCAGGTCGTGACGAACCTGCTGACGAACGCGCTGAAGTTCTCCCCGGGCGGGGCGCCCGTCGCCATCGACGTCGGCCCGGCCGGGCCGGACGCGATCCTGCGCGTCAGCGATCACGGGGTGGGCATCCCGGCAGCGGATCTGCCGCGCATCTTCGATCGCTTCTGGCGGGGCGCGCAGGCCGCGCAGACCTCCGGCAGCGGCATCGGGCTGGCCATAGCGGCCGAGCTCGTCCGGGCCCATCACGGGCATCTGTCCGCGAGCAGCCAGCCCGGCGCGGGCACGCAGATGACCCTGACGCTGCCGCTGGTCACGGCCGCCTGAGAAGTCCCTGCTAGCAGGCGGCGAGCCATCTCCATATCTTCTCCACATAGTCCGCATTGCGTCTTCACGGCCGTGGGATCTGATGAATGCCAGGTACGACGGCGCCTTGGGGGGGTTCAGGACGTCGTGCGCGGAGGGGGATGGCCGGCGGTGCCCGTGCGGCGGGAGAGCCCGCACGCCTCGTCATGGCGGGCGGGCATCGCCAGGCCTCTCCGAACCTCCACACCAACTCCATATAGATAGCGCGAGGACTTCACGGCTGCCGTGTTGACCTTCTTAGACAGCGATACGGCTGAAGCCGTACGGCCCCGACCCGTGGAGAGGCCCATGGTGGTTGCAGGACATATCTCGGATCTGGCCCGCAGGACCGATGTCGGCAGGGCGGCCCTGCGGGGCATCGCGTCCGGCTCGGCCAGGGTGCGGGCTGCCAGTGCCAGGCTCGCCGAGGCCAGGCGCGGTCTGGCGGGCGACGAGGCGCCGCCGATGCCGCCAGAACTCGTGAGCCGGATTGACAAGGCGCTGGCCGATGAGGTCGCCCGGCGCCAGCATTCGCGCCGCGTGGTGGTACCGCCGCCGGCGCCCGATCACGACGTGCAGGTCCCCGGCGACGCGATCCCGCCGCCGAGGACCCCGGTGCTGGGCGGCTGACGGCCGCCGCTGGCGCGCAGGCGCGCCCGCAGCAGGCACCGGCCGCGGTGGATCCTCGACATCACGGTGCCGAGCGGGATCGCCATGATCTGGGCGATCTCCTGGTACCGGTAGCCGTGGACGTCGGCCAGGAACACAACGGCCCGGAAGTGCTCGGGCAGATCGGCCAGGGCCCGCAGGGCGGGGGAGCAGACGAGATTCTCGAGCGCCACCTCCTCTGCGGGCCGGCTGTCCGCACTGGCCCACGGGGGCGGCGTTCCGGAATCGTCGCCGATGCTGGCCACCGGCGTCTCGACCGGACCGGAGCGCCGCCTGCGGCAGCCGTTGTAAAAGCTGTGATACATGATCTTGTGGAGCCAGGCCCGCAGGTTGGTACCGGGGCTGAACAGGTAGAACTTCTGGTAGGCCCGGGCGAATGTCTCCTGGATGAGGTCCTCGGCGTCGCCGCGGTCGCGCGTCAGGCGGAGTGCGGCCGGGAGCATCTGGCTCATGTACGGCACGGCCTCGCTCTCGAATCGCCGGCGCTGATCGCCAGAGAGCGCACTGGCGCTCTCCGGCCTGGCTGCAGGGGCGCTGCAAGTCACGGGTATTCCTCCTTGCCCGGGGCAGGCAAGCGCCAGCAGTGCACCCGCTACCGCGATGACGTGTCGGCTGGGTTGCCGTGGCCCCGTCGCCGGTTTGGCGTTACTTGTCGGTAAGGCTGGTGCACCCGGGCTTGCCGCACATCGGGAGGCGCTCCTGATCTAGCCGCGCCGCTTGCCTGAGTTAGCGGGGGTGGTATCGGGCGCGACGGGCAATGAGGCCGCGTAGGCGGCAAGCTCGCGCCGTCCGCGCTGTCCGGTCTTGGCGGCGAGGCTCGCGATGTGCGTCTCGACGGTTTTCGGGGATATATAGAGCTTCGCAGCGATTTCTGAGTTCGGGAGTCCGGAGGTGAGCAGCCTGAGGACGTCCATCTCCCGGCTGGTAATGCCGAGCCTGCGCATCTGCCTGGGCACCGCCGCGGTGCCGCGGCTGGCGCGCGGCACGGGCTCGCCGGCCGTGCGCAGGATGCGCCGGCTCGCCGAGGCCAGCCGCTCATGCCCGGTCAGGTCGAACTCGCTGACCGCTTCCCTGAGCCACTCGCCCGGCCGCCCCCACTCGTCGCGGAGCGCCCACGGTGCCACCAGCCGGCGGGCCAGGTGGTCCCACCAGGGGGCGAACGGGGCGAACTGGGCGCTGCCCTGGTCGGCGAGCGCGCTCGCCCGGTCACGGTGGCCGCGCTTGCCCTCGAGCACGGCCTCGGCGTAGGCCAGGCAGCCGGCGTTCCAGCTTGAGGCCGCGCCGGAAGCCGCCGCCAGCCGCACCGCTGCCCTGGCGTCCGCGCCGTCGCCGGGTTGGTCCGTGACTGCCAGCAGCAGAGCGGTCAGCGACAGCGCCCGGCGCGGCGCGAGCAGCGGCGCCTGCAGGACCGAATAGGAACCCGGTGACCGGCTCGGCTCGGGGGGTGCCCGGCGGCCGAACTCGCTCGCGGCGGCGCTGGCGGCGATCGCCTGGTCAACGTCGTCGCGGAACAGCGCGGCCAGCACCCTGCTCTCGCCCCAGGTCGTGGCCAGGATCTCGGGGTCGGCCGGGAGGATGTCTTCCGCTCTGGCCACGGATCGGCCGAGGTCCTCCTGATCGCCGCGGATGGCCGCGACGTTGGCCTGCAGGCAGATGGCCATGGCCCGGATCCGCAGAGCCCGGATCCGGGCCGCGGAGCGCTCGCAGGTCCTGGCAATGCTGAGCGCCTGATCGAGGTCGGGGCCGAGGCTGAGCAGGTTCGCCAGCTGGAGCTCGGTAGCCGACGCGATGCAGATCGCCCCGGCCTGATGGGCCAGCTCGCGCACGGCCTCGAGCTCGGCAGTCGACCCGTCACTGAGCATGTCCACGGTGGCCAGCTCGTGCCGCGCGCGGATCTGCCAGATGCCCAGTCCGTTGCGGTCGGCGATCTCGCGCGAGCGCTCGAAGGTGGCCCGCGCGGCGCCGACGTCCCGCGCGCGCTCGGTGCGCCCGATGACCTCCAGCGCCTCGAGCGCGACCTCGGCCGCCCACCCCGACAGTCCCGCCGCCTGCGCGGTGCCGACCCCGGGGGACGACCCCCGGACCCCCGCTGTGCTGACCCCGGGGGACGACCCCCGGACCCCCGCGATCGCCAGCGAGCGCCGCGCGAGGTCCTCGGCCCGCCGGAGGTCGCCGCCCGCCAGGGCCGCGCGGGCCGCAACGGCGTCCACCCAGCTGCCGAGCTCGTCGTCACGGAGGCGGCTGGCGATGACCCCGGCCGCTTCCAGGTGCTCGGCCGCCGCGGCCGGGTTGTCCTCGGGCCTGGTACTTGCCGCCCGCAGGCGCACCAGGACCTGCCGGCGCGGATCGGCGCCGGCGGCTTCCAGCCGCGTCACCAGGTCGCGGGCGAGCGGCTCTAGCTGCTTGCTGTCTCCGGCCAGGTAAAGCGCCTCGGCGAGGACCTCGTCCACTTCGATCCGCAGCCCGCTTGTGTCCGCTGACGACTCGGCCAGCACGGCCCTGGCCTCGTGCATCGCGGCGACGGCGCTGGTGACCGCGCCCTTGAGCACCGCCCGACGGCCGGCGATCAGCAGCAGCCGGGCTGCCTGCGGCAGCTGCCCGGCCGCCGCGCGCAGCTCGGCGGCCAGTTCGCACCAGCTGCCGGGCAGGCCGGGGTGGGCCTGCTCGATCGCCTCGGCGGCGGCTATCGACCGGCCGGCCAGGTCCGGTGGCAGCAGGTCAGCCAGGATCGCGTCTCTGGTCAGGCTGTGGCGGAACCGGAACGCGGCCGCGTCCGCGGCGACCGGCTTGATCAGCTGGACCTCGGTGGCCCGCCGCAGCGCATCGAGCAGGCGGGCCTCGGAAATCCCGGCGATGGCGGGCAGGAGCGTCGAGTCGAACTGCCGGCCAAGTACCGCGGCCGACACCAGGACCGAGGACACCTCGGGTCCGAGCGCGGCCAGCCGGCTCCGGACCGACCCGGCGATCGAGTCGGGCACTCGGATCGGCATCTCGTCGTCGACCCGCCAGCCCGAGCCGTCCCGCGTGAGCTTGTGCGATGAGACCGCGGCGGCGAGTATCTCCTCGACCGCGAAGGGGAGCCCGTCCGAGGCCGCCAGCAGCTGGCGCACCGCGGTCGGGGTATCAGGTATGTCCAGGCAGGCGGCCGCCATCTGCCAGACGGCATCGTCTCGGAGGCGCGGCAGCCTGAGCCTGGTTGCGACCCGTCTGGCGGCGGCGGACTGCATCAGGTCCAGCGCGGGCGACGGTCCGCTGTCGCGCAGTGTGAACAGGCAGAGGACATTCGCGGCCGCGATGTTGTCCACCAGGTACTCGATGACCGCGAGCGACTCGGGGTCGGCCCAGTGCAGATCCTCCAGCACGAGCAAGCCGCCTTGCCTGGCGGTGTCGGCCCGGGGGGACGACCCCCCGGATCCCCCCGCGGACATATGCGCGAGCATGCGCAGCAGCGCCTCGCCGATGACCACGGGCGTAACGTCGGCGGCGCCGTCACCCGGCCGGCTCCATTCGGGCACGAGCACGCCGAGGGCCGCGCGATAGTCACAGATGCCGGAAGAATCGGGACCGGTCCCGGCTCGCGCGGCGCCAAGGAGCGCCTCCTCGACCGGCCGGTAGGGCACGGGGATAGCGGCCTGCGTGCTCCTGCCGGTCAGGACCTGGACGCCGCGGGCGGCGGCAAGCCGGGTCACGTCGGCCGTGAGGCGCGACTTCCCGATCCCGGCGTCGCCGGTGATGAAGACAGCCCCGCCCCTGCCCGCGAGCGCGCGGTCCAGGGCGGCTGTCAGTACCTCCAGCTCATCGCCGCGGCCGATGAGTACCGGACAAAGCATCGGCCTCATCTTCGCGAGGCTAGGTGAGCAACCTGGAGATTACTGTGCGCAGCCGGTGTGGTTCGTATGAAGTCCGGTCAGCGGCCCGGCCGGCGGCGCCACCGCCGAGTCCTGGCCGGCTCGCCGCCGCCGGCGGGCGCATTCTCCGGCGCGGGCGGCGGC
>DAIOWC010000181.1:0-6159 GCA_036758685.1 Streptosporangiaceae bacterium | reverse complement strand
AGTCCTGGCCGGCTCGCCGCCGCCGGCGGGCGCATTCTCCGGCGCGGGCGGCGGCGCCGGCCGGCTGGCGTGCCAGCTGTCCACCAGCGCCTGCTCGTCGACGAGCGGAACGAAGATCGGCGGCCCGAGCGGCAGGCGGCGCCACTGCATGATCTGCTCGTTGAGCTCGCCGATGACCGCGCGCAGTTCCTGCTCCGACCGGAAGCCGGGTACGGCTTCCGTCAGCCGGGCGGCCTGTTTGCGGAGCTTCAGCGGCGTCGGCAGCATCTCCTCGGCCGCGACGCCCTCCCGGTCGAGATAGTCGCGCAGCCAGGCGGCAGCGGCGTCCTCCTCGTTGCGCCTGGGCAGCGGCTTGCCCGCGCCGGGCAGGTTGTCGAAGGCGCCGCGGTCGGCGGCCTCGCTGATCTGCTGATCGATCCACGAGCGGAAGCTCATCCCGGTCGGCTTACGCTCAGTCATAACTCCAGCGTAAATTGCCGCGTCCGGCTGGGCCGGGGTCAGGTGCGGGCAAGCTCCGGCACGAACCGGGCGGCCGCGGCGACCAGCCACTCGAACAGGCTCAGGTCGTCGCCGACCTCTGGATGCCACTGGACCGCGAGCATGGCGGGCGCCGACAGGCCGGAATGATCGAACTCGACGGCCTCAATGATCCCGTCGTCGGCCCAGGCAGTCGCGACCAGGCCCCGCCCGATCTTGTCGATGGCCTGATGGTGGTGGGTCGGCACCTCCACCTCGCTGCGGCCGAGCACCCGCGCCAGGTCCGAGCTGGCGGCGACGGTCACGTTGTGGCGGTCGTACGCGCCCTCCCGCGGCGAGTGGCCGTCGTGGCCGACGACGTCGGGCAGGTGCTGGTGCAGGGTGCCGCCCAGCGCCACGTTGATGACCTGCAGGCCACGGCAGATGCCGAGCAGCGGTAGCCCGGAGCTCATGGCTGCCGTACACAGGTCGAGCTCCGCTTCGTCGCGGACGGCGCTCGCGGGACCGCAGGCCGCGTCCCGCTCGGCGCCGTACCGGGCCGGGTCGACGTCGCCCCCGCCCGAGAGCACGAGGCCGTCGAGCCGGCGCAGCGCGTCCGAGATGCCGGCTACCGGCGGCAGCAGCACCGGCACCCCGCCGGCCTGCGTGATCTTGTCGGCGTACCGGCGCGGCAGCAGGATGGCCTGGTCATCCCATGCTCCCCAGCGCGCCTGCTGGGAGTAGGAGCTAATCCCGATGACGGGAGCGTGGTCGGTCATGTCTACAAGGGTGTCACGTACGCTCCGGCGATGCCGCCATCGACCAGGAACTGCGACGCCGTGATGAACGAGGAATCGTCGCTGGCCAGGAACGCGACCGCGGCGGCGATCTCGTCCGGCTCGGCGAACCTTCCCATCGGGACGTGCACTAGCCTGCGCGCAGCCCGTTCCGGATCCTTGGCGAATAGCTCGCGGAGCAGCGGGGTGTTAACGGGGCCGGGGCAGAGGGCGTTGACCCTGATTCCCTCGCGCGCGAACTGCACGCCCAGCTCCCGGCTCATGGCCAGCACGCCGCCCTTGGACGCCGTGTACGAGATCTGCGACGTCGCGGCGCCCAGCACGGCCACGAATGAGGCCGTGTTGATGATCGACCCCTTGCCCTGCCGCTGCATGTGCGGGAGCACGTACTTGCAGCAGAGGTAGACGGAGGTGAGATTGATTTCCTGCACCCGGCGCCAGGCGTCGAGCCCGGTGGTCAGGATCGAGTCGTCATCGGGCGGGGAAATGCCCGCGTTGTTGAACGCGACGTCGATCCGGCCGAAGCGAGCGGCGACCGCGTCGAACAGCTCCCGGACCTGGTCCTCGTCGGCGACATTCGCGGCCATGAACGTCCCGCCGGTCTGCTCGGCCGCGGCCTTGCCCGCCGCCTCGTCGATATCGACCGCGATGATCGTCGCGCCCTCGGCCGCCATCCGCCGGGAGCTGGCCAGGCCGATGCCGCTGCCCGCTCCCGTTACCACGACAACCCGATCCTGCAGACGCATGCGTTACTCCGTATCCGTGGCGATGAAGACGTTCTTGGTTTCGGTGAACGGGTCGAGCGCATCCGGCCCGAGCTCGCGGCCCAGGCCGGATTGCTTGAAACCGCCGAACGGCGTCCAGTAGCGCACCGACGAGTGCGAGTTGACCGACAGGTTGCCGGCCTCGACGCCACGGGCCACCCGGATCGCGCGGCCGACATTACCGGTCCAGATCGAGCCGGACAGACCGTAGGGGGTGTCGTTGGCCAGCGCGATGGCCTCGGCTTCGTCGCGGAACGGCGTGACCGTCACCACCGGGCCGAATATCTCCTCGGTATAGGCCCGGTCGGCCGTGCTCACCGGCGCGAGAACCGTCGGCGGATACCAGAATCCGGTGCCGTCGGGAGCGCTGCCGCGGATCGCTACCGGCGCTCCGTCGGGCACGTAACTGGCCACGTGCTCGCGATGCGCAGCCGAGATCAGCGGCCCCATCTCCGTCCCGTCGGCGGCCGGGTCGCCAACCCGGACACCCTGCACCGCGGGCTCGAGCAGCTCCATGAAGCGGTCAAACACCGAGGCTTCGACCAGGATCCTGGACCGGGCGCAGCAGTCCTGGCCGGCGTTGTCGAACACCGCGTACGGCGCGGTCGCCGCGGCTTTCTCCAGGTCGCAGTCGGCGAACACGATGTTCGCGCTCTTGCCGCCCAGCTCGAGCGTCACGCGCTTGATCTGACGCGCGCATCCGGCCATGATCTGCTGGCCGACTTCGGTCGACCCGGTGAAGACGATCTTTCCGACCAGCGGGTGATCCACGAGCCGCTGGCCGACGACGCTGCCCTTGCCCGGCAGGACCTGCAGGACGCCCTCGGGCAGCCCGGCTTCCAGCGCCAGCTCGCCGATCCGGATTGCGGTCAGCGGCGTCATCTCGGCCGGCTTGGCGATCACGGTGTTGCCCGCGGCGAGCGCCGGCGCCATGCCCCAGGACAGGATCGGCATCGGGAAGTTCCACGGCACGATGAGGCCGACGACCCCGATCGGCTCGGCGAAGGTCACGTCGAGGCCGCCGGCGACCGGGATCTGCCTTCCGGTCAGCCGCTCCGGGGCGGCGGAGTAATAGAGCAGCACGTCCCGGACGTGCCCGGCCTCCCACCGGGCCTGGCCGGCCGGGTGCCCGGAGCCGGCGATCTCGAGCGCGGCCAGGTCGTCGAGGTTGGCGTCCACCGCCGCGGCGAACGAGCGCAGCAGCCGGGCCCGGTCGCCCGGCGCGACCGCCCGCCAGCTCTCCTCTGCCCTGGCCGCCCGGGCGATGGCCTCGTCGGCCTGCTCGGCGCCGGCCTGGGGGATGGTGGTGACTGGCTGCTCCGTCGCAGGGTTGATCACCGTGTACTGCGTCATGTGCGGGTATCTCCTTGGCGTTTCTCTACAGGCGTTCGAAGCCGCGGCGGAGCTCCCAGTCGGTGACGGCGGCGTCGTAGGCGGCCAGCTCGACCCGGCCGTAGTTGGCGTAGTGCGCCTTCACCTCGGCGCCGAACGCGGCCTCGGCCAGCTCGCTCTTCTCCCAGAGGTCGACGGCGTCGCGCAGCGTATGCGGCACGCGCACGCTGGTGTCGGCGTAGGCATTGCCCTCGAACGCGGGCTCGAGCGGCAGCTCGCGGTCGATGCCGTTCAGGCCGGCGGCGATCATGCCGGCCAGCGCCAGGTAGGGGTTCACGTCGCCGCCGGGCGTGCGGTTCTCCGCCCGCAGCGACAGGCCATGACCGACCAGCCGCAGCGCGCACGTCCGGTTGTCCACGCCCCAGCGCACCGAGGTCGGCGCGAAGCTGCCGGGCACGTACCGCTTGTAGGAGTTGATGTTCGGGGCGTAGAGCAGCGTCAGCTCGCGCAGCGCCGCGAGCTGCCCGGCCAGGAAGTGCTCGCCGAGCCTGGACAGGCCGTGCGGGCCGTCGCCGGCCAGCACCGGCGCGCCGTCGGTGCCGCGCAGCGACAGGTGGATGTGGCACGAGTTGCCCTCGCGGACGTTGGGCTTGGCCATGAACGTGATGCTCATGCCCTCCTGCGCCGCGATCTCCTTGGCCCCGGTCTTGTAGATCGAGTGGTTGTCGCACGTGGTGAGCACGTCGGCGTACCTGAACGCGATCTCGTGCTGCCCGAGGTTGCACTCGCCCTTGACCGACTCGACGTACAGGCCGGCGCCGGTCATGCCGTTGCGCACGCGGCGCAGCAGCGGCTCGATCCGGGAGGTGCCCAGGATCGAGTAGTCGACGTTGTAGTCGTTGGCGGGGGTCAGGTCGCGGTAGTTGCGCGCCGACGCCTGCTCGTAGGAGTCGGCGTAGACGACGAACTCCAGCTCGGTGCCGGCCATGGCGACCAGGCCCCGCTCCGTCAGCCGGTCCACCTGCTGGCGCAGGATCTGCCGCGGCGACGCGACCACCGGAGCGCCGTCCAGCCAGGTCAGGTCGGCGATCACCAGGGCGGTCGCCGGGTGCCAGGGGATCCGGCGCAGGGTCGCCATGTCGGGCCGCATCACGAAGTCGCCGTAGCCGCGCTCCCAGGACGACATCTGGTAGCCGTCGACGGTGTTCATGTCGACGTCGACCGCGAGCAGGTAGTTGCAGCCCTCGGAGAACTCGTGGGCGACCTCGTCGAGGAAGAACTCGGTCGACAGCCGCTTGCCCTGCAGGCGGCCCTGCATGTCGGTCAGGGCGAGGATGACCGTGTCGATCTCGCCCGAGGCAGCGAGCCGGCGCAGCTCATCCAGGGAGATCATCCCCGGACGAGCCGCGCCCGCGTGTCGATCGGTCATCAGGAGGACAGCTCCTGCTCGATCGCCGCCAGTTCCGCCTCAGTGCCCTGCACCTTCGGGCCCTTGAACCACTTGCGCGCCGACACGGCCCAGTAGATGCCGGCGTAGCCGATGACGACCGCCACCGCGATCGGCGCGTAGTTGAAGGTCTTCCAGCCGATCGGCCCGAACTGCGGGAGCATGAACAAGATCGCGATGAAGACGACCCACGCGACCGCGGTCCAGCCGATCACGTAGCTCCGGCTGCCGAGGTGCCAGGGCCCGCGCTTGAAGTTCTGGCCCTGGCGCAGCCGCAGGTAGGTCGGCGTCACGTAGGCGATGTAGAGGCCGATGGTGGCGATGGCCGTCACCGCGCCGTACGCGGCGCCGTTCCACAGGTAGGGCAGGCCGAGGATGAAGGCGCCGCCGGCGGCCAGCCAGATGGCGTTGGTGGGCGTCCGGGTCCGCTTGTTGACCTTGTGCCAGATCTGCGAGCCCGGCAGAGCGCCGTCGCGGGAGAACGCGTAGATCATCCGCGAGTTGGCCGTGACCGAGGACATGCCGCAGAAGAGCTGGGCGCCGATCACGATCAGGAGCAGGAGTTCCGCGCCGGTCCGGCCGATCGAGTCGATCCAGATCTGCGCCGGGGCAGCGGCGCCCGCCCCCGCCTCGCCTGCGTAATTCGCCTTCTGGATCGCGAACGTAATGCCGATCAGCAGCACCCAGCCGGCGATCAGGGAGATCAGGATCGACATCACGATGCCGCGCGGGCCGCTGCGGGCGGCGCTGTGAGTCTCCTCGGTCATGTGCGCCGAGGCGTCATAGCCGGTGAAGGTGTACTGGGCCATCAGCAGGCCGACCGGCAGGATGTACCACCAGCCGATCTTGAAGCCGGAGAAGTTCTCCAGGTCGGTGAACACGTACTTGACGGACTCGTGATGCGCGCCCGACTTCAGCCCGAACGTCACCGCGCCGACGATGATCAGCACGCCGAAGATGTGCCACCAGACGCTGACGTCGTTGAGCAGCGCGACCAGCCGGATGCCGAACTGGTTCAGCGTGCCGTGCACGAGCAGCACGATCCCGTAGATCAGGATCGTGTGCCAGGGGTGGGTGATGTCGAAGCCGAACCAGAGATCGAGCAGGAAGTTGATGAAGAAGGCGGCCCCGAAGTCGATGCCCGCGGTGATGGCCACCTGGCCGAGGAAGTTGAACCACCCGGTGAACCAGGACCAGGCGGGTCCGTGGCTCCTGGCCAGCTTGGCCGACCAGTAGTACAGGCCGCCCGCGGTCGGGAAGCTGGAGCAGACCTCGGCCATCGACAGGCCGACGAGCAGCGTGAAGATACCGACGATCGGCCAGCCCCAGACGATGATGGCCGGACCGCCTTCATCCATGCCGA
>DAIOWC010000180.1:0-13441 GCA_036758685.1 Streptosporangiaceae bacterium | reverse complement strand
ACCTCCTACGCGGGCAACGGCCAGTACCCCATGAACGGCCCGCTGGAGATCAGGGTCACCGGCCTGGACCAGCCGAGCGAGTCGGGCGTCAGCGGCGCGACCACCCCGCTGCTGTCGGCCCTGACCCCGCGGCCCGACCAGCCCGCGTGGAACGTGTGCGTCTGGATCGACATGCTGACGATCCCGACGACGCCGGAGTGCAACGAGTTCTACGAGCAGATGGAGCAGTGGATCTTCAGCCACTACACCGGGTCCTACGCCGCGGCGCGGCCCGAGTGGTCGAAGGGCTGGGCCTACACCAGCGCGGGTCCGTGGACGAACACGACGATGCTCACCTCGACGATCCCGGCCGCGATCAATGCCGGCCAGGCCGGGAGCAACTTCAGCGCGGCCTCGGCGGCGTTCGACAGCTACGACCCGTACCGGATCTTCAGCAACACGTTCCTGGACACCCTGCTCCCCTGACCGCGACGTAGGTGCCCGGGCCGGCGCGACACCGGCCCGGGGCACCCTCGTTCCCCTCCTAGCGGTGCTGTGCGGCCTGGGAATGATGCTGTGTTGCCTGGGAGGGATGTGCGGCCGGTACCTGGTGCTGCGTGGCTAACGTCGCCGCGATCAGGACTAACGCGAACGTCGTCAGCCCGACCGCGCCGTGGGTCGCCACGATCTTCGCGGGGAAGTGCTGCTCGGCGCCGCGCGCGTGCCGGCCGCCCCGGCCCACCAGCCAGCGCGTCAGCATGACGAAGCCGAGCATGGCCGACGTGCTGAGCACGCCGAATCCGATCCAGGCGAACGACACGTGCTTGGTGAGCAGGAAGATCAGCCAGAAGGTTAGGCCCGTCGTCGCGAGGACGGGATGGGCGAAGATCAGCGCGGCCGGGAAAACGGTGATCCGCGTCGCCTGCTGCCGCAGGCCGCCGTGCGAGAGCCAGACGAACAGCAGGTACAGACCGAAGCACGCGGTGCCGGCCCAGATGGCCGTAGCGATGAGCTCTAGCGTCGGCAATTGGCTCCATTCTCTCGTGCAATCTCACCTGAGGGCCATCCTCCACCATTTGCCGGCCTTCCATGGCCCTTTTCTGTTACGTAGTGGCTGCGCATAGTTACCACCCATTCCCTGACGCCACATCCGCCCCATTGAGGCCCGGGCCACCAGTGGTCTGGTTGACTGCTGCCCGTGCGGCAGATCTTCCCGGTGGCCGGCCCGGAGCTCGACGTCGTGCCCGCAGTGACCGAGGGCGCGCTCCCTCCGGCGATTGCCCGGCTCGCCGACCTTTACGGGAACGGGCCGAGCCGGGGAACTGCCGCCCGCCCGTGGCTGCGCGCCAACATGATCGCCAGCGCGGACGGCGCGTCGGCGCTCGCCGGGAAGTCCGGCGGTCTCGGCGGGCCGGCCGACCGGATGCTGTTCTCGGTGCTCCGCAGCCTGGCCGACGTCATCCTGGTCGGCGCGGGCACCGTACGGGCGGAGCATTACAAGCCGGTCGCGCCGTCGGCCGTGTGGAGCGCCCTCCGCGCCGGCCGGCCCGCGACGCCGCCGATCGCCGTGGTGAGTGCGTCGCTCGATCTGCACTCCTGCATCCGGCTGCTGACCGAGGCGCCGCCATACGCCCAGACCATCATCGTGACCAGCGCCGACGCAATCGCCAAGCGCGGCGGCGAGGTGCCCGGCCAGGCCCGGGTGGTCGCGGCCGGCCAGGACCGGGTCGAGGTCGGCAGCGCCGTCGCCGCCCTGGCCGCTCTCGGCTACCGGCGGATCCTCGCCGAGGGCGGGCCGCATCTGCTCGGGCAGCTCGCCGACGCGGGACTGCTCGACGAGCTGTGCCTGACCACGAGCCCGGTCGTCGCGTCGGGGACCGCCGGGCGCGTCCTCACCGGTTCTGGCGATACCGCGGCCCGGTGGAGCCTCGAGCACGTGCTGACCGATGCGGGCTTCTTGTTCTCGCGCTATGTCCGCCCGGCCGACTGAAAGGAATCTGACATGCCGCTGCACGCCAAGGTCGATGAGACCCATGGCCTTGCCGAACTCAATATCAACCCGGTTTTCTGCCAGGAAGTACAGGCAGTCCCCCGCAACCATCTGCCCCTGCAGTCGATGGCGCCCGACACCGCGCTGCAGATAATCAGGGACGAGCTGATCCTGGACGGCAACGCGCGCCTGAACCTGGCGACGTTCGTCACGACCTGGATGGAGCCCCAGGCCGAACTGCTGATGCACGATTGCCTCGGCAAGAACATGATCGACAAGGATGAGTACCCGCAGACGGCGGAGCTCGAGCATCGCTGCGTGAACATCCTGTCCAACCTCTGGCACGCGCCCACCTCGCTGATCGTGGCGGGCGGCCAGACGGCCTCGGGCTACGAGGACACGGGTGAACCCCAGCCCGCCGGGGCCGCGACGGGCTGCTCGACGACCGGATCAAGCGAGGCCTGCATGCTCGGCGGCCTGGCGCTGCTCTGGCGCTGGCGCCAGCGCCGGAAGGCGGCCGGCGCCGACGCCGCGGCGAAGCCGAACCTCGTCATGGGCGCGAACGTCCAGGTCTGCTGGGAGAAGTTCTGCCGCTACTGGGAGGTCGAGCCGCGGCTGGTGCCGATGGAGCCGGGCAGGCTGCACCTGACCGGGCCCGAGGCCGCCGCGCGCTGCGACGAGAACACCATCGGCGTCGTCGCCATCCTGGGCTCGACCATGGACGGCAGCTACGAGCCGGTCGCCGAGATCGCCGCCGACCTGGACGCACTCCAGGCCCGGACCGGCCTGGACATCCCGGTCCACGTCGACGCGGCGTCGGGCGGCTTTGTCGCGCCGTTCCTCGCCCCGGATCTGGAGTGGGACTTCCGCGTGCCGCGGGTCGCCTCGATCAACGCCTCCGGTCACAAGTTCGGGCTGGTATACCCGGGCGTCGGCTGGATCATCTGGCGCGATTCCGCCGCGCTGCCGGAGGACCTGATCTTCCAGGTGAACTACCTGGGCGGGGAGATGCCCACGTTCGCGCTGAACTTCTCCCGCCCCGGCGCCCAGGTCGCCGCGCAGTACTACAACTTCCTGCGCCTCGGCTTCGAGGGCTACCGCGAGGTGCAGCTCACCTGCCAGAACGTCGCCAAGTACCTGGCGGCCGAGATCACCGGGATGGGGCCGTTCGAAATGCTGTCCGACGGCAGCGACCTGCCCGTGCTGGCGTTCAAGCTGGCGGACCCGGCGGCCGCCGGGTACACGGTGTTCGACCTGTCCGAGCGGCTGCGCGCGCGGGGCTGGCTCGTGCCGGCGTACACGTTCCCGGAGAACATGCAGGACACGGCCGTATTGCGGATCGTCGTGCGCAACGGCTTCACCCGCGACATGGCCGGTCTCCTGGTCAGCGACCTGAAGGTGCAGGTCGCTGCCCTGACGCAGGCAGACCAGCAGCCGATCCCGCTGCTGCCCGAGGGCCAGCGCAATGCCTTCGCCCACTAGGGAGCAGGTGAGGTCCCGGCCGGGGTCGGGCTGATCGGGACCGATTCTCAGTCAATAGCACTGACGATCGGTCCCAATGTCCGGGTGGCTAGGGGCCGACGCTGCCGCGCAGGAGGAGGCGGGCAACGAGCTCGGGGTCGTCGGTCATCGGGACGTGCCCGCAGCCGGGCAGCAGCACGAACCGGGCGCCCGGCAGCTCGGCCCTGGCCAGCAGGGCCTGACGGCGCGGCAGCAGCCGGTCCCTGGCTCCCCAGCCGATCGTCACCGGCACCTCGGCCGGGATCTCACCCCGGAACCGGTCCATCCCGGCCAGCACCGTTTCGAGCGCATCGCGGGCGGCCACGAACGCCGCCAGATCGGCGGTCGCCTGCTCCGGCGGCAGGCGCGAGGGCCGATTCACGATCGCGCCGTAGAGGAGCGCACGGCCGGCTGTCGTCGTCGCCAGGGCGGGGGCCACCGGCTCCAGCCGCTCCCCCGCTGCCTGCATGACCCTGAAGACGGTCCGCCCGTAGATCATGTCGCGCCGTCCGCGGAAGAACCCTGCCGGTGAGAGCGCGGTCACACTCGCCGCCCGGCCGGCCACGCCGGCCTCCAGGGCCAGCCGCCCGCCGAGCGAGTTGCCGGCCACGTGCGGCCGGTCCAGACCCAGCTCGTCCATCAGGCCGGTTACGGCCTCGAGCAGCACCGGCACCGGCGGACGGCCATCGGTGACCAGGGGCGGCGACTCGCCGTGCCCGGGCAGGTCAACGAGGATCAGCTCGCGATGAGGTGACAGCAGCCCGGTAATGGCCTCCCAGGCCTGCCGGCGATGTCCGACGCCGTGCAGGAGGACCAGCGGCGGCCCGGATCCGACCCGGTCATAGGCGAGCCGCATGGCCGTGGGGGCTCAGGCGCCCTTGCGGAGCCGGTCCAGCGCCTCGGCCAGGATCGCGGCGCCGTCGGTGTCGTTGCGCCGCTCCTTCACGTATGCCAGGTGCGTCTTGTAGGGCTCGGCATGCGGCGGCGCAGGCGGGTTGGCCTCGTCCTGCCCGGCCGGCAGGCCGCAGCGCGGGCAGTCCCAGAACTCGGGGACCGCCGCGTCCGAAGCGAAGCTCGGGATGGTCTCGTGCCGGTTGCAGCACCAGAAGGAGATACGTACGCGCGGCGCAGCCTCACCGCGCTCGGCCTCTCCCATCGGACCGGCCCCAACCCGGCTGCCGCGAATGGCGTTGCCACTACTCACTGCTCACCCCTTGCTCAAGACACGCCGATCATCGGTCTGGCCGTCCGCACTGGCCGCACCGTCCCAGCTGCCTACTTCTCCAGGATCCCCAGCGCCACGATGCAGATGAACCAGACGACCCCGGTGATGACCGTGATCCGGTCCAGGTTCCGCTCGACCACTGACGACGAGCCAAGCGAGGACGAGATGCCACCGCCGAACAGGTCGGAAAGACCGCCGCCCTTACCCTTGTGCAGCAGGACGAGCAGAATCATCAGCAGACTCGTGATGATGAGGATCACGGAAAACGCGATAGTCACTGCAGCTTCTCGTCTCTCCGGGCTGTATGTACTACAGGTACGCCGATATCAGGTGGCCGTACCCTGATTACGATACCGGCAGATTCTGACGAACTCACCGGGATCGAGGCTGGCGCCCCCGACCAGTGCCCCGTCGATGTCCGGCTCGGCCATGATCGCAGGCATGTTGTCGGGCTTCACTGACCCGCCATACAGGATACGCGTACTCGCGCCTGCCGCGCCGCCGTGAACGGCGGAAATGCGGCTCCTGATGGCCTGGCAGACCTCCTGGGCATCGGCCGGCGTGGCCACCCGGCCCGTCCCGATCGCCCAGACCGGCTCGTATGCGACGACCAGGCTGCCTGCCTGATCGGCCGACAGCCCGGCCAGCCCGCCGTCGAGCTGGCTCAGAGTGTATTCCAGGTGCCCGCCCGCCTCGCGGACCTCCAGCGGCTCGCCGATGCACAGGATCGGGGTCATCGCCCGGCCCAGGATCGCCCTGACCTTGGCGTTGACCAGGGCATCGTCCTCGCAGTGGTACTGGCGGCGCTCCGAGTGCCCGGCCAGCACAAGCTGGCAGCCAAGCTTCGCGAGCATCCGGGCGGAGACATCGCCGGTATAGGCGCCGTCCTCATGGGGGGAGACGTCCTGGGCTCCCCACAGGAATTGCAGTTTGTCCCCCTCGATGAGGGTCTGCACAGTCCGCAGGTCGGTAAACGGCGGCAGCAGGGCGATGTCGGCGGCCGAAAAGTCTTTCTCCACCAGCGAGAACGACAGCTTCTGGGTGAGCGCGATCGCCTCGAAGTGATTGTTGTGCATCTTCCAGTTGCCGGCGACCAGCGGCTTCCTGCCGCCCTTCGCCGGGCTCAAGAGGGGTGCCCCCCTGCGTCTGGGAGCGCCGCGAGCGCCGCCAGGCCCGGCAGGGCCGTGCCCTCGAGGTACTCCAGGCTCGCGCCGCCGCCGGTGGAGATGTGGCTGAAATCGTCCTCGGGGATGCCGAGCTTGCGCACCGCGGCGGCCGAGTCACCGCCGCCGACCACGGTCAGGCCGGGCAGCGCGGCGATCGCCTCGCCGACCGCCCTCGTCCCGGCCGAGAATGCCGGGAACTCGAAGACCCCGACCGGCCCGTTCCAGAACACTGTCGCGGCATCGGCCAGCTTGGCGGCGAACAGCTCCCTGGTCGCCGGCCCCATGTCCAGGCTCTCCCGGTCCGCCGGGAATGCCGTCACCGGGAACACCTCGTGCTCGGCGTCGGGCCCGAACGAGACGGCGCCGACCAGGTCCACCGGCAGCACGATCTCCACCCCGCGCTCGGCCGCTTCCGCAAGCACTTTGCTGACCTGGGGGATCATGTCCGCTTCGAGCAGCGACTGGCCGACCTCGTACCCCTGGGCCTTCAGGAAGGTGTAGGACATGCCGCCGCCGATGATGATCCGGTCGGCCCGGCTGAGCAGGTTCGAGATCACGCCCAGTTTGTCCGACGGCTTGGCACCGCCGAGCACCACAACGTACGGCCGCTCGGGGTTCTCGGTCAGCTGCTCGAGCACGGCGACCTCGGCCGTGACCAGGCTGCCGGCCGCGTGCGGCAGAAGCGCGGGCACGTCGTAGACGCTCGCGTGCCGCCGGTGCAGCGCCCCGAAGCCGTCGCCCACGTATACGTCGGCCAGCGCCGCTAGGCGGGTCGCGAGGCCCGCCCGCTCGGCCGCGTCCTTGCTGGTCTCGGCCGGCTCGAACCTGATGTTCTCCACCATGGCCACATCGCCGTCGGCCAGGCCGGCCACGAGAGCCTGCGCGGACTCCCCCGCGACGTCACCGGCCAGCGGCACCGGCCGGCCGAGCAGCTCGGAGAGCCGCGCCGCGACCGGGGCCAGGGACGGACCGCCAGCGGCCCGTTCCGCGTAGGAGCCCCCGGACGGCCGCCCCAGGTGGGCGACGATCAGCACGCGGGCGCCGCGTTCCACCAGATTGCTGATTGTCGGCAGGCTGGCCCGGATCCGGCCGTCGTCGGTGATCGTGGTCCCGTCGAGCGGCACGTTCAGGTCGGCGCGGAGCATGACGACCTTCCCGGACACCGCTAGTTCGTCGAGGCCCTTCATGCGGTGAGGCTCGCCCCGACGAGCGCGGCCAGGTCGGCGAGCCGGCTCGAGTACCCCCACTCGTTGTCGTACCAGCCGATCACCTTCACCTGGTCGCCCTCGGCCATCGTCAGCAGCGAGTCGAACGTGCACGAGTACGGCGTGCCGACGATGTCGGAGGACACGATCGGGTCCGAGGTGTAGTGCAGGTACCCCTTGAGCGGGCCGTCGGCCGCCGCCTGATAGGCAGCGTTGATCTCCGCCACCGTGACCTCGCGCTCGAGGTTCACCACCAGGTCGGTCACCGAGCCGTCCATGACCGGCACCCGCATCGCCAGACCGTCCAGCTTGCCCTTGAGCTCCGGCAGCACCAGCGCGGTGGCCTTCGCGGCCCCGGTGGTGGTCGGGATGATGTTCTGGGCGGCCGCCCGCGCCCGGCGCAGGTCCTTGTGCGGGAAGTCCAGGATCACCTGGTCATTGGTGTAGGCGTGGATCGTCGTCATGAAGCCCTTGCGGATGCCGAAGCTGTCCTGCAGCACCTTGGCCATCGGGGCCACGCAGTTGGTGGTGCAGGACGCGTTCGAGATGATCGTGTGCCTGGCGGGGTCGTACTTGTCGTCGTTGACGCCCATCACGATCGTGATGTCCTCGCCGGAAGCCGGCGCGGAGATGATGACCTTCTTCGCGCCGCCGACCAGGTGCTTCGATGCGTCCGCGGACTTGGTGAACCGGCCGGTCGACTCGATCACGACGTCCACGCCGAGGTCGCCCCAGGGCAGCGCCGACGGGTCCCGCTCGGCCAGCATCTTGATCTCGTGCTGCCCGACCCGGATCGCGTCGCCCTCGGCCGTCACGTCCAGGTCGAGCGTGCCGAGCACCGTGTCGTATTTGAGTAGGTGCGCGAACGTGGGCAGGTCACCCAGGTCGTTCGCGGCCACGATCTCGACGTCCGCCTCGCCGGCGTGCACGGCGCGCCAGAAGTTCCGCCCGATCCGGCCGAATCCGTTGATTCCCACCCGGACAGTCACTGCATGCTCCTTTACCTAGCCTCACAGCCGAACCTACCGTGCCGACCGCACCCTATCTGAACGCCCCGCAAGCTGGCGTCAGGCCCGGCCGGTACCGCCGGGCGGCTACCGGCCCGGCCCGGGGCGCCTTTATCCTGGCTACGTTTGCCGCCCAGGAAAGCGAGCAGCCGTGCGCGACGGCACCGCCGTGATGACACCGCCGTGATGAGCACCCGTCCCGCGCGGCTGCGGGCCAGCCTGACCGCGGTCGGGCTCGCGCTCGCATCCGCGGTCGGCGGCGCCGTGCTCTGGGGCCTGGCCGCAGTCCTGCTCGACCGCCAGCTCCTGCTGGCCGGACTGCTGATCGGCCTCGGCGCCGGGTACGCGGTCGCGCGCCACCGGCCCGATCACTGGCCGACGATCACGGCGGGCGCGCTCCTCACCGTCGCCGGCTGCGCGCTCGGCACCCTGCTGGCGCTCATCTTCGTGCCGATCAGCAACCACGTCGCGCTCAGTGCCGTGCTCGGGAACCTGAGCGCCGTGTTCCGCGATTACCCGAGCGCCGTCGGCTGGCTCGGCATCGTGTTCTGGGTTGTGGCCGCGGCCATCGCGGTCGGCGTGCCGGTGCGGCAGCGACGGCAGCCGCTCACGGCACCAGCATCTCGGCCGTGAGCCCGGCCTCGGTGTTAGGGACACCGAGTTCCGTCGCCCGCCGGTCCGCGAGCGCAAGCAGCCTGCGGATCCGGCCCGCGATCGCGTCCTTGGTCAGCGCCGGCTCGGCCAGCTGGCCCAGCTCCTCAAGGCTCGCCTGACGGTGCTTGATCCGCAGCTCGCCGGCGATGATCAGGTGCTCGGGCGCCTCGACGCCGAGAATCTCCAGCGCGCGCTCGACCCTCGCACCGGCGGCGACCGCGGCGCGGGCGCTGCGGCGCAGGTTCGCGTCGTCGAAGTTGGCGAGCCGGTTCGCCGTCGCCCGGACCTCGCGGCGGATCCGCCGCTCCTCCCAGGCAAGCACGCTGTCATGCGCGCCGAGCCTGGTCAGCAGCGCGCTGATGGCATCGCCGTCGCGCACCACCACGCGGTCCACGCCCCGCACGTCCCTGGCCTTCGCATGGATCTTGAGCCGCCGGGCGGCACCCACCATCGCCAGCGCCGCCTCGGGCCCCGGGCAGGTGACCTCCAGCGACATCGACCGGCCGGGCTCGGTGAGGCTGCCGTGCGCAAGGAACGCCGCGCGCCACGCGGCCTCGCAGTCGCACGTGGTGCCAGACACGACCTGACGCGGCAGGCCGCGCACCGGGCGGCCGTGGTTGTCCACGAGGCCAGACTGCCGGGCGAGGCTCTCGCCATCGGCGGTGACCCGGACCACGTACCGGTTTCCCTTGCGCAGCCCGCCGGGCGCCAGCACCACGAGGTCGGATGCATGACCGAAGACCTCGGCGATGTCCTTGCGCAGCCGCCGCGCGGCCGCGCCAGTGTCCAGCTCTGCCTCCACCACGATGCGTCCGGCCGCCAGGTGCAGTCCGCCCGCGAATCGCAGGATGGTCGACACCTCGGCCTTCCGGCAGCATGGCTTCAGCACACTGACCCGGCTGAGCTCATCCTTCACCAAGCCGGTCAGCGCCATCGGCCTCACTCCCCCTCAAATATCTGCGCGAATGCTCCCGCGAGGCGTCGCGGGTCGTGCCGGGGCGATCCGTCCCCCATAGCAAGGTCGGCCAGGACGAGGCGGGCGCCGAGTAGCCCGGCGGCCTTCTCCAGCTCTGCGGTCTGACCGCGCGTCGCCTCCCGGTCGGCCAGCACGACGTCGATCGACAAGGCCGGCGCGTGGTCAGCGAGTACCTCCAGATGGGCGTGCGGCGAGAAGCCCTCCGTCTCGCCGGGTTGCGGCGCCAGATTCAGCGCAACCAGCCTCCGCGCACGAGTGCCCACCAGTGCGGCCGCCAGCTCAGGCACCAGCAGGTGCGGGAGCACGCTGGTGAACCACGAGCCCGGCCCGAGCACTACCCAGTCTGCCTCCCCGATCGCCTGCACGGCTTCCGGGCAGGCAGGCGGGTTCGCAGGTATCAGTGATACCGACCGTACCCGGCCTGTTGTCGTCGCGCAGGCCACCTGACCCCGAACGGTCGTCAGCTCGTCCGGCCTGTCCGGGTCTGCCCCCTCAACTTCCGCGACGAGTTCCAGCGGAACCGACGTCATCGGCAGCACCCGCCCGTGCGCGCCGAGGAGCCTGGCCACCCAGTCGAGGCCCTGCACGGTATCGCCGAGCAGCTCCCACAGCGCCACGATCAGGACATTGCCGACGGCGTGCCCGCCGAGGCCGTGCTCGCCCAGGGGGACGACCCCCCCAGACCCCCCCGCGGGCTCGCCCGGGGAGACGACCCCCCCAGACCCCCCCGCGGGCTCGCCCGGGGAGACGACCCCTCCAGACCCCCCCGCGGCGTCGCCACTGAAGCGGTGCTGGATCACCCGGCTCCAGGTGGTCCCCCAGGCGTCGTCGCCGCACAGCGCCGCGAGTGCCATCCGCAGGTCGCCCGGCGGCAGGACGCCGAACTCCTTCCTGATCCTGCCGCTGGAACCGCCGTCGTCGGCCACCGTGACGATCGCGGTGAGATCCCTGGTGACCCGGCGCAGGCCGGACAGGGAAGCGTAGAGGCCGTGGCCGCCGCCGAGCGCGACCACGCGGCGGCTCAGCGGCCGTCCCGGCTCTCCCGTCATCGGCTACTCACGGCCGAGATCCCGGTGCGCGACCTGAATGCCCGGCCAGGCGTCGCCGAGCCGCTCGGCCAGCGCGTCGGCAAGCACCACGCTGCGGTGCTTGCCACCGGTGCAGCCGACGGCCAGCAGGACGTAGTGCCGCCCGGACTTGTCGTATCCGGCCAGCGCGATCTGCACGGCGCTCGCAAAGGCGTCGATGAACTCGACCGCGCCCGGCTGGCCGAGCACATAGTCGATGACCGGCTGATCCCGCCCGGTCAGGGGCGCCAGCTCGGAGATCCAGTGCGGGTTCGGCAGGAACCGGCAGTCGGCCACCATGTCGGCGTCGACCGGCAGGCCGTACTTGAACCCGAACGACACCACGCTGACCTTGAGCGCCGCGTCCGCCTCGGTAGCGAACGCGTCCCGCATCCGGGCGCGCAGCTCGTGCACGTTGAGCGTGCTCGTGTTCAGCACCAGGTCGGCCTCGGCGCGCATGCCCTGCAGCAGCTCGCGCTCGGCCGTGATGCCATCGACGACGCGGCCGTTGCCCTGCAGCGGATGCGGCCGGGAGACGCTGTCGAACCGGCGAACGAGCGTTTCGTCGGATGCCTCGAGGAACACGACGTAAGGCCGCACGCCGCGAGCATGCAGCTCACCGATCGCGGACTTGAGGTCGGTCGAGAAGGCCCGGCTGCGGATATCGACGACGGCGGCGAGCCGGGGCACCGCTCCGGCGGATCGCCGGGCCAGCTCGGCCATCGTGGGGAGCAGCCCGGCAGGCATGTTGTCGGCGACGAACCAGTCGAGGTCCTCCAGCGACTTGGCCGCGGTGCTCCGCCCGGCACCCGACAGGCCGGTAATGATGACGATCTCCTGAGCCCCGTCACCGTTCATCCTCATCCCCCCGTGTCGCCTGACCCCGGCCGTTCTCAGCACCGCCGTCGGCCTCCGCATTCCCGCCGCCCGGATGCAGGGCCGCGTAGACGGCCTCCGCCGTCACCTGCCCGAAGCCGGGCGTGTCCGCTATCTCCGCCGCCGTCGCCGCGGTCAGCTTGCGCAGCGAGCCGAACCGCCGCAGCAGCGTAGCCCGCCGGGCCGGGCCGAGGCCGGGAACCGAGTCGAGCTCGCTTGATTTCAGCGCGGCCGCGCGCTTGGCGCGATGGTAGGTGATCGCGAACCGGTGCGCCTCGTCCCTGACCCGCTGCAGCAGGTACAGCCCCTCGCTGCTGCGCGGCAGGATGACCGGCTCGGCCTCACCCGGCAGCCAGACCTCCTCGAGCCGCTTGGCCAGCCCGCACACCGCGACGTCCACGACGCCAAGACCGTCCAGGGCGCGGACCGCGGCCGCGACCTGAGCGGGGCCGCCGTCGATCACGACCAGGTTCGGCGGGTAGGCGAATTTGCGCCGGGCCTCGGGCACGCCGATGGCGTCGTCGGCCGCCTCCTCTTCGGGCGCGCTTCCGGCCACGCCCGCCGGCCCGGCGGCGCGCTCGTCCAGGTAACGGCGGAACCGGCGGGTGATGACCTCGTTGATCGCGGCGACATCATCAGTGCCGTCGATGCCCTTGATCGCGAACCGGCGGTATTCCGACTTCCGGGCCAGGCCATCCTCGAACACGATCATCGACGCGACGACGTGCGTGCCCTGCAGATTGGACACGTCGTAGCTCTCGATGCGGAGCGGGGCCTCGTCCAGGCCGAGTGCCTCCTGGATCTCGTGCATGGCGACGCTGCGCGTCGTCAGGTCGCTGGCCCGCCGCGTCTTGTGCAGCGCCAGCGACTCCGACGCGTTGCGGGCCACGGTCTCGAGCAACGCCTTCTTGTCGCCCCGCTGGGGCACCCGGATGCTGACCCGGCTGCCGCGCCTCGTGCTGAGCCACTCCTCGAGCGACTCGGCATCCGGCGGCAGCGCGGGCACGAGCACCTCACGCGGGATCGTGGCCCGCCGCTCCGCCTCTGCCGCCTCGCCCGGCCCCGCCTCCCCGCGCCTGGAACTCGCCGTCGCCTGGTCGGCGGCCACCGGATCGTCGCCGTACACCTGGCCGAGGAAGTGCTCGACGAGCTCGCCCGTGGTGACGTCCTCCACCTTGTCCACGACCCAGCCGCGCTGCCCGCGCACCCGGCCGCCGCGCACGTAGAAGACCTGGACCGCCGCCTCAAGCTGATCCTCAGACAGCGCGATGACGTCGCAGTCGGTGCCGTCGGCGAGCACGACCGCCTGCTTTTCCATCGCCCGCTGCAGCGCCTGGATGTCGTCCCGCAGCCGGGCCGCGCGCTCGAACTCCTCCTCGCCGGCCGCCGCCCGCATCTCGGTTTCCAGCCGCTTGATGAACCGGCCGGTCTGGCCGGCCATGAAGTCGCAGAACTCCTCAGCGAGCCGGCGGTGCTCCGCCGCGTCGATGCGGCCGACGCACGGTGCCGAGCACTTGCCGATATAGCCGAGGAGGCACGGCCGGCCGATCTGGCCCGCGCGCTTGAAGACGCCGGCCGAGCAGGTCCGGACCGGGAACACGCGCAGCAGCGTGTCGACGGTGTCGCGGATCGCCCAGGCGTGCGAGTACGGCCCGAAGTACCTGACCCCGCGGCGCTTGGCCCCGCGCATCACCTGGACCCGCGGGAACTCCTCGTCCATCGTCACCGCGAGATAGGGGTAGCTCTTGTCGTCGCGGTAGCGGACGTTGAACCGGGGATCGAACTCCTTGATCCAG
>DAIOWC010000179.1:0-13460 GCA_036758685.1 Streptosporangiaceae bacterium | reverse complement strand
GTCCCCAGGACCGTCCATCTGAGAGCTCGTCGCCTTCTGTGAGTCGTCTGACACCGCCACGAGCCGAACATAGCCGTCCTGGGCTTCCGCCTGTCCTCAGGGCACCTCGGTTCCTATGCGGGCTGGAGGATCGGGCAGCGCGAAGCCGTCGGCATCGTCCCCGACCGCAACTCCCTTATCCGCCTCGTCGGCCCCGTCCTCGCCAGCCGTCCGAGGTCCGGGCAGTCATGGCGGTTGCGCATCAGCACGCGTACAGGCCGGTAATCCAGTCATTCGAATTGTGGGCCGAGTTAGGCCTCCCGTTGAGCAGCAGATTCCTCAAGGCGTGATCCCGCTACAGGTAGAGCCACTAGCGCTGCCCAGGTAATGGATTGAAGAAGGCCTGATCCGCCCACATGCCGCCGCCGCTCGGCAGAGGGTCGTTATCAGCCTGTCGCGGCCATCGCATCCTGGTGGTCAGTAATGTCCCAGTAGGAACCCACGGCCGTGCACCGGGCGCGGGCGCACGACAAACCGGAGGGAATGGAAGCCTGCTCCGCGCCCTTGAGCGCATTGCCGGGCTCACTGACTCCGGTAGCCTTCCCCCACTTGCCGTGGCTGTAGCTGAACGCCATCCAGATCTGCATGCCCGCCCTATCGGTGTAATTGCCAACGACCTCGCAGGACTGAGTCCCGCAGCTGACCCCGTAGAGCCAGCTGGCCGGCCTGGCCGCCGCCTTTGCCGGAACTACCTTGACGAGGTGGACTCCGCCCCAATGGCCATGGGAGAAGGCGTCAGAGATGGATGCCGAGATGCTGCCGCTTGTCGAGGCGTAGCCGCCAACCGCAAGGCAGGAGGTCAGGGACGAGCAGCTCACGGAGAGCAGCCCGCTGACCATATTCGGCGCGGCGGTTGCCAGCAGGGTCGCCTCCCTGGCTCGCTGCCAGTGGCCGCCAGAGTCGACGGTCGTCAGCCCTTCGAACTTTCCGGCCGAGGACACATAGCTGCCCACGGCAACGCACCCGCCCGCCTTCGGGCAGCTCACCGCGTCAAGGACCGCATAGTAACCAGGCGCCGTAGCGGCATTGGCAGGTATGCCGATCTCGCTCGCCTGGCGCCAGCTGCCATGTACCTCCTGCACCGCCATCGGGACTAGGTTCTCGCCGGTCACGGCGAAGTAGCCGACGGCCTCACAGTTTCCGGGGCTGGCGCACGATACGCCGGTTAGTGTCGCCACGGTCCTGCGAGCGGCACCGTGCGGCAGCTTCACGAAGTGGACCGGGCCCCAGGTGCCATGGGATGACTCGGACACGGTGAACGCATCCTTGCCGTAGGACCCGCCGCCCACGTCTTCGATGTTGAAGCCCACAGCCGTGCATTTGTTTTTCGCCGGGCAGGAGACCCCGGTGAGCTGACCTTCACCGTGCGGGTCAGCGCTGCTCGCCGGCAGCACGACAGTTCTCCCACGGCCCCAGGTGGTGCCGGACATGGTGGCTACCATCGGCGTCGCGATACCAGTCGAGCTCGTGTAGTACCCACCGCCAACGCATTGCGATGTAGTCGGGCAGGATACGGCGACCAAGAAGCCGTCCTCCGCGCCTGCGGGTGACTTGACCTCGGTCCTGTGCCAGCTTGCTGCGGCAGCGGTAGCGGCCAGAGCCCCGCCGGACATCGCCATCAGCGCGGCCGTGGCGGCCGCAGACGATGCCCGCTGAAGATATTTCCATCGCCTGGACCGGCGCCCGCTGGCCGCCATTTTGCCCCCCCAAAGATTGAGATATTGCCACTGATAATGGCGAACGAGGGCTCGTGCGTCTAGCCGGCCGCTCCGCTGACGTCAGCCTCTTGCCCGACCATCGCGACACCCACAGCGCACATAGTGGCGCAGCAAGCAGCCCAGCCGCGACCAGAAATCATGCCGGACTCCCGGCCGGTCATTCCCCGCAACCCGCATCATGGAGCCGGAGCTGCCAATAGACGGACAGCGCCGCCAAATTCACCTAGGGCGTGTGAAGGCTCAAGCGAGGCCGATCCGTCAGGGCTCAAGTGAGGCTAGGCAATTCCTATCGGCGGTGCTCCCGCTCATGCTTCGGGAGGGGCCGGGCCCGGTTTGGTCGAACGAAGGGTCTCAGCTAGCGGAGTACGGGTGGACCGGAATTCGCATCGGCGGCTCGGCCAGGAGGTCCAGGATCTCGTCGCGGAGCTCGTCAGCCAGGGGGCCATTCTCGTAGGCGTCCTTCGCCTCGTCGGACTTGAACACCTCAATGCACCACAGAACATCTGGGTCGTCGTCTTCGCGGCAGATGATGAACGGATCAGAGGCGCCCGACTTCTGCATCCCCCCGCTGGCCAGTTCGAACAACTTGTCGCTGGTTCCGGGCTTGGCGCGCATCTTGATCACGTAGCCGGGCTGGTCCTGGAGCACTACATGCTCCCCTCTAATCTTCTCCGCGCAAGCTTCGCAATACGCGAGACGATACTGCACGCGACAAGCGCGGTGCCGTGCCGGAGCGCGGCCGGAGCGGGTGTGCATCCGGGTTTCCGGGCTCTGCTACTGCTAGCGGTGTTCGCCAGCATGCGATGGGGCAAGCTGGCCGCGCTGCGCCGATGCCACGTCGATGTGCACGCTGGCACCGTGAGGGTGGATCTGTCGGTGGTTGGGCTGATCGACGGTTCCCTGGTTACCGGCCCGCCAAAGTCCGATGCGGGCAGGCGGATCATGACGCTGCCTGCGGCGGTCCAACTTCAGCCGCGTCTGGCGCGATGCCACCGCATCAGCGGAGCTGTCCGGTATGCCGGATGGGTCATAGCACGACGCGCGCAGCGCTGATCTATCAGCATCGACGGCTGAGCGCGACCGGTTCATCGCTGCTGCCATCAGCGCGGCCGTCGAGGCTGAGCTGGGCGACGCCGACAGGCCATCGGGCACGTAGCGGGCACGCGATGATCAGCATGCGCCCTGAGGTTAGTAGGCGGGGCCGTGATCATATCGCTGACCAGGCACTTCGGGGTGGAGCGGGTGACGAGAATCGAACTCGCACTATCAGCTTGGGAAGCTGACGTTCTGCCATTGAACTACACCCGCGGGCGGACCCCGCAGGCGCCGACGCCCGGTTTTCGGGGGCGGTCCTGGGGAGCACTGCCCGCCTATGGTACCGGAACCGGGTAGGTTGCCAGGCGTGCTGCTCTCTGATCGCGACATCAAGGCCGAGGTTGAGTCGGGCCGGGTCAAGCTGGACCCGTTCGCGCCGGAACTCATCCAGCCGTCCAGCATCGACGTCCGCCTGGACCGGTATTTCCGCGTATTCGAGAATCACCGGTACCCCCACATCGACCCTGCGACCGAGCAGGCAGACCTCACCCGGCTGGTCGAGACCGATGGCGACGACCCGTTTGTGCTGCACCCCGGAGAGTTCGTCCTGGCCTCGACCTACGAGATCATCTCCCTGCCGGATGACCTGGCCGGACGGCTGGAGGGCAAGAGCTCCCTCGGCCGGCTGGGCCTGCTGACGCACTCCACGGCCGGCTGGATCGACCCCGGCTTCTCCGGCCACGTGACCCTCGAGCTGTCGAACGTCGCCACGCTGCCGATCAAGCTCTGGCCCGGGATGAAGATCGGCCAGCTCTGCCTGTTCCGGTGCAGCTCACCCGCGGAGCACCCGTACGGCTCGTCGGTCTACGGGTCGCGCTACCAGGATCAGCGCGGGCCAACGCCGTCCAAGTCTTTCGTAAATTTCTACCGATCAAAGGTCTGAAACCGCCAGGCTCGGCTAACGTCACGAGCCTGAGCAGTCACCCGGCGCGTTTCCCCCGGTGACGGCTGGGAAGCGAACTTCACGCTGCCGTTACGAGCCCGAATCACGTAGGCAACGAGTGCACAGCACTGTCAAAGGTGACCGGTACTCAGACACTGGAGGGCCAGCGCATGGCCATGTGGAGGATAAGGATCAACCTGGCTGACGACCCCCGCAGCCGCGAACGGCTCGACGAGGTGCTGGCGAGCCAGAGCGTGCAGGCCATCAGCCTGACGCCGCGCGAGGGCGCCCCGGCGGAATTGTCCGGCGATGTCGTCCTTGAACTGCCCAGAGACGACGAACTGGGCGACATGCTCACGGCCCTGCACTCGATCAGCCCGCAGGTCTTCGTCAGCCGCGCCGACGTACCCGAAGACGCGCTGACCAGCAGCTAGCGGCAGGCTCGCGGCCGACGCCGTCGCGGACCGCGAGCTCAGCCGCCGCTAAGCCAGCCCAGGCTTACTCCTCATAGGCCCCGCTTGCAACGCCTGAAGTGCCGCCCGCAGGGCATCCCGCTCGGCCTCCAGGTCGTGCACCCGCGCTTCGAGTTCCAGAATCCGGCGAATGGCGGACAGAGTCATGCCGTCGCCGATCAGGTCCACGACGTAGCGGACGATCACTATCTCGTTGCGGGTGTACCGGCGCTGGCCGCCGGCCGACCGTGACGGGGAGACGACACTGAACTCATCCAGCCGGCGCAGAAACGCCTGCTGCACCTCCAGCATCTCGGACACCTGGCCGACCGTGAACAACGGCCTGTTCGCGTCGTCCATCGGCAGTGACGGCACAGCTGTGCACCTCCCCACAATGCAATGAGGGCCCGCGCGGCCGTAACCGCACGGGCCCTTCGCAGGCTATCGCCCTAATCCGTGGTGACGGATTAGGCCGCGACCTCGGCACGCTCGGGCGTGCTGATCTCGATCTTGCGCGGCTGCGCCCGCTCGGTCAGCGGGACCTTGACGGTCAGAACTCCACCGTCGTAGGACGCGGCGATCTTCTCGGCGTCGACGACGTCCGACAGGCGGATCCGTCGCGTGAACGAGCCCATGACCCGCTCCCGGACGAAGACCTTCTCGTCATCGGCGTACTCCTCCGACCGCTTGGCGCTGACGGTCAGCACGCCGCGGTCGACGGTCACGTCGATGCTGTCGGTGTCGATGCCCGGCAGGTCGAACCGAAGCTCAACCTCGCCGTCACGGCGGACTGCGTCCATCCGGACGGACGCAAGGCCGTTAGAGCCGACCCCACGGCGGAACTCCGCGAACGGGTCGAACGATGTGAGCAGCATGTCTGTCACCCTCCAGTTGCACTAGCCCAGACCTGCGGCCCAGGTCCTAGCCCTCTCGTATGAGCAAACTTACAACTCAGATTATATATTCCTTGGGAACGTGGCGGTCGCAAACTTGGTCTCGGCCCGCAGGTTCGCGGCGGTCAGGGTCGGGAAGCTCGATCTGTCCGGAATGCCATGCGAGTATCGGGGGCCTGAAAGTCGCGAGACGGCCAACATGGACGCTCTATCAGCACTATTGGCCGTCTCGCGACTTTCGCGGTCGGGCCGGCCTGACTAGGCGAGGCGCTCGATGATCGTGGCGTTGGCCTGGCCGCCGCCCTCGCACATGGTCTGCAGCCCGTACCGGCCGCCGCTGCGCTCGAGCTCGTGCAGCAGCTTGGTCATCAAGATCGCGCCGGAGGCGCCCAAGGGGTGACCGAGAGCGATCGCGCCGCCGTTCGGGTTGGTCTTGGCGAGCGATCCGCCGGTGTCCGTCGACCAGGCCAGCAGCACGGGCGCAAACGCCTCGTTCACCTCGAACACGTCGATGTCCTCGATGTTCAGGTGCCCCTTGTCCAGCGCCTGCTCGGTCGCCGGGATCGGGCCGGTCAGCATGTACACCGGATCCGCGCCGGTAACGGCGAGCGTGCGTATCCGGGCCCGCGGCGTGAAGCCGTGCCGGCGGACAGCGCCGGCCGAGGCGACCAGCAGTGCCGCGGCCCCGTCAGCGATCTGCGACGCGGTCGCGGCCGTCAGCTCCCAGCCAGGCCGCAGCGGCTTGAGCTCCGCCATTTTCTCCAGCGTGCTGTCGCGCCGGGGCCCTTCGTCCGAGGTGACACCGGCCACGGGCGTGATCTCCCGGTCGAAGCGACCCTCATCGATCGCGCGGATCGCCCGGTGGTGGCTCTCCAGCGAGAACTCCTCGAGCTGCCGGCGCTTGAGGCCCCATTTCTCGCACATGAGCTGGGCCCCGCGGAACTGAGAGATCTCCTGGTCGCCGTACCGGTCGTGCCAGCCCTCGCCGAACGGAGAGGCCAGGCCCGCCTTCATCGGCAGCGCGACCGTCGTGCCCATCGGCACCATGCTCATGCTCTCGACCCCGCCGGCGACGACGAGATCCTGCGTGCCTGACAGCACGGCCTGCGCCGCGAAGTGAATGGCCTGCTGGGACGAGCCGCACTGCCTGTCCACCGTGACGCCGGGCACGCTCTCTGGGAGACCGGCCGACAGCCAGGCGTTCCTGGCAATGTCGATCGCCTGCGGTCCGGCCTGCGAAACGCAGCCCATGATGACATCGTCGATGGCCGATGGATCGACGCCGGTACGCGCCATGAGCTCGCGGAGCACGTGGGCCGCAAGGTCGACGGGGTGGACGGCGGAGAGCCCGCCGTTGCGCTTGCCGATGGGGCTCCGGACTGCCCCGACTATGTATGCCTCGGACACGACCGCGACCTCCACGACAACGACCCGCCCACCGCCGCCTGCGCCGGCCGTGAACGCGGGTGACCTTTGCCGTCACATTGAGGCTACCGCGCTGGTTAGTCACGGCCATAGACCCAGTTGACGGCGATCACCGCGCCGATTGCCGCCCGTGACAGGTAGCGAAACGGCTACTATCCGTGAATGCGCTGCCGGGGAAATGCGGCGCATACAAAGCCATGGTCAAGCCGCCGCGCGCGGGCGCGGGAGCGCGTCGCGCCCAGCGCACGGACGGGGGAACGCATGACGAAGATCAGCGACGACGGCGCCGGCCTGGTCAGCATTGGTCAGCTGGCCAAGGCCGCGGGCGTGAGCAGCCGCACGATCCGGTACTACGAGCAGCTCGGCATCCTGCCCGAGCCGCGCCGGTCGCCCGGCGGCACCCGCAAGTACCCCAAGGAGTACGGCGGCTACATCGCGGCCGCGCTGGCACTCAAGGACCTCGGCTTCCGGCTGGAGGAGGTCAAGCCGCTGGCCCGGCTGGCAGCCGGCCGGCCGGTCAGCCCCGGACAGCGCGACGCGGCCGCCCGGCTCGTGGAGGACAAGATCGAGGCGCTCGCCCGGCAGGTCACGATGCTGCGGCGCCTGCACGACTCGGTGCGCGTTCCCGACGGTGATCTGCCGGTCTCGGCCGTCCTCGGGTCAGCGGTGTCCGCACGGCCCGAGCTCACCGTCGTGCAGCCGGCATCGGATGGTGCCGCGTAGCGCGCTGCGTACCTTCGCCTCCGGCGCGCGGTGGACTTATGCTGAGATCGCACGCATCAGGGAGGCGGCATGGCTCAGGGCATTGTCTTGCTGCTGATACTGGCAGCCATCGTCGCCTACGTCGTGACGCGCACCCGCCGCCGGATGGGCCTGATCGTGACGGGGAAAACCTGGCTGACGGTCATGGCCGGCTTCGCCATCGTCGTGCTCACCCTGTGGGCAGCCTCGACCCGGTAGTCAGGCGAGACCGGACCTCGAGCTCGTCTTGATCGGCATCTCGAACCAGACTGCCTTGCCGTCCTTGGTCGGCCGCGATCCCCAGCGCGAAGCCAGCTGATCCACCAGGTACAGGCCGCGGCCGCCCTCGTCACTCTCCCCCGCGCTCCGGATCCGGGGCAGCCGCAGGTCGGCGTCGAACACCTCAACCCAGACGGCCTCATGCCCGCGGCGCAGCCGCAAGGTGAAGTCCTTGCCCGCCGGCGTGCCGAGCCCGTCCTCGAACGGCGCGATCTCCCAGTCGCCGATGAGCCCGAGCGGGCCGGCCCCGGCTCCCTCAAGTACAAGCTCGTGCCGGGGCGTCGGGGACACCGCCGCGTGGAGCACGACGTTCGTGACCACCTCGGAGACCAGCAGGCAGGTAAGGTCGGCCTGCTCCATGTCCATGCCCCAGCTCATGAACGTCTCGTGCGCGAGCCGCCGGGCCTCGGACACCCGGATCGGCTCGGCCGGGAACTGACCTTCCCAGGACGCCAGGTCGACCGGCGAGGTCCGGACCACGACGACCGCCATGTCGTCGTCGATCTCACCCGGCACGGCGGTCTCCGCCGCCGCGGCGATCTGCTCGACGGTGCCGTCGGCGGCATCGCGCACCGCCTGACGCAGCATCTGCTGCACCTCGCCGTCGGTGTAGTGACCGCTTCCGTCCGCGCGCTGCCGGCGGTCGATCAGGCCGTCGGTGTAGAAGACGAGAGTCGAGCCGGGCGCGAGGTAGCGGTTCTCCTCGCGATAGGTCGGCAGGCCGGGCACGCCCTTGCCGCGGACGCCGAGCAGGACTCCGCGATCCATGATCTCCAGCTGGCTCACGTCGTGCCCGCGCACGATCAGCGGCGGGACGTGACCGGCGTTAGCGAACGACAGTGTCCGTGACCACGCGTCGTACACCAGGTAGGTGCAGCTCACCGTCGGCGGGTCAGCCGCCGCGAACCCGTGCTCCTCGGCTGCGGCCGGCCCGAGCGCGCGCACCCAGTCATCGAGCCGGCGCAGGATCTCGGCCGGCGACTTGTCGTCCTGGGCGAACGCCCGGAGCGCCGCCCGCAGCTGCCCCATCACCGCGGCGGCCCTGGCCCCGCGCCCTTCCACGTCGCCGATGACGATGCCGACCCGGCCGGCCGACAGCGGAATGATGTCGTACCAGTCGCCGCCGACCTGGGTCTGAATTCCCTGCCCGTGCGTTTCGAGCGGCTTGGCCGGGACGTACTTGTACGCCACTTCCAGGCCATCGACGAAGGGCGGGTCCTTGGGCAGCAGGCTCGTCTGGAAAGCGAGCGCCGTACGCCGTTCCTCCTCAAACAGCATCGCGTTGTCAATGGCGAGCGCAATGCGGCTGGCAATGGCGCTGAGGAAATCGCGGTCATCGGCGCCGTAGTGGCGTTCCTCCCGCTCGGTCAGCATGGACAGCGCCAGGCTCATCACGCCGAGCAGCTGCCCGCGGGCGATCAGCGGCGCCGCGATCACCGACGTGAGCTTCATGTCCGCGCACTCGCGCGGGCCCTCCTTCGAGGGCGGCGGGAAGTTCCCGGCCTCCATGTCGTCCACGACGACCGTGTCCAGCCTGGACATCGCCTCCGCGCAGAAGTGGCCAGGCGGGTAGTAGATCTGCTCGCCCGTCAGCGCCCACGTCCCCGGCGCCGGGATCCACCCGCGGGCATGGAGCTGGGCGCGCCGGACCAGCACGTCGCCGTGAAACAGGTCGATGAAGCAGTGGTCGGCGAACTGCGGGACCAGGGTCTCGGCGACCTGGCGCATCGTCACGTTGAGCTCCAGCGAGCTCGACAGCCGCTCGCCGATGCGCTCGAGCAGGCCGATGCGGTCGCTCGCACGCTGGCCGCCGCGCCGGGTGACCTCCCTGGCCATGATCACGATGCCGGAGATCGTGCCGTCCGCCTGCCGCATCGGCGCGGCGTGCGCGCGGACGAAGACCCGCGAGCCGTCGAGCCGCTGGCTGGCGAACGTACCCTCCCACGGCCAGCCGCGCAGCACGTTGTCGGCCATGTGCTGGACCGTCGACGCGTCACCCTGCTCGATGCCAAGCGACAGAAGGGAACGGCCAATCAGGTGGCCAGGGTCGTCAGGGAAGCCGAACAGTGACACGGCGAAAGAGTTCGCATACAGCAGGCCGCAGGCCTGGTCGGTGACCACAATGCCGGTCGCCATGTGGTCCAGCACCTCGGTCGCGCTGAGCGGGTGCCGGAGCGCATCCTCGCGCATGTTCACCGCGCCATCACCGCCAGCTCGTCACGATCGGAGGACGAAGACGTGCGCGGCAATGTCAACTGGAAGCTCCGCCTGGACAACGCCGGAAGAGTCCGCACCTGTCACCCGCACACCGTGATCGCTAGCCGCGAGAGTTACCTCGCGTCCGGGTTGTATCCCAATGTTCTTGAGTCTAAGCATCAATGCCGCGTCACTTTGGACTTGTTCACTGATACGGCTGACGACAACCAGCTCGGCCCCGGCCGTCGCGATGTCCGTCATGGCAATGTCAGGCTCGGCCGAGGCCACGTCGGCCCGCTTGGTCGCATCATCGGGTACGCCCAGCTCATCCAGCCCCGGAATGACGTTTCCGTGCGGGCAGCGGACCGGATAGTCGAGCAATTCCACCAGCCTTCGCTCGACATTGTCCGAAATCACGTGCTCCCATCGGCAGGCCTCGATGTGCACTTCCTCCCACGGCAGCCCGATGACGCCGACGAGCAGGCACTCGGCCAGCCGGTGCTTGCGCATCACCCTGGTGGCCATGGCCCGGCCCTGCGAAGACAGCGCCAGCTGGCGGTCGCCCTCCACCCGCAGGAGGCCGTCACGCTCCATCCGGGCCACGGTCTGGCTGACAGTCGGGCCGCTCTGGGAGAGCCGTTCGGCGATGCGGGCGCGCAGCGGAACGATGCCTTCTTCCTCGAGCTCGAAGACCGTGCGAAGGTACATCTCGGTCGTATCGATCAGGCCATGGGCTGTCACAAGCAGATACCTCCGGAAACGATGCTATGCCGCCCCGCCTCCAGCGCGAACAGATCGTGGCTGCCCTAGGGGGACAGCCGCGCCACGGTCCAGATCGAGTCGTCCCTCGTGTAGCGGAACCGGTCATGGAGTCTGCTGGGCCGGCCCTGCCAGAACTCCATCCGGTCCGGGCGGAGGCAGTAGCCACCCCAGAACTCGGGCATCGGGACCTCAGTCCCCTCGGGCCACCGTCGTTCCAGCTCCGAATATCGCTCGTCCAGGTCGGCTCGCGAGGACAGAACCGCCGACTGACGGCTGGCCCAGGCGCCAAGCTGCGAGCCCCGCGGCCGGCTGTGGAAGTAGGGCTCACTGTCGGCGGTGGACAACGGCGTGACCGGGCCCTCCAGGATCACCTGGCGCTGCATCGCGTGCCAGGGGAAGAGCAGGCACGCCCGGGGGACCTCGGCGAGGTCGCTGGCCTTCCTTGATGTCCGGTTTGTATAGAAGGTAAAGCCTTCCGGGCCGGACGACTTCAGGAGCACCATCCTGGCCCTGGGCCGCAGGTCAGCGGACGTCGTCGCCAGGACCATCGCGGTCGGTTCGGGCAGGCCCGCCCGGATTACGTCGCTCATCCACTGGTCGAACAGGTCAAGCGGCTCGGCCGGGAGCATGGACTCGTCCAGCGGCCCCCGCGGGCCGAGATCGGGCCCGGCGTGTCGTGTCGGCTCCACGGGTACTGATCCTCACACAACCCAAGGCCGATTACCTGTCCCTACTGCCCGAGGGGTTGAATAGGTCCGCAGGCCACCAAGGCCCGCTGGCCCCCGCCGCTCGACCCACCAAGCGGCCTGATCCCCCCTGGCCAGCCCGCCGGCCCGCCGCCGACCCACGAGACGGAGGAACGCGAATGTCCGACTTTGTGCCCGGTTTGGAGGGGGTCGTCGCATTCGAGACCGAGATCGCCGAGCCTGACAAGGAAGGCGGCAGCCTCCGGTACCGAGGCGTTGACATCGAGGAGCTAGTCGGTCACGTCAGCTACGGACATGTCTGGGGCCTGCTCGTGGACAACGAGTTCGCTCCCGGCCTGCCCCCGGCCGAGCCGTATCCGATCCCCGTCCATTCCGGCGACATCCGGGTCGACGTGCAGAGCGCGCTCGCGATGCTCGCCCCGGCCTGGGGCATGCACCAGCTGCTGGACATCAGCGACGAGCAGGCCCGCGACGACCTGGCCAGGGCTTCGGTCATGGCGCTGTCGTTCGTGGCGCAGGCCGCCCGCGGCCTGGGCCTGCCGATGGTCCCGCAGAAGCAGGTGGACGAGGCCAGGACGATCACCGAGCGCTTCATGATCCGCTGGCGGGGCGAGCCCGACCCCAAGCACGTCAAGGCCATCGATGCCTACTGGGTCTCCGCGGCCGAGCACGGCATGAACGCCTCCACCTTCACCGCCCGGGTCATCGCCTCCACCGGCGCTGACGTGGCGGCCGCCCTGTCCGGCGCGGTCGGGGCCATGTCCGGCCCGCTGCACGGCGGCGCGCCCGCCAGGGTGCTCCACATGATCGAGGAGGTCGAGAAGACCGGCGACGCCGAGGCCTACGTCAAGAAGACCCTGGACAGCGGCGACCGGCTGATGGGCTTCGGGCACCGCGTCTACCGGGCCGAGGACCCGCGGGCCAGGGTGCTGCGGCGGACCGCCAAGGAACTGGATGCGCCGCGCTACGAGGTCGCCGCCGCGCTGGAGAAGGCGGCGCTGGACGAGCTGCACGCCCGCCGCCCGGACCGGGTCCTGGCCACGAACGTGGAGTTCTGGGCCGCGATCATGCTGGACTTCGCCGAGGTGCCGTCGCACATGTTCACCTCGATGTTCACCTGCGCCCGCACGGCCGGGTGGGCCGCGCACATCCTGGAGCAGAAGCGCACCGGCAGGCTGGTGCGGCCGAGCGCGATCTACATCGGCCCGAAGGCGCGATCGGTCCGGGACGTACCCGGGGCCGAAGAGGTGTTCGACCACGATGTCTGAGCCCTCCATCGTCATCCCCGCCGACCTCAGGCCGGCGGACGGGAGGTTCGGCTCGGGCCCGACCAAGATCAGGCAGGAACAGGCGGAGGTGCTGGCCGCGTCCGGCCGGACGCTGCTCGGTACCTCGCACCGGCAGGCCCCGGTCCGCCACCTGGTCCAGCGGGTACGCGAGGGCCTCGCCTCGCTGTTCGCCCTGCCCGACGACTACCTCGTGGTGCTGGGCAACGGCGGGACCACGGCCTTCTGGGAGGTCGCGGCGTTCGGCCTGATCACGCAGCGGTCCCAGCACCTGAGCTTCGGCGAGTTCTCGTCCAAGTTCGCCAAGGTGACCACCGCGGCTCCCTGGCTCGCCGATCCGTCCGTCATCAAGTCTGAGCCGGGCACGCACCCGCTGCCCGACGCCGAGGACGGCATCGACGCCTACGCGCTGACCCACAACGAGACCTCGACCGGCGTGGCCATGCCGATCCGCAGGGTCAGGCGAGCAGACGCCGGCTCGCTCGTGCTCGTCGACGCGACCAGCGCCGCCGGCGGCATCGCCGTCGACCCGTCGCAGTTCGATGCGTACTACTTCGCGCCGCAGAAGTGCTTCGGATCCGATGGCGGGCTCTGGCTGGCGCTCCTGTCCCCCGCCGCGGTGGAGCGCGCCGGGCAGATAGCGGCGAGCGACCGCTACATCCCGGAGTTCTTGTCCCTGCAGATCGCGATCGAGCAGTCCCGGCTGCAGCAGACCTACAACACCCCGGCGATCGCGACCCTGATCCTCCTGGCCGAGCAGATCGACTGGATGCTGGGGCGGGGCGGTATGGCATGGACCACGGACCGGACCGCGCAGTCGTCGGGCATCCTGTACACCTGGGCCGAGAAGTCGCCGCTGGCCGCGCCGTTCGTGGCCGACCCAGCCCAGCGCTCGCAGGTGGTCGCCACCATCGACTTCGCCGAGTCGGTGGATGCCTCCGCGCTGTCCAAGGTCCTGCGGGCGAACGGCATCGTGGACACCGA
>DAIOWC010000178.1:0-13626 GCA_036758685.1 Streptosporangiaceae bacterium | reverse complement strand
CGTAGCTGAGGTCATGGGCGGCCTGCAGTCGCTTCATGAGATTGAGGATCTGCGAACGGATCGAGACATCCAGCGCACTCACTGGCTCGTCGGCGACGATCACCCGCGGATTCAGCGCCAGTGCCCTGGCCAGCCCGATGCGCTGGCGCTGGCCGCCGGAGAACTCGTGCGGGTAGCGCTCCTCCGAGCTGGGCGGCAGGCCGACCTCGTCGAGCAGCTCGCGGACGCGTGCTATCTGCTCCCGGCGCGTTCCGATGCCCTGAATTTCCAGTGGCTCACGCAGGAGAGCCCCGACCCGCAGCCGCGGGTCAAGCGAGTCGTAGGGGTCCTGGAAGACCATCTGCAGGTCGCGGCGCCACCGGCGCAGCGCGCGGCCCCGCAGACTCGACGCCGCGGTGCCCTCGGAATGAACACTGCCGTTCGTCGGCGACTCCAGTGCGACGATCATGCGGCCAATGGTCGTCTTCCCGCACCCGGACTCGCCGACCAGGCCGAACGTCTCGCCGGCACTTACTGAGAACGACACTCCGGAGACCGCCTTGACGGTCCCCCTGGAGCTCCTGGTACTGCTGGTCACCGCGAATTCCTTGACCAGGTCGGTGACGCTGAGCGCGGGCTCATCCGCGCCTGCCGGCCGGCCAGGCCGCGCGGTCACGGCGGACTTACCTGAGCCGGGCGCAGCCACGGTGAGCGGGCCATCGACCGGGTTCCAGCACGCGAAGAAGTGCTCTGGCTCGCGGCTGACCAGCGGCGGCTCGGCGCGGCGGCACTCGTCGGTGACCTGAGAGCAGCGCGCGGCGAACCGGCATCCGGCGGGCAGCGCGGTCAGATCGGGCGGGCTCCCCGGAATGCTGAACAGGTGGCTCGACTTGTCCTGCTCGAGCACGGGGATGGAGGCCAGCAGCGCCTGGGTGTACGGGTGACGCATCCGGCCGAACAAATTGTCCGCGGTGGTGGCTTCGACGATGTGGCCGGCGTACATGACATTGACCCGGTCCGCCCAGCCGGCGATGACCCCCATGTCGTGCGTGATGAGCAGCATGGACATCCCGAGCCGGTCCTTCAGCTGGCCGAGCAGCCGGAGTATCTGCGCCTGCGTGGTCACGTCCAGCGCCGTGGTCGGCTCATCGGCGATGAGCACCTTCGGCTCGCAGGCCAGCGCGATCGCGATCATCACGCGCTGCCGCAGGCCCCCCGACAGCTGATGCGGGTAGTTATCGAGCCGCTCTCTTGGTTGCGGGATGCCGACCATCGTGAGAATCTCGACCGCCCGGTCCAGCGCCTCCTTCCGGCTCGCGCCGCGGTGCACGCGGACCGGCTCGGCAACCTGGAAGCCAATGGTCTTCGTCGGGTTCAGCGCGGTCATGGAGTCCTGAAAAACCATCGCGATGTCGTTCCCGCGGATCCGCTGGTATTCGGACTCGGGGAGCCCTACCAGCTCGCGGCCGTCCAGCTTCATCGAGCCCTCGGCGATCGAGCCGCCGGCCGGCAGGAGCCCCATGACCGACAGCCCGGTCATTGACTTCCCGCAGCCAGACTCCCCGACCAGGCCAAGCGTCTCGCCGCGGTCCAGGTACAAGCCAACGTTGCCGACCGCCTGTACGACGGATCGCCTCAGCTGGATGCGAGCCGACAGGTTCTCGATCTCCAGGACGTGACCCACAGAGTGCTCTCCTCGTGTCAGCCGGCTCAACGGCGCCGCAGCCGCACGTCGACCGCGTCGCGCAGCGCATCGCCGATGAAGTTGAAGGCCATGACGACCAGGATCAGGCAGATCCCGACAGGAAAGATCAGCCACCAGTAACCGGCCGTCAGGTACGTCACGCCGTTCGAGAGCTGGTCCCCCCAGTCGGTATGGGGGTAGTAGAGCCCGAAGCCGAGAAAGCCGAGCGTGGCGACCGCGATGATGGCGTCCGCGATCTGGAAGGTGATGTTCACCACCACCACGCCGAGGGCGTTAGGGATCAGGTGCCGGAACGCCAGCCGCGGGCCCGATGCGCCCATGACCCTGGCTGCGGCCACAAATCCGCGGTTACGCAGAGCAAGTACCTCGGCCCGCACCAGCCTGGCGGGCACCAGCCACGAGAACATGCCCAGGATCAGGCCGAGCGACAGCACGGTGGAGCTGAACTTCGTCGCGACGATGAGCACGATGAACAGGAACGGGATCGACAGCAGCATGTCGACGAAGCGCATCATGATCGCGTCGATGTAGCCGCCGGCCAGGCCTGCGGCCGTGCCGTACAGCGTGCCGATGGTCGTGGCGATCGCCGCGGCGAACAAGCCGACCTCGAGCGACGACTGGCCGCCAAGCATGACGCGGCCGAGCTCGTCGAAGCCCTGCCCGTCGGTGCCGAGGATGTGCCCGCTGCCAGGCGGCTGGAAGCTGTTCACGACGTTCACGGAGGTCTGGTTCGTGTGGTAAAAGTGCGGGCCGGCAAAGCAGAACAGCACGAACAGGACCACTATCCCGACGCCGATGACCGCCAGTCTGTTTTCCCCGAATGAACGCAGCGCCAGCCGCCAGCCGCTGGTTGGCGCAGCCGCCGTTCCGCCCTCGGAGCCATCAGCTGCCGGAGCGGGCAGCAACTGCGCGTTGGTCGTCATCGTGGCTCCAGGGTCATGCCAGCTCGATCCGCGGGTCGGAGAGTGCGAGCGAGATATCAGCCGCGAGATTGCCCAGTACCGTCAGCGCGCCGCTCACCAGGGTGTAGGCGAGCAGCACCGGGTAGTCGTCGCTCTGCAGGCTGTTGAAGAACAGCAGCCCGAGGCCGGGGTAGTTGAACACGGACTCGATGACGAGGTTGCCTGCCAGCAGCAGCGGAACCGACAGGCCGATCAGGGTCACCATCGGCAGGCACGCGTTGCGGACGAGGTGCCGGGTCAGCACCAGCCGGGCAGGCAGGCCCTTGGCCCGCGCCAGCCTGATGTAATCCTGCGCGAGCTGATCCAGGGTCGCCGACCGCTGATAGCGGGAGTACATGGCGACCGAGACTGCTGCCATCGTCGCCACCGGAAGCACCATGCTCCGCGGGTCAGTGAAGATCACGAAGGCTGACGTCGACTGGGACGCCTCGGCGTTGACCAGGTGCAGCCGCAGCGCGAACAGGTCGATGAGCAGCAGTCCGAGGAAGAAGCTCGGCATCGAGTAGGCCGTGAAGGCGAGCGCGGTGACGACGTTGTCCGCGGCCTTATTGCGCTTGACCGCCTGAAAGATGCCGAGCGGCACCGCGATCGCTATCGCGATGACCAGCGACACCCCCACCAGCATGGCGGTCCGGCCCGCGTTCTCGGAGAGCAGCGCGTCCACGCTCTGGTTGAGCTTGTAGGAATAGCCAAGATTGCCGTGGACCAGCTGATTCATGTAGCTCAGGTACTGGCTGATGAGCGGCCGGTCAAAGCCGTGGGCCCGGTTGAACGCCGCGACCGAGGCCCGGCTGGCCTGCAGCCCGAGCACGTCCCGTCCGGGCGACGGCGACATGATGTGCAGCAGAGCGAAGGTCACCATCGAGATGCCGAGCAGCACGACCGCAGCCGTGACCGCGCGGCGCAGCAGGTAAATGGCCATCGATGAGTGACCTCCGTTCCGCTCGTGTCAGTTTGGGACCACCGGGCCAGCAGCTAGTTCTTGAAGTACCAGTACTCCGGGGTGAAGGCTTCCTGAGTCAGGCTCGCGAACGAGTCAGGCGGCCCGGACAGGTCCTTCGACCAGGCCCAGATGATGTCCTGGCTCGGCAGCCAGAGCACCGGGAGGCTCGTGCTGAGGAACTGGCCCTCGGCCTTCACCGCCATCGGGTCGCTGCCGTAGACCGAGTTATGGATGAGCGTGTTCGCCTCGGGACTGCTGTAGCCTCCGACGTTCGAACTGCCGGTGCTGTTGAAGGTGCCGTTGGCTGTCGGGTACGGCGTGATGCTGAAGCCGCCCCACTGCTCCATGGCCCAGCTGCTGTCATCCGCCGCCGCTGCCGGGTCGTTGAAGTGCTGGATCAGGTAGCTGAAGGTCTTGGGCTCGGTGTTCACAGTGACGCCGATCTGCGCCGCCGCGGAAGCGAACGCGGTGCACTGCACCGCGTTGACCGGGGTCTGATCGCTGTAGAACAGGTTGAACGTGATCGCCTGGCCCGCCGGGATGCCGGCGCCACAGTCCGCAGGTCCCGTGCCGGGACTCTGGCACGTGGTCTTGCCGTTCGGCACGACCTTCCAGCCGTGGCTCGTCAGCAGCTTCGCTGCCGCCGAGATGCTGTACGGGTAGGGAGCAGTCGTGCCATTCGCGATGTTGTACGGCGAGCCCGCCACCGTGGGGACAGAGCTGTAGTTCGGTGCGGCCGCCCCGTCAAAGATGCCTTTGCTGGCGATGTAGGCGGGCTCGTCGATCAGATGGTCGAGTGCCTGCCTGATGTAGAGCTGGCCGAGGATCTTGTTGACGTCGTCGGTCTTGTCCAGGAAGTTCAGCATGATGAAGTTGAAGCCGTGCGACGGCAGGCCGTAGACGTTGTACCCGGCTGCCTTCAGGGCCGGCACCTGCGACAGGTCAGAGGGGTCGACCGCGCCCGCCGTCAGCTGGCCGCTGGTGAGCTGGTTGAACTCGGCCGTGGACGAGGTGAACGAAAGCGCGTTGAGCTCGGCGATGTGCGCCTTCTGCGGTCCGGTGTAGGCCTGGTTCGGGACCATGGAGTACGCGTCGGTCGAGGCGTTGAAAGTCTTGAGCCGGAACGGGCCGTCGACGTCCTGCCAGATCGGGTTCGTCGCGAACGTGGCGGGCGCTGACGACTGCCCGTTCAGGTAGTTGTAGATAGCGGTCGCGTTGGCCGGGCTGGCGTAGTTCAGCGGCTTGCCGGTCGCGGAAGCCTTGTTCCAGAAGGTCGACGGCAGCGGCGTGAGCGAAGTGAGCTCGTTGTCGGTGAACCAGGCCGGGTTGTAGGACCGGTTCAGCTGCAGCGTCACCGAGTACTTCGACGTCGCGGTGGCGCTGAGCACGTTGTCGGGGAACTGGCCGGGCGTGTAGGCCGCCCAGTCCGACGGGTTCTCCTTGATGGCGGCCTTGATCAGGTCGATCTCGAAAACGAGGTCGTTGGCGTCCACCGGCGCGCCATTGGACCACGTATAGGACGGCTTCAGGTTGATGGTGACCGTCTTGTCGCCGTTGCTGTAGACCGGCAGGCTGGCCAGGCTGAGAGTGGTGTTAACCGCCGGGTTCGCACCCGTCGGGTACCAGTACAACGGCCGGAACATCTGCCACTGGAACTGGAACATGACATAGACCGAGTTGGCCGAGCCGGGGATGACGGGGAAGATATAGGTCGGCCCGGCGCCCGGCGACTCAGCTATGTTGACGGTGCCGCCAGCCTTCGGGGTGCCCGACTGTGCCGACAGCGTTCCGTACGCGTACCCGTCGCTCTGGCTAGGGGCGGCGGTATGGCCGGTCGAACCGCAGCCCGCCGCGCCGATTGCGGCGACGGCGACGATTGCCAGCGGAATCTTCCTGCCCGGGCTCACTATTCTTCTCACGTTGTCGTCCATCCGTTCTCGCGAAAACAGCGCCCGTGGCCGCTGCCGGGACACTGGTTGATGGTGGCTGCGCTCAGGGAGCCCAGATGCGTTCCGCATAGTCGGCGAAGTTCCGGCCGAGGATCTTCTCGATCAGGTCCTGGCTGTAGCCGCGGGCCTCAAGCAGCCCGATGAGCTCGTAGAACTGGTTCACGCCGCGCAGGTCGATGACGAACGGCAGCGTGTCGCTCCGCTCCCCCGCCGCGCCGACGCCGGCCGCCTTGCGCAGGGCGACGTGCTCGGCGAGCCTGGCCCGGTAGGCGTCCAGGTCGTCGATCGATGTGACCGGGCCATCGGTTCCGATGCCGACGTGGTCAGCGCCGCAGACGTTGACCGCGTGGTCGATGTGCTCGATGACGTCAGCGGCGCGCGCGTGACCCGAGATGTTCAGGAAGGGCATGAAGTAGATGCCGACGAAGCCGCCGCGCGATGCCACCAGCCGCAGCTCTTCATCGGTCTTGTTGCGCGGCAGATCGGCCAGGGCGCGGCAGCCGGTGTGATTGATTGAAACCGGCTTCTCCGCGATCCTGGCCGCCTCCAGGCACGTCTGCTCTCCGCTGTGCGACAGGTCGACCATGATGCTGCTGGCGTTCAGGCCCTCGACCACCTGCCGGCCGAAAGGCGTCAGGCCCCGGTTCTCCGGAGCCATCGAGCCGTCGCCGATGTGATTCGCCTGGTTGTAAGTGAGCTGAATTACCCGGACGCCGAGCCGGCCGAAGGTCTCGATCCGGCCGAGGTCGTCGCCGATCGCGACGGCATTCTGGAAGCCGTAGATGATGCCGATCCGGCCCGAGCTTCTCGCCTCGTGAATGTCGGCGACGGTCTGCACCTTGATGAGGTCGGCCGAGTTGTCCGCCACAATCGAGTCCCACACCTCGATCTCGTGCAGCGTGTGCTCGAACGGCGGCGCATCGCCCATGGTGTATCCGAGCGTGATATTCACTGCGGTCAGGCCCGAGGCGTGCGCATCGGCAAGCGTGCGCGCGTCGATCGTCAGGTCGTCGCTGGACTGGGTCAGCTTGGCTGCCGCTTCCGACGAAGCCGGCGCGTTGGGGTTATCCAGCGTTCCCAGCGCGTTGATGACCATGTAGTCAGCAGCCCGGTTCATCGCCCGACCTGTCCCTTCTGGATTGGCTCGTAGGCGGCCCGGTCGTAACGGTGACCGCGCTTGACGACCAGCGCGATGCTGCTCAGATTGGCGATGTCGGCCAGCGGGTCGTCGGCGAGCACGACGAAGTTGGCCAGCTTCCCGGCCTCGATCGTGCCCATGCTGGCCTCGGCGCCGAGGCTCCTGGCACCGATCAGGGTGGCGGATCGGATGACCTGCTCAGCGGGGATGCCGCAGCGCCGCACCAGGAACGCCATCTCGTCATGCAGCGCCGGAAACGGATGCTGGGGATCAGTCTCGTAGTCGGTGCCCGTGCAGACCGGAACTCCGGCGCGGTAGGCGTGCCCGATCAGCCTGGCCGCCAGGTCCGCATTGGCCCTGGCGCGCTTCCTGGCCTCGTCGTCGCCTTCCGGTTCCCTCGCGTACATGCTGCCCGTGGCGTCCAGGATGGTGCCATGCGCCCCCATCTGCGCGAGGAGCGACTGGAGCCGCGGGTCCTCGCCGACGCCGAAGCCGTCAGTGTCAACGGCCGGCTTGGTCTTGTAACTGAGCGGAAGCGGTGCCGCCGTTTCGTAGGCCAGCATGGTGACGTGGGAGATCGAGTCGACCCCGGCACCGATGACCTCGCTCGGACTGGCCGGAAAGACCGCACCGTGAGCCCACACGCCGAGGCCCTGCCGGTGCGCCTCCGCCGTGATCGCGGCTACCGTGCTTCCGGGAAGGTCCGCGTAGATCTTGATCGCTTTAGCGTGGGTTCCCTTCGCCATCGCCACGGCGAGGGGCAGGTCGGTCTCGTCGGTGACCGCCTGCATCCAGGGCACCAGGCCCGGCGTCTCGCCCTGCGACACCTGCCATGTCCGCGGGTCGTCGAAGAAGCTCGGCCCGGCCATCAGGGCCGCGTAGCTGATGTCGGGACCGGGAATCTCGCCGACCAGGGTCGCCCGGGCCAGGTCACCGACCTGGCGCAAGTCGTCGGCCATGATCCGGATCGCCGTGACGCCGCCGTAGGCGAGCCGGCGCAGGGTCGCCTCGGCTGCTGGCCGGTCAGGCGGCGTGGCGATGTGCTGATGCGAGTCGATCAGGCCCGGGATGACGAACTGGCCAGCGCAGTCAATGACCTCCGCGCCGGTGCGCAGCTCGGCCGGGATCTCGGCGTCAGGAGCCACCAGGCGAATCTGCGCGCCGTCGACGACGATGGTCATTGCCGGCCGGGCCGGCTCTCCGGTCCCGTCGATCAGTGTCGCCCGGCGGTAGATCGTGACCGCGCCGGCCGGCGGCGCGGCGTACGGCTCCGGCGCCGCGGCCTCCTCGTGACCCATCGAATCCACCTCTTCGTCGTGGCGGCAGCTCGCCCGGAAGTGTTACAGTAGATGTAACATATGTTTCAAGAGTAGCAACACGTGTTAATGTACGTCAACCCGCCCAAGTGTCGCGAGGAGTGATGAGATTGCCGGGAACCGCGAGCTCCGCGGTCGACAAGGCGCTCGACCTGATCGAGGTCATCGCCCGATCGGATCGCCCGCTGCGGCTCAGCGAACTCGCAAGCGAAGTCGGCTTGCACCGCGCGACCGCCTATCGCGTGCTCATCGACCTGATCCGGCGCGGGTGGGTGCTGCGCGTCGGCGATCGCTACCTCCCCGGCACGGTCGTGCTTCAGCTGTCGCACGCCGCGGCTACGAACTCGCTGGTCGCAGTGGCCCGGCCGGTGCTGGAGGCGCTGTCGAACCAGACCGGCATGATGGTGAACTTGCAGGTGCTGGAGTCCGACCAGTCCAGAGTCATCGACGTGGTCCGTCCGCAGCGGCTGGAAATGATCAGCCACCTGCGTGAGGAACTGCTGCCCGTGCACAAGTTCGCGGGCCCGCTGGTGCTGGTGGCGATGCTCGGGGACGAAGCGCGCCGGCCGTACCTCCGGCTGGCGCAGGAGGCGGGCTATCCGCTCGAAGGCGGCGACGGACTGCTCGCCGACATCGAGCGGGCCAAGCGCACGGGCTTCGCGCTCGAGCGCGGCCGCAACGAAAAGCTCATCGCGTCCGTAAGCCGGGCGGTTCCAGCCGCGAAGGGACCGCCGATCTGTGCTCTGACCATCGTCGGGCTCGACGCCGAGTTCGAGGAGCCGCGGCTGTCCGAGATGAAGGCCTACCTCACGGCCGCGACGGCTGACCTGCAGCACGCCCTGATGGCGCTGTCCCCGGATACCGGCACCGCCGCTGCCGGCACCCCCGCGGCCGGCGCGTGAGCGGCGTGCTGGTACTCAGCAGTTCGCAGACTCGGGCCGCGCTGGATCCGGAGCGCCTGCTGACGGCCGTCTCCACCGCCCTGGTCGCGATCAGCCGCGACGAGGTGTCGGCACCGCCCCGGATCGCCGCTCGGGCGCCGGCTGGAGTCCTCGGCATGATGCCGGCCTATGTACCCGGCCTCGGCCTGGCGGCCAAGGTGATCTCGGTCTTCGCCGAGCCGGGACTGGAAGGCCGGAGTACGCACCGCGGCATCGTGGCCGTCTTCGATGAGCAGGACGGCCGCCCGCTGGCGGTACTTGACGCCCAGTCGATCACGGCCGTCCGCACCGCTGCCGTAGCGACGCTGAGCATGCGCGCACTGGCGGGTCCGCATCCCGAACGCATCGCCATCGTGGGAACCGGGGTGCAGGCACGCGCCCAGGCCGCGCTGCTCGCGACCATCGACGGAACCACCGCCGTGGTCGTCGGCGGCCGCGACCAGGGGCGGGCCGAGGAGACTGCGGCCTGCTATCCCGGTGCTGTCGCAGACACCATCGAGGCCGCCGTCAAGGGCGCGGACGTCGTCTTCTGCTGCACCGGTGCCCGGCAGCCGGTCATTCAGCGGGAGTGGCTGGCCGCTGGCGCGCATGTCAGTTCCGTCGGTGGCTCGGCGGGACCTGAACTCGACGCCGCCACCGTCGGCGCCGGGCCGGTGTTCGTCGAGTGGGCGGGCGCCGCGGCCGCGGAGCCGCCCGCCGGAGCACACGAGCTTCAGGGCCTTCCGCCGGATCAGGTCGTCCTGCTCGGCGCGGTGCTCGACGGGCGCCATCCCGGCCGCCGCGAGCGTTCCGAGCTCACCGTGTTCAAGTCAACGGGCCATGCCGCGCTGGACGTCGCGGCTGCGTCGGTGGTCTACGACTTCGCCCGCAAGCACGGCACGGGCAGCACCGTCTGCGTCTGAGCGTCGATCTAGGAGGAAGATCCAGTGGGCGACGCGCCAGCAACGCGGGCTCTCGAGGGCGGTGTGATCACCGACCTCAACGGCCGGCTGACCTATGCCGGCTATCTCGGGCTGGGCCAGCTGCTCGACAGCCAGCACCCGGTATCCGGGCAGCACGACGAGATGCTCTTTATCATCCAGCACCAGGTCACCGAGCTCTGGCTGAAGCTGCTCATCCACGAGCTGCGTTCCGCCATAGCCCTGCTCTCGACCGATGCGCTGGCGCCGACGCTGAAGCGGCTCGCCCGCATCAAGCACATCCAGCGACAGATGCTCGAGCAGTGGGCAGTGCTCGCGACGCTTACTCCGGCGGAGTATGCCCAGTTCCGCGATGCCCTCGGCACGTCGTCGGGTTTCCAGTCGTGGCAGTACCGAACCGTCGAGTTCCTGCTCGGCAACAAGGACCCGGCCATGCTGGCGGTGTTCGCCCACGATCAGGCCGCGCACGCCTCGCTCGCCGCCGACCTAGCCGCGCCTAGTCTGTACGACGAGTTCCTGCGCTACCTGGCCCGAGCCGGCTACGAACTGCCCGAATCGGTCAGCAGCCGTGACTGGTCGCGCCCGCGCGGCTTCTCCGCCGAAATCGTGTCCACCCTCCGGCGAATCTATGCCGAGCCCGAGTCGCACTGGCGCGCGTACGAGACTGCCGAGGAGCTCGTCGACATCGAGGAAGCCTTCCAGTTGTGGCGGTTCCGGCACATGAAGACCGTCGAGCGGATTATCGGCGACAAGCAGGGCACTGGCGGGTCGTCTGGAGTGGGCTTCCTGCGCAAGGCCCTCGACCTGACGTTCTTCCCGGAGTTGCTGGCTGTTCGGACCGAGATCGGGACACCCGGCTGAGTCCCGCTGCCACAGGCAATGATCGTTCTGCACGGTTCTGGCATTTTGATTCTAAAATCGGAGCCCAGGCGCCCGGCCTCTTGAAGGAGACTGGAAATGACGGAGCCCGCAGCAGGCGGCAAGATCCAGGAGACCCAGATCGGCCGCTACCGGTCCACTCGGGGGCTTGACTACGACTCAGTGCCGTGGAAGCTGTGGGAGAAATCCAAGAAACTGTTCTGGGATCCGGCTGACATCGACTTCTCGCAGGACGCGATCGACTGGCAGTCGATGTCTGAGCAGGAGCGGACGCTGATCGCGCTGTCTGCGCGCGGATTCATGGTCGGCGAGGAAGCGGTGACGCTAGACATTGTCCCGCTGCTGCGATGCATGTCTGACCTCGGGCGCCTTGAGGACACGATGTACCTGGCGATGTTCGCGATGGAAGAGGCCAAGCACACCGAGCTGTTCCGGCGATGGTTCGACGCCGTCGGGGCTGACCCGGCCGAGCTGGATGATCTGGTCCGCGAGCAGCAGGCCGCAGTCAGCCAGGGCCGCCCGGGGCTGTTCGACGGCGCGCTGACGAGAGTCATGCGCAGACTCGACACCGACCATTCGCCACGGGCGATCCTCGACGCGACCCTCATCTACAACCAGCTTGTCGAGGGCGTCGCGGCTATTGCGGGGTACCACCGGTGGGAGCAGACATTCCGCACGCTCGGCAAGCTCCCCGGCCTCGAAGCGGGCATTAAGCTCACCCAGCGCGACGAGCGGCGGCACATCGCCTACGGCACGTATCTCGGCCGGCGCATCATCGCCGAGAACCCGGACCTGTGGCCGTGGCTCGAACAGCGATGGCAGAAACTCACCGCCGGCTTCAGCGGCGGCTACGACGCAGCCGACCCGAAGGCCCGGCAGCGGCGCGCCGCACTCGGCTTCGATGACGAATACCAGCAACAGCTGATCAGGCGCCGACTCGAGGCGCTCGCGGTGGCCCGCACCATGAACGCCGACGAGGTGGACGCCAGCGCAATCGAGGCGCTCGAGCCCGAGGAGCTTCGGAACGTTAACTGAGGAGGCTCCGGACGACGAGTCAGATTGAATGGCTACATGACCGAGATAGCTGATCTGCCGGCCGCTGCCGGCGCATCTGTTGCCGCGCTGGCGGGATACACCGAGCTGGACTGGCAGCAGGTGCCAGCTGCCGACCTGCAGTGGAGCTGCTGGCAGACCACGCTGCACATGGTCGACTGTCTTTACTTCTACGCGTGTCAGATCGTGTACGGCAATCCGGACGGGTACCTGTGTACCGAGCTGGCGCTCGACGACTCAGCCTCGCCGCCGCGGCTGCTGGCCGCGCTGAGCGCGCACGCCGAGTTGCTGCACCGCATCGCCCGGTCCGCCGACCCAGACCTGCGCGCGCATCACAATTATGGTGTCTCGGACGCGGCGGGGTTCGCCGCGATGGGCGTAGCGGAGACACTGATCCACACCTTTGACGTGGTGCGCGGGCTGAACCCCTCCGATCCGTGGCGACCGCCGGCGGCGCTGGCAGCGCCGGTGATCACCCGGCTGTTCCCGGACGCTCCCGGCGGCGACCCCGCCGACGTGCTGCTGTACTGCTGCGGCCGCGCCGCCCTGGGCGAGTTGCCGCGGCGCCCGCACGAATGGCAATGGGACAGCACCGTCAGAACCTAAGCGCGTCCCGCGGGGCGACCGAGCCGCGATCCGTGCGGTAGCGTGCTGCTGTGTCTATCGCCATCCGCCTCGCTCCCGGGTGCCGGCCGCGCGGCTGCCGGGCCCCCGCGCGGCGTGTGCTCGGACGCAGGGTGCGGTATGTGCTCGGCGCCGAGGCTGGTCAGGTGAACGGGATGCGATGGCTCGGCATCCTGAGTGCCGTGCGAGGTATCTGAGCGAGATCGCTCTCCTCGGCTCCGTCGTTCCTGCCCGTTTCCGGGCCGACGAGCCCACTCGTAGCTTCGTTATCACCCACTAAGGCCGGGTGTTGTCCCGTGCCGGGAGCGCATGTGTGATGGACAGCAAATTCTTCTTCCCGGCGTTGCCGGGCCAGTTCCCCAGCGGGGACGGGTATTTCGGCGCGTTCGGCGGCAAGTTCATACCGGAGGCGCTGGTTGCCGCCGTGGATGAGGTTGCCACCGAGTACGAGAGAGCCAAGACAGATCCAGGGTTCACAGCGGAGTTCGAGCAACTGCTCGCGCACTACGCGGGCCGTCCGAGCGCTCTTACCGAGGTTTCGCGGTTCGCCGGGTATGCCGGCGGCGCGCGCCTGTTCCTCAAGCGCGAGGACCTCAACCACACCGGGTCGCACAAGATCAACAACGTGCTCGGGCAGGCCCTGCTGACCAAGCGGATGGGCAAGCCGCGCGTTATCGCCGAGACGGGAGCCGGCCAGCACGGGGTGGCTACCGCGACGGCATGCGCTCTGTTCAGCCTGGAGTGCACCATCTATATGGGGGAAACCGACATCCGGCGGCAGGCGGTCAACGTGGCGCGGATGAAGATGCTCGGCGCGACGGTCATACCGGTTGCCTCCGGCTCGGCTACCCTCAAGGACGCCATCAACGAGGCGTTCCGGGACTGGGTCGCCAACGTCGAGAGCACCCATTACATCTTCGGCACGGTCGCCGGGCCTCATCCCTTCCCCGCCATGATCCGCGACTTCCAGCGCGTCATCGGCGTCGAGGCCCGCCGCCAGATCCTTGAGCGAGCCGGCCGACTGCCCGATGCCGCGATCGCGTGCGTCGGAGGGGGGTCCAACGCTATCGGCCTGTTCCACGCGTTCCTCCCCGACGGGGGCGTCCGCCTCATCGGGTGCGAGCCCGCCGGACATGGCGTGGAGACCGGGGAGCATGCGGCAACGCTGTCAGCGGGCGAGCCCGGCATCCTGCACGGCTCGCGCTCCTACGTGCTGC
>DAIOWC010000177.1:8566-13784 GCA_036758685.1 Streptosporangiaceae bacterium | reverse complement strand
AGGTTCGGCATCAGGGCGTTGGTGCTGCCCGGTGCCTCCCAGAAGTGGTGGTAGGTGGGTGCGGTACTCACGAACTGCTTCTGCAGGCCCGGGATGAAGTTGCCGGTCCAGTCAATCTGCCCGGAGAACAGCGCCGACAGTGCGCCGGTGTTCGAGGTGTAGACCGGGAAGTAGACGTTCTGCACCTTGACCGCTGACGCGTTCCAGTAGTTCGGGTTCTTCGTCAGCGTGAAGCCCTGCGGCGTGAAGGTCTTCAGCATGTAGGGCCCGGTGCCGACCGGGGTAGCGTCGGTGAAGGCCGTCGGGGTGCCGGCGGTACTCCACACGGACTTCGGAAGGATCGGCACTCCGGCGATCTGCTGCAGGTTGGTGTACTCCGCCGTCGGGAACGTCAGCGTGACCGTGTCCCCAGAGGTGCTCACGCTCGTGATGTCGAGCCCGGCGAGGTTGATGGCCGCGGTGCTCTTGACCAGGTTGTAGGTGAACGCGACGTCGGCCGGCGTCATTGCCGTGCCGTTGTTCCACTTCACACCCTGCCGGATCGTGAAGGTGAGCGACTTGCCGCCCGCGCCCCAGGTATAGGCGGTCGCCAGCCAGTAGTAGAACTTCGGCGGTGCCGCGAGGTCGAACTGAAGCAGCGGCTCGTAGATAAGCCCCGTGGCGCCCATGCCCTGCGGGGCGGCCGTCGACACGAAGGGGTTGAAGTCCTGGGTGATGGAGTTCTCAGGTGAGCTCTCCATGGTCAGGGTGGTGGCCCCGCTCGGCGTCGAGCCCTTGCCTGAGCTCGACGGCGCCGGGGTCGATGAGCAGGCTCCCACTCCGGCGGCGAGCGCGCCCGCTGCCGTCAGGGCCAGGAGCCGTCGATAGCTCAGCTTTGACCGGATCATAATTGCCTTTCCTTATTGGTTGAAGGGTTCGTTTCCCTTGCGGTTTTGACGTGGGCTAACTCGTAAGGTCCCCACCCCCTTGTCGGCTGGCCAGAAGGTCGGGTGCGGCCTTGTCGAGATGCCAGCAAGCCGCGGCACGGTCGGCGGCGATGAGCTGGAGGGCTGGTGCCTCGCTCCGGCACTTGTCGTCAGCGAACGGGCACCGAGGGTTGAACGGGCAGCCCACGGCCGCTGCCTGCAGGCCGGGCATGGCCTTGGCCCCGTCCGCGGTTCGCCCGGCGCGCAGCGCGCCGCGGCCGAGGTGATCGGGATCCGGCGCCGACGCGACCAGCAGCTGGGTGTACGGGTGCGCCGGATGCTGCGTGACGTCCTCGGCGGCGCCGCGCTCGACGACCTCCCCGGCGTACAGGACGATGATCTCATCGGCGAAATACCGGGCCGACGCGATGTCGTGCGTGATGTACAGCAGCGCGAGCTGGAAGCTCCGGCGCAGGTCGTCCAGGAGACCGAGCATCTCCAGGCGGATCGACACGTCCAGCATGGACACCGGCTCGTCGGCGAGCAGCACGCCCGGCTTCGCTGCCAGCGCCCGCGCGAACGACACGCGCTGGCGCTGCCCGCCGGACAGCTCGTGCGGGAACTTGCCGAGGAACTGCTCGGGCGGCGTCAGCCGTACCTGCGTCAGCAGCGAGCCGATCTCCTCCTGGACCTCGCGGCCGGAGGACTTGCCCTGGTGCAGCCGGACCGGACGCTCCAGCATGTAGTGCACCGTGTGGACGGGGTTCAGCGAGGAGAACGGGTCCTGGAACACCATCTGGACCGAGCTCTTGTACTGGCGGAACGCGCTCCGGCTGGCGATCTCGACCGGCGCGCCGTCGAGCCGGATCGACCCCGAGGTCGGTCGCTCCTGGCCCGCAAGCATCCTGGCGATCGTTGACTTGCCCGACCCGCTCTCGCCGACCAGCGCGACCACGCCGCCGCGGTAGAGATTGAAGGAAACGTCGCGAACCGCGTGGACGGCCTGGCGACGCCCGATCCTGAAGTCCTTGGTGAGCGCGATCGCCTCCATCGCCAGCGGGCCGTGCCCGGCCGCGGCGGACACGGGTGGCATGGCCGCCGGAGGAGGCTGCGGCTCGCGGTCATCGCTGGTCATCGACAACTCCAATTGGGGCGGCCCCGGCGCCGGTGGACTGGCTGGCGGGCAGACCGTCCGGCAGCACGAACGGACACGCGGTGACGTGCCACGGGTCCTCTGAGGTCGCCACCGGCGCCAGGCTCATGTCGATCTCGGTGCAGGCCTGCGTGCCGTAGCGGCAGCGCGGGAGGAAGGGGCAGCCCGGCGGCGGGGAGCGCAGGTCAGGCGGCGAGCCGGGGATTCCGGCCAGCTCGCGCCGGGCGCCGCGCAGGGACGGGAACGAGTTGAGCAGGCCCATCGTGTACGGATGAGCTGCCTCGTGGTGCATCTCGGCCGCCGTGCCGAGCTCGACGAGCTTGCCCGCGTACATCACCGCGATCCGGTCGGCGAGCTCGAGGAGCAGCGAGATGTCGTGCGTGATGAAGAGGATCGAGAAACCGAGCTGGTCCTTCAGCTCGACGATCTGCGCGAGGATGTCGCGCTGGACCACGACGTCAAGCGCCGTGGTCGGCTCATCCATGATGACGACCTCGGGCTCGGTGGCCAGCGCCATGGCGATCATCACGCGCTGGCGCATGCCTCCCGACAGCTCGTGCGGGTAGCTGCGCAGCCGCGAGCGCGGGATGCTCACCAGGTCGAGCAGCGAGGCGGCTCGCTCCACCGCCTCCGCCCGCGAGACCTTCAGGTGCGCGTGGATCACGTCGGTGAGCTGGTCACGGACGTTGAGCACCGGGTTCAGCGCATTCATCGCGCTCTGGAACACGATCGCGATCTCGCGCCAGCGAATCTTGCGGAGCTCATCGGCGCTGAGATGCATGAGGTCGACCGGGCCGCTCACGCGCCGGCCGCGGTAGGTGACGCTCCCGTTGTTGATGACCGCGGGGGCACGGAGCAGCCGGCAGGCGCCGTAGGCCAGCGTCGACTTGCCCGAGCCGCTCTCGCCCGCGAGGCCGACGACCTCGCCGGCGTGCAGGGCCAGGCTCACATGGTCGACGGCGCGCACGTCGCCGCCCACGGCCTGGTAGGTCACGGACAGGTCGCGGATATCGAGCACCGGGTCCGTGCCGGTGTACCCGGTGTAGTTCGCCCCGGGCACGGATTCGCGATCTGGACGCTGAATCATCGCGAAGCCTCGTTCCCGTCCGCAAGAGAACTCCGGGAGAACGAGTGCAGGAACGCGCCGACTGGAGAGCGCCGCGGCTGCAGGTCGGCGAGCACCGGCGTCGGGTCGGCCGGCCGGAGCGTGCGCCCGGCGATCCGGTTGGCGCGGGCGGCGTCCCGCAGCCGCGGGTTGACCAGTTCGTCGATCCCGGTGTTCAGCAGGACCAGGGAGGTGCCGATAAGCGCGACGGCGAGGCCGGGCGGGACGAACCACCACCAGGCCCCGAGCGTCAGAGCCTGCTGGCTCTGCGCCCAGTAGAGAATCGTGCCGAGGCTCCAGCTGGACAGGTCGGCCACGCCGATGAACGCGAGGGCGACGGAGGTGCCGATCGCGTACAGCACGGTGTTGACGAAGTTCGCCGCGATGAGGCTGTACTCGTTCGGGATGATCTCGAATGCGATGATGCGCCAGGAGCTCTCGCCGGCCTCGCGCGCGGCGGCGATGAAGTCGCGGTTGCGGATCGCGAGCGTCTGGGCCCGGATGACCTTCGCCCCCCACGGCCAGCCGAGGGCGCTGAGCACGAGGATGGTCGGCCACTGCCCGTGCTGCGACAGGTAGCCGAGCAGGACGATCAGGAGCGGCAGGGCCGGGATGACCAGGAAGACGTTGGCCACGAGCGTGAGGAGCTCATCCCAGAGACCGCCGAACGTGGCGGCGCACACGCCGACGGCGACCGACAGCACCGTCGCGACGACGCCGACGATGAACGCCAGCTCCATGGTCAGCCGGATGCCGACGAGCAGCTGCGACAGGACGTCCTGACCGCTTGACGTGGTGCCGAGCAGATGGGCCGCGTCGGGCGCGTGCATCGACAGGTTGAGCGAGGGGTTCTGGTACGACGGGTCGTACGGGGTGACCAGGGGCCCGATGATCGCCACCAGCACGAAGAGCCCGAGCAGGACGATGCCGGCCTTCGCCTTGAGCGGCAGCCGCCGCCAGTGACCGATCTCCTGGCGGCCTTCGGCCACGATCTCGGGGCTGGTGCTGACCGGCAGCACGGCGGTCATGCCGTCGCCTCCCTCGTCCGTACCCGCGGATCGATGAAGACGAGGACGAGGTCGACGATCAGGTTGGCGAGCAGGACCGCGAACGTGATCACCAGGAAGATCGCCTCGGTCAGCGGGTAGTCGTTCGACGTGACCGCGTTCACGAGCAGCAGGCCGATGCCGGGGTAGGAGAAGACGATCTCCATGATGATGGCTCCGGAGACAACGAAGCCCAGGGCCAGCCCGAAGCCCTGCAGCTGCGGCAGCAGGGCGTTGCGCGCCGCGTAGGTGAACACGACCCGGCGGTTGGTCAGGCCCTTGGCCTGGCCGGCGAGCACGTAGTCCTCGCCGATCGTCGTGATCATCACGTTGCGCATCTGCAGCATCCAGCCGGCGACCGACGTGATCACGATCGTGAACGCCGGAAGCAGCGAGTGATAGATCGCGCTGCCGATGAAGGCCCAGTTCCAGCCGGGGACCAGCCCGCCCGCATAGCCCGAGCCGATCGGGAACACGTGCAGCTTCACCGCGAGCACCTCGATGAGGATCAGCGCGAGGAAGAAGTACGGGATCGCCTGGATGAACATCAGCCCGGGCAGCGCCCGGTCGGCCCAGCCGCCGTGCCGCCACCCCGCGAGGATCCCGAGGCCCGTGCCGAGGAAGAAGGCGATCACCGTCGCGGTGCCGACCAGTGTGAGCGTCCACGGGATGGTCTCGCCGAGCAGCGTGGACACGTGCGCCGGGTACTGCGACACGTCGATGCCGAAGTTGAAGTGCGCGACATCGTCGAGGTAGGAGACGTACTGGCTCCACAGGCCGGCGGGGTGGCCGACACCGAGCATCGCCTCGAGTGCCTTGTAGGTCGCGGGCGACAGCTCGGGGAACTTCGACATGATGGCCTCGACCGCGTTGCCCGGCACGAGCCGCGGGATGAAGAAGTTCGCCGTCAGCGCGACCCAGGCCGCCACGACGTAGAAGATGAGGCGTCGGGCGATATAGCTCATCAGTCACCTGCCTGGATCGCGAGTTCCCGTATTGCGTCGGGTGC
>DAIOWC010000177.1:1749-8466 GCA_036758685.1 Streptosporangiaceae bacterium | reverse complement strand
ATATAGCTCATCAGTCACCTGCCTGGATCGCGAGTTCCCGTATTGCGTCGGGTGCTGGGGCGCCGGCGTTGGCAGCGCTGCTTGCGGCAGCGCTGTTTGCGGCAGCGCCGTTGGGCGCACCGCACCCGCAGCTTTCCCGCACGATCAGCTGGGTTGGGAGCAGCTCGACCCGGTGCGGGAGGGCCGGGTCGGCGATGCGCTCGAGCAGCCGGGAGCAGGCGCGCGCGCCGAGCATGCGCATCGGCTGGCGGACGGTCGTCAGGGCCGGGACGACGAGGGTGCCTGGATAAATGTCGTCGAACCCGACGACCGCCATGTCCTCGGGCACCCGGATGCCGTTCGCCTGCAGCTCGCGCAGGGCTCCGATGGCCATCTGGTCGTTCGCGCACACCACCGCGTCGGGCCGCTCGCTGGGCGGCATCGACAGGATCTTCTGGGCTGCGAGCTGGCCGCCGACCCCGGCGAACAGGCCCTCGAACTCGCCGCACGCGGTCACGCTCCGGTGCACCGCCAGCACCTCGTTGAACGCGCTGCGCCGGGCCCGGGCGTCGGGCGCCTCGTCCGGGCCGGCCACGTAGAAGAGCCGGGTCCGGTTGTGCACCTCGACCAGATGGCTGACCAGGGCCATGGTGCCCGAGCGGTTGTCCGCGTCGACGACATCGGCGTTCAGTTCCTCCGGCGACCCGGCGACGAGCACGATCGGCAGCCGGGCGGCCAGCCGGGCGAGCTGTCCCGATCCGACGATGCCCTCGGCGATCAGCAGGCCGTCGACCTTGCCCGACAGTGACTGCAGCCGCTGGTAGGCCGCGTCGCCGGCATGCAGGAACGAGATCAGCAGCGACCACCCGATCTCGCCCAGCGATGACTCGACGCCGCGCAGGACTTCCTCGACGAACAGCAGGCTGGTCTGCTCGATCTCGGTCTCGGGGCCGCGGCTCTCGACGGCGACCAGGCCGAGCACCTGCTTCCGTTTCCTGGACAGGCTCTGCGCCGCGCCGTCGGGCACGTACCCGAGCTTCTCGATGACGTCGAGCACGCGCTGCCTGGTCGATGCCTTGACCCGATCGTGTCCGTGCACGACCCTGGACACCGTCGCGGTGGAGACCCCGGCCTCCCTCGCCACGTCGTACAGCGTGGCGGCATAGCCGGGGACCGGCCCAGCCAGCGCACTAGTGTCCGTTCGAATCACCTAGCACCTTGCGAAACGGGCCATAGCACGCCCACGTGACGGGACCATGGCAAGAAAGTTAACCGCTTACATGTCACCGCTTACACATTTAAATGTCAGCGCTTACAGTAAGGACGGCGATGGGTGGCGTCAAGGGTCATCCAGGCCTCAAATGGAGGGTTGATGAGCACTGACGGCTTCAGCCAGATGACCGGGCACCGGCGGTTTCCAGACAGCTTCCTGTGGGGTGTCTCGACGGCTGCATACCAGATCGAGGGAGCCGCGGCCGAGGCTGGCCGCGGGCCGTCCATCTGGGACACGTTCAGCCACACGCCCGGCAAGGTGCGCCGAGGCGACACCGGCGACATCGCCTGCGACGCCTACCATCGGCTGGACGCTGATCTCGATCTGCTCGCGGACCTTGGCGTGCGGGCCTACCGGTTCTCGATCGCCTGGCCGCGCATCGTGCCCGCCGGCAGCGGCGAGGTCAACCAGCAGGGGCTGGACTACTACCGCCGCCTCGTGACCGGCCTGCGCGAGCGCGACATCGAGCCCGTCGCGACGCTCTACCACTGGGACCTGCCGCAGCCGCTCGAAGATGCCGGCGGCTGGCCGCGGCGCGACACCGCGGAGCGGTTCGCCGAGTACACGGCGATCACGGCGAGGGCGCTCGGCGACGGCGTCGGGCGCTGGATCACGCTCAACGAGCCTTACGTCGTGGCCAACCACGGCTACCGCGTCGGCACGCACGCTCCGGGCCGGCGCGATGAGGCGGCTGCGGCTGCGGCCACCCACCATCTGCTGCTCGGGCACGGCCTCGCGCTCCAGGCGCTGCGCGCCGAACTCGGGCCGGACAAGCCGGTCGGCTTCACGCTGAACCTCACCGTCGTCCGCGCGACGTCCGACCAGGCCAAGGCGGCCGCGGAGGAAATCGAGGCCGAGCAGAACCAGGTGTTCCTGGACCCGGTGATCTCCGGCCGCTACCCGGTCGGCGCCGTCCGGCCGTCGCTGCTGCCGGGACCCGAGCTGATCAGGGACGGCGACCTGGACATCATCAGCGCGCCGATCGACTTCCTCGGCGTGAACTACTACCGGCCGGGCACCGTCGGCTGGCGCGACGAGGAGGACGAGCTGCGCCGCGGCGAGGAGCGCATCAGCGGCTACCCGGGTGCGGTCAGCGTGGTGCGCGACGGGACCCCGCGCAACTCGATGGGCTGGCCGATCGACGCGAGCGGCCTGTATGACCTGCTAGTCCAGCTGCGCGACCGCGTGCCGGGCTTGCCGCTGTACGTCACCGAGAACGGGATGGCGGCCGAGGACTACGTCGATCCCGAAGGCGGCGTCGACGATCAGGAGCGGATCACGTACCTGACCGACCATCTCGACGCGGCCGCGCGCGCGATCGACGCCGGCGTGGACCTGCGCGGGTATTTCTGCTGGTCGTTCCTCGACAACTTCGAGTGGGCGGAGGGCTACCAGAAGCGCTTCGGCCTCGTGTACGTCGACTACGGGACGCAGCAGCGGATCCCGAAGGCGAGTGCCGCGTTCTACTCGGCGGTGGTCCGCGCGAACGCGCTGCCGTAGGGGCTTGCTGCCCTAGGGGTTTGCTGCTCAGGTGAGCGGCGCGAGCGCCGCCGTGGCGAACTCCAGTCCGTGGCCCGGCGGCGTGCGCGCCTCCAGGATGCCGTCGGCGATCGTCACGCCGCTCTGCCGCGCGAGCGCGCCGAGCGCGGCGAACGACCCCTGATCGATGTCCTCGACCATCGCCGGCAGCGGGAGGCACAACGCCAGCTGGCCGGACAGATCCGGGAGCAGGTGCGGCATCACGGGCACATCGAACAGCCGGGCCAGCCGCGCGATGCGCAGGAACGGGGTGACCCCTCCCACCCGGCAGATATTCGGCTGGATGTAGTCCACTGCTCCGGCCAGGAGCGCGTCGCGGAACTGGGCCTCGGTATACAGGCTCTCGCCGGCGGCCAGCGGGATGTCGATCGCGGCCCGCAGTCGCGCGTAGGCCTGGTGATCCTCGGCCGGCAGCGGCTCTTCGAGCCAGAAAATGTCGAATGCGGACAGCGCCTTCGCGGCCCGGCGAGCGGCCGGAAGATCCCAGAGCTGGTTCGCGTCCAGCATCAGCAGCCTGCCGGGACCGATGATCCGGCGGACTGCCGCGACGCGTTCTACGTCCTCGTCCAGCGTCGGCTGGCCGACCTTGATCTTGAATCTGGTATGCCCGGCCTCGACCCAGCGGTGCACTTGCTCCATGAGCTCGTCCAGGGCCAGGTGCCGGTTCACGCCGCTGGCGTACGCCGGCACCTCGTCGCGCTGGCGGCCGATGAAGTCGGTCAGGCTGAGGCCGGCCGTCTTCGCCTGCAGGTCCCACAGCCCGATGTCGATGGCCGCCATCGCCAGGCTGGTGATGCCGCCGCCCGCCTCGCGGAGGTGGAACCGCATGCGGTCCCACGCGGCCGCGGGTATGACCGGCCCGCCGACTGCCACCGGCGCGCAGTCGTTGTCGATCAGCGGCTTGATCGCCTGCGCCCCCGACCGAACGGCCCAGCTGAATCCCTGCCCGCTGCCGCCGTCGCTGACGTCGATCGCGGCGGTGATCAGGTACTGGCTCATCGCGCCCGGCCCCCACGGCACCGGCATCGGGAGCTCGTAGGCGGCGGTCGTCACGGCGGTTACGTGCGGGGTCATGAGAGGAATTCTGCATCGAGCCGCGGCAGGCAGAACTCGCCGCCCAGGTGCGCGAGCACCGGGTCGGCCGGGTCCGGCTGGCCGTCGCGGGCGAGCACCTCGGCGGCGTACACCTCGGCGTCATCGCGCGGCTCGTAGCCGAGTGCGCGGGCTTCGGCCAGGCTGACCCAGCCGCCCCTGGTGTTGTCAGAGACGCCGAACGCGACCCGGAATCCCGGCCGGTCAACGGTCAGGCACGCCTCGAACAGGCGCCCGGTGTCGTCGGGGGACAGCCAGGTGGACAGTTCCCTGACGCCCAGCGGCCGGTCGGCGCACGACAGGATGCGCAGGCAGATCACGTCCAGTCCGTACCGATAGTGGTACAGCGCGCCGAGCGCCTCGCCGGCCGCCTTGGACACGCCGTAATAAGTGTCCGGCGCCGGGAAGGCGTAGTCCGGCACGGGGAACTCGCTGGCCGGGCTGAAGCCGACCGCGTGATTGGAGGAGGCGAAGACGACCCGCCGCGTGCCGGCCCGGCGCGCAGCCTCGAACACGGCGTAGGTCCCCTCGATGTTCACCGCGGCGATCTGCTCCCAGGGCGCCTCCCGCGGTATGCCCGCGAGGTGGATCACCGCCTCGGTGCCAGCACAGGCGCCGGTCATCTCGTCGAGGTCGGTGATCGAGGCGGGCACGACCTCCTCACCGGGGCCGGCCGTCAGGGGCGCGAGGTCAAGCAGCCGGAGGACGCGGCCAGGCCGGGCAAGCCTGGTCCGGAGCATGGTGCCGACGGACCCGGCAGCGCCGGTTACGAGAATGGTGGACATAGCGCCCGAGCCAACCGCCAACCCGCGCCGATGTCCAGTCGGATCGCGGCGCGGCCGCCGGTGGTGGTGCGCGTCGCCGGGGTGCCGTGGCCGATTCGCGGCCTATGCGACCGGCTCCGAATCACGTAGGAGACTTACCGTCCGGTGCGGACGGTAAGTCTCCTAACTGATTGAGACACCCGGTTGTGCGCGCCGAAATGTACTGCTTTGCCGGTCTCCGTGGTGCGAACAGCGCGGTGCTCCCGCCCGCGCCACGACTCACCCCCAGTTCCGTTCGCGCATACCGGGACAAGCCGGGCGCAGAAGCGAACGAAACAGGGGGCAGGTCGCCCGGCGGCGGATCACCGGCGGAGCATACTTGCAGGACGCTGCGCGGCGTCCGGTCCCGCGGGCGGAGTTCTTCGCGCTTGCTGGCGTGCACTGATCGACCTCAACCGGGAGAGCGTGATGGCGATGGACACGACCTACCTGATAGTCGGGGCCAGCCTGGCCGGGGCGAAGGGCGCGCAGGCGCTGCGCGCGGAAGGCTTCGACGGCCCGATCGTCATGGTCGGTGCCGAGAACGAGCTGCCCTACGAGCGGCCGCCGCTCTCCAAGGGATACCTGCAGGGCAAGGCCGAGCGAGACTCGATCTACGTGCATCCGCGGGAGTGGTATGCCGAGGCGAACATCGACCTGCGCCTCGGCCTCGCGGCCACCGCCATCGACCGGGCGGCTCACGAGGTGACCTTCGCCGACGGCAGCCGCGCCGGGTACGCCAAGCTCCTGCTCACCACTGGCTCGGCGCCGCGGCGGCTGCCGGTGCCGGGCGCCGACCAGGACGGCGTGCTGTACCTGCGGACCGTGGGGGACAGCGACCGGCTGAGGTCGACGATCGAGGACTCGTCGCGGGTCGTCGTGATCGGGGCTGGCTGGATCGGGATGGAGGCGGCGGCCGCCGCCCGCGAGGCAGGCGCCGCGGTGACGGTGCTGGAGACCGCCGAGCTGCCCTTGCTCCGGGTGCTTGGCCGCGAGGTCGCGCAGGTGTTCGCTGACCTGCATCGCGACCACGGTGTCGATTTCCGGTTCGGGGCAGAGGTGGCCGAGATCACCGGGGTCGGCGGCAGCGCCGACGGCGTGCGCCTGGCGGACGGCACCCGTATCGCCGCCGACGCCATCCTGGTCGCGGTCGGGATCGCGCCCAACACCGAGCTGGCGCAGGCGGCCGGCCTCGAGGTCGACAACGGCGTGCGGGTCGACGCCGGGCTCCGCACCGCCGATCCGGACGTCTTCGCGGCCGGGGACGTTGCCAGCGCCTTTCACCCGATGATCGGCAAGCACATCCGGGTCGAGCACTGGGCCAACGCTCTGAATCAGCCGCTGGCCGCGGCGAAGTCGATGCTGGGCCAGGATGTCGCCTACGATCGCGTGCCCTACTTCTTCACCGACCAGTACGACCTGGGCATGGAGTACTCCGGCTATGTCGAGCCCGGCGGTTACGCGCAGGTCGTCTTCCGCGGCGACGTCGGCCGGCGTGAGTTCATCGCGTTCTGGCTCGACGGCGAGGACCGCGTGCTCGCGGGGATGAACGTCAACGTCTGGGACGTCAACGACCTCATCCAGGACCTGGTCCGCTCGCGCAAGCCGGTCGACACGACGGCGCTGGCCGAGCCGGTCGTGGCGCTCGACTCACTCCTCGGCAATTAGGGCGGGAACGACGCTCGCGCGGGCCCGTGTCGCCCGCGCGAGAATGATCCGATGCGATGGGACGGGCCTGACGGCTACTGGGTAAGTGATGATCCCGCGCTGCTCGACGTGACGCGGGTACACGGCTGGATGAGCGCGGAGAGCTACTGGGCGCAGGGCCGCGAGTACCAGGTCATGGCCACGGCGATCGAGCACTCGCTGGTGTTCGGGCTTTATGCCGCCGACGGAACCCAGGCCGGGTTCGCCCGGATGGTGACCGACCGCGCGACGTTCGCGTGGCTGTGCGACGTGTTCGTGGCTACGGAGCACCGCGCCCATCGCCTCGGCTCGTTCCTGGTCGAGGCGGCCACCAGCCACCCCGAC
>DAIOWC010000177.1:0-1649 GCA_036758685.1 Streptosporangiaceae bacterium | reverse complement strand
CCGCGCCCATCGCCTCGGCTCGTTCCTGGTCGAGGCGGCCACCAGCCACCCCGACGTCGGAAGCATCCGTCAGGTGCTGATGGCCGCCCCCGAACGGGGGCTGTATCGCCGGCTCGGCTTCGCCGGCCTGCGCAGCCCGGAGCGCTGGCTGGAGCGCCGGGGCGAGGGGCCCGGCTAGGCGACCGGGCTCACCTCCGCGCCCGCCAGCTCGGCGTAGACCAGGAACTTGAACGGGTCGCTGACCTGATGCTGCTCCATCAGCCGGCCAAGCACGCGGCGACGGACCTCATCTAGCTCCGTGCTGCCCGGGTGGCGCAGCTCGCCGGCCCTGGCGATGTCCAGCGCGAGCCCGAGGTCACCCTGGTCGGCGAGCGTGGCCGCCGTCCGGGCGAACGCGGCCGGGTTGCCGCCGGCAAGCAGGTCCAGCGCGGCCGCCCAGTCCCCCGCGCTGCGCGGGTCGAGCCCGTGGCCGTCGGGCTGCCAGTAGCCGGTGCGCTGGTGGTGCAGCCGCTCGGTGAAGTGATCGCGGATGACCAGGTACGGCAGCGTGGCCGCCGGGTGCTCGCGCAGCCCGGACGGCAGGTAGCCGCGGTCCAGAATCTCGGGCAGCGTCAGGTTCTCGCCGATCCGGGCCAGCACGAACTCGTGCAGGTCCGCGAGCGCCGGCTCGAGCCCGGCCAGCGCCTCGACCGTGAAGTTCTCGGTCAGCGGGACGTGACCGTGGATGAGCCGCTGCGGCCCGAGCTCGCGGATCGTGCGCAGCGTCGCCAGCATCCCCTCGGGCGATCCCTCCGCGGTGAATGGTGCCCCGGTGTACGGCATCATCACGTCGCCGGTGAACAGCAGCCCGCTGGCGGGCAGGTACACCATCAGCGCGTCCGGGGTCTCGCCGCCGGTGGTCGGAATCAGGCGGAACTCGACTCCGCCCACGGTCACGGACGTGGTTTCGCTGACGAGCGCGTCTGGCTCGACCTGCCTGATCGGGCTGGCGCCGGTGCCGGTGAAGTTGCGGAACGGGATGGACCAGTGCCGCTGGCGTTCCTGCTCGGCGGGGAAGCCGGCCGACGCGATTACCTGGGTGCCGGGCCCGAGCAGGGCCGCGATGCCGCCCACGTGATCGAAGTGGGCGTGGGTGACGATCACGTGGGTGATCGGCTGATCGGCCGGGAACGCGAGGTCGGCCAGCGCCGATCGGACGCGTTCGGCGCTGGTGCCGGCGTCGATGGCGACGATGCCCGCGGCGGTCTGGACGAACGCGAAGTCGCCGAAGTCGTAGGACGTTGCGACCGAGACGCCGGGCGCGGGCCGCAGGATCCGCGGCGGCGCCATGCGCATGCCGTCGCGGGCGGTCACCGAGAAGCTCGTGAAGATCAGGCGCGGGTCGTCGTCCGCGGGGCTGAGGCCGGAGCTGCGCTGCGCGGCTTCCGCCTCGTCGTCGCGTCCGAGCTGCCGGTAGGCGCGGGCGAGGCCGTGGAAGGCGGCGCGCAGCAGGCCGGGCGGGAACTCGCTGCGCACCGCGAGCACGAACTCAAGGTCAGCAGCGGCCTGCTCGGCGGCCTTGCTGGCGTCGGTGCCGTCGAGCCGGTCTGCGAGAGCCAGGCCGCGGAAGTACTGCGGCAGGCCCAGGTCCATGGTCGCGGCCTTGTCCA
>DAIOWC010000176.1:0-13844 GCA_036758685.1 Streptosporangiaceae bacterium | reverse complement strand
CAGGGCGACATCGCGGTCCGCCGGCTGGCCGACGCCGTGGCGCGCCTGGCGGAGCTGACGCGCGGCCGAGTGCGGGCCGGCATCTCGCACGAGGATGCCGACGGCGATCGCGGCACGGTCGCCACCGACGATGCGATCGGGTTCGATCCGCTGCCGCTGCTGGGCGCGCTCGCCGCCGCCGGTGCCCGGGTGGTTGTGATCGGCCAAGTGGCCGGGATCATGCACGGTTCGGCCGAGCTCACCGGCGACCTCGACCTGCTGTGGGACGGCGACGTCGGGCAGGCGGCGGCACTGGCGGCGGCCTTCGCGTCGCTGTCGGCGGAGCTTGCTGACGACGACGGCGTGCCGGTCCGCTGCGAGCCGCCGGCGTTCGGCCTGCCGAAGGTCTTGTTCCGCACCGGGACGGCCAGTGGCGACTGCTGCACTACAGCGCTCAGCTGGGGCGAGCTACCCGTCACCGACTTCCTCGGCCGCTGTGTGACGGCGACCGCGCCCGACGGCTTCGTGATCCGCTACCTGGCGCGGGACGATCTGATCAGGATGCGACGGGCGGTCGGCCGTCCGAAGGATCTGCGGCGCGCGGCCGAATTGGAGGATCTTGGTGCCCGGGAGCGTGGTTAGGGTGAAACCGTGACGGGCTGGGCGGTTGACGGGGTCGAGCTTCCGTTCGGAAGCGGCGCCAGGCAGTGGTGGATCGGCGCCAACGGGGAAGCGCGAGACCGGCCGCTGCCGGACGCCGAGCTGCTGCCGGGGCGCTTCGTCCTGCCGGGCCTGGCCGACGCGCACGCTCATCCAGCCCTTGGCGTAGGCCAGACCGGTCCGCTTGCACTCGACCAGGATTCCGCGCGCGCGAACCTGATCACGTGGGCGCAGGCCGGCGTCGCCCTGGTCCGCGATGTGGGATCGCCGGCGGGCCTGTCCCTGGATGTGCAGCCCGAGCCCGGCATGCCGTCGCTGCTGGCGGCGGGCCGGTTCATGGCCCCGGCCGGACGCTACTTCCCGCAGCTGCTCGTCAACCCGGTTGAGGAACCGGATCTGGCTGACGCCGCGCTCGCTGAGATCGCCAGGGGTGCCCGGTGGATCAAAGTGATCTGCGACTTCCCTGATCTCGTCGCGCAGACGGCGGCTGAGCCCACCTACAGCGCGGACGCCATTGCCCGGCTGGTGGACGCTGCGCACAAGGCCGGTGCGCGGGTGGCCGCCCACACCACGACGGCGAACGCCGCCGCGGTGGTCGCCGCGGGCGTCGACTCGATCGAGCACGGGACCGCGCTGGACGAGGCGGCGGTGCGCGAGATGGCAAGGCGCGGGACGGCGTGGACGCCAACGCTCGGCGCGACGATTGGATTCGCGGACCGCGTGGAGGTCCCGCCCGAGACGCGCGATGCGGTCCGGCAGATACGCGACCGCCTGGCTCACCTGATCCCGCTGGCCGTGCGGCTGGGCGTGCCGGTCCTGGCCGGCACCGACGTCGTCGGGTCTCTGCCGCAGGAAGTCGCGCTGCTCGCGCAGCTGGGGCTGGCGCCCGGCGAGGCGCTGGCGGCAGCGAGTGTGTGGGTGCGGCAGTTCGTCGGCACCGACGCGAGCGCGGACATCGTGACCTATCACCACGACCCGCGCGAGGACCCGGACTTGCTCGCCGAGCCGGCGGCGGTCGTGGTGGGCGGCACCCGCCTGCGGTAGCCGCGCTAGCCTGCGGTCCTGCGGGTACAGGGTGATGGCGGTCCTGAGGGCTTCTACTTCCGCCCGGGCTTCAGGCCGACCGGCGAGGTCATCGGTGACGAGATCGTCGGCGAGCTGATTCTCGACTCTGCGCTCTAGCCCCCCACAGCACGCGCTGCCAGAAGGCACGCGTCCGCACCGCGGCCGCCCATTCGCGGCGCGACATCGGTCGCACCGGATCGTGAATGCACAGGTCCTCTTCGCCGGGCATCATGCACTCGCCGCGGCAGTCCCCGAGGCAATGACGGCAGTGGCGGGGCCTCCGTGGCGGGGGCGGCGCGGGCGGCGGGGGCGGGTCAAGAGACGACGTGGTCGGTACCCATGTACTCGGCCAGCCGCTCGACGGCGGTCCGGAGTCGGCGGAAGTAGGCCGCCCGGCTCATCAGCAGCCGCGACGCCGCCTCCTCGTGGCTGCGCATCGGCTCCAGGTAGCCCGCGACCAGCACGCTGTAGAGCAGCTTCTCGGTCTCGCTGTCCCCGAACGCCTCGACCGCGGACCTGCGGACGAGATTCCGCACGAACTCGGCGCGTTCCTGGACTGAATCCCCCCGCGCCAGGGAGCTCCGGGCCAGTTCCCGCGGCACCCGGAAGTTCTTCAGTACGTCGCGGATCGCGTCCAGGTCGACGGCGGCGGGCCGGACGGGCGCCGGCTCGGCTGGCCGGGGCAGGCCGAGCTCGGCGTAGATCTGATCGCGCACCAGCGTGAACAGCCCGCCCGGCCCGTAGTCGAGGCGGTAGCACTGCAGTTCCACGGTCTCGAATCGCGCGTCGAGCTCGGGGATGTGCCGCGCGCCGATGGCGTCCACGAAGTCGACGGCGCCGCGCACCCGCGAGTCGATCGGCAGATAGGCGAACCGCGGGTTCACCGCGCCGGACCGCAGCACGCCGGCGATGCCGAGCATGGCCTGCACCTTGCCCTCGCCGGTGAAGTCGACCGCGGAGTGCCAGAGCACGGAGTCGCCGAGCGCGGCGTTGCTGGTCGCATGCGCAAGCCAGGGACCGGTGAGCGGATCGTCGAAGGCGAACTTCGGCGCGGTCGCCAGGCTCATGCAGATCAGGTAGCCGCACATGTGATCGCTGTCGTCCCTGGCGATCGCCACTCTTGCCGCAGCATCGGTGAAGTACTGGAGGGTGAGCGGCCACAGCGCCGGGTCGGCGCCATTGCCTGGCCCGAGCCGCGCCTGCTCGGCATCGCCGGGGCGCACGGTGTCGATCCGGACGGTGCCGTTTCCGTCCCAGCCGAAGCCCCACTTGATGATCGGGTTCTCGACCAGGTGCGCCATGTCGATGATCAGCAGCGAGTCCCCGCCGGTGGCCCGCTCGAACAGGTAGTCGGCGATGCGTCGGCGCAGGTCGCGCTCGAGGTCGGGGTTGCGCAGCCGGAGGTCAGCCAGCAGTGCCTTGCGAACGAGCTCGTGGATCATGATGCCGTTGCCGAGCGGCTCGGTTACGGTCAGCGCCGAGAGCTGGCGGTAGCCTTCGTCCGCGTCCTCGTCCGGGAGCACCGCCCGCAGCAGCTCGGGTGTCGTCGACCTGGCGACCACCGCGATCCCGAGCGCCGACGGCCGGATGTCGTGCAGCTCGGTCTCCACCAGCCGGTTCAGCAGCGACCGGAGGATCTCGGGGCGATCGGGCGACCTGGCCGCGTTCCACTCGGCATCGGTCGAGGCGGCGTCGGCGGCCAGCGCGAGCGCCAGCGGAGAGCCGGCGGCCCACTCGATAATGGCAGGCACCCGCGCATCGGCGACGCCGCGCGCGGCCAGGAGCTTGCGCGCCTCCTCCGGCGGCAGGGCGCCGATGTCGAGGCGCGCCGTCAGCGACTCCCAGCCGCCGGTGAACCAGCCGGCATCGGGCGTACCACGCCCCGCAATGACGACCAGTGCGTCGTCGGGCAGGTTGGGCAGCAGTTGCCGGCGCAGGTACGAGTCGAGCGCCCCCATGTGCTCATAGGAGTCGAGCAGGACGACGGGCCGGGGGTCATCCGCGACGGTGCGCAGGGCGTCCTCGAGTACTCCGGGCGCGGGCCCGAGCTCGCGGCCGTCCAGGGTAAGCACGGTCAGGCCGCGGTCGGCGGCGCGGCGCGCGACCTCGCGCAGCAGGGTGCTCTTGCCGATGCCACCGGGGCCGCAGACGTGCACGACCTGGGCAGGCGGTTCCTCGGAGTCGAGGCACTGGTCCAGGAAGGCGACCTCAGCCTGCCGGCCAGTGAACCGGACCCGATCCCGGTCCTTAAGCCGGGCGGCGAGCGTCCGACGAGGCGGCTCGTCCCCCATATTTCCATCCCTGGGCGCTCGCGGTGAGAGTGTCCGCGTTCGCCTGCGAGCGGCGTCCCTCCCCGGACAGCGACACCGACAGCGTACCAAACAGAGACTTGGCTGATATTGCTCCGCAGCCAGCCGTCACGCACTGTGGAGGCCGGCATGAAGAAATGCCATATACCGGGAACGCAGGGGTCATCGGCGTCAGCAGGCCCGGTCGGGCGGGCCTGACCGGGGGTACTGACGCTGACGACTTGGGGGCGGACACGGTACGTGCGGCCGGACTCTCGCTTCGGAGGGGACGCGAGAGCCCGGCCGGTACCGCTACCGGCTGCCCGCCCCGCGAGCCCGGTGTAGCGCGACGTTCACCTGGTTCGCGCAGCGGACGCTGCAGAACTTCCGGCCGCCGTTGCGTGAGGTGTCGATGAACGCGACGCCGCAGCCGGGCCGGCGGCACGAGCCGAGCCGTTCACCGAACCCGTCATCGATCAGATGGGCGAGGCCCGCCGCGGTCAGTGCCCTGACCCTCGAGGCCACGTCGTCGCGTACCGAGGCGTAGTGCAGGTGGAACGGCAGGTCATCGCCGTGGCGAAGCAGCCGCGGACGGCAGCGTGCGTCCACCAGCAGGGCGTCGGCCAGCAGGGCCTTGTCCGCGACCGCGGCCGCCTCGAAGACCTCCCGGAGCCTGCCGGCCCAGGTCCGCAGCGCCCTGGCCTGGCCGGGTGTGGCGGCCGGCTCGTGCACGTCGTAATCCGTGAGCACGCCGGCGAGCGCTGCGGCATCGATCTCCTGGCTATTTGCCAGCCAGCACGCGATGCGCGCCCCGGCCGTCGTGTAAGTGTTGAACTGCATAAGGCCATTACAGCATCCTGACCGTATGAGTGCGGCAAGGACCAGGAACGGTTCGGGAGCGATGGCGGGAGCCCTCGTCGCGGTGGCGCTCTGGGGCCTGGCGCCCGTGGCCACGCGCGCGGTGGTCGCGCACATCGCGCCGCTGCCGCTGCTCGTGGTCAGGATGGGCGTCGCCAGCCTGGCGCTGCTTCCGTGGGCGATCCCGGTCTTCCGGCGGATGGACTGGCGGCAGGCCGGCCGGCTGGCCGCGGCCGGGATTCTCGGCATCGTCGGCTACACGCTGCCGGTGACCGAGGGCCTGCGGTATCTGCACGCGTCGACCGCCGGGCTGCTGCTCGCGAGCGAGCCGATCTGGGTCATGGTGATCGGCTGCGCCTTCCTCGCCGAGCGGCCAGGGGCGCGCGCCTGGACCGGCAGCGCGGTAGCCCTGGCTGGCGTCGCACTCCTTGCCGGGCCCGCCGCCGTTACAGGGGCCGGCGGCGGGCCCGCGCTTGCCGGTGCGGGTCTGGTGCTCACCGGCACGTGCGCGTTCGCCGCATACACGATCGTGCTGCGACCGATCAGCGCGGCGTTCGGGGCGCTGCCGGCCACGGCCGCGTCCACGGTGGTCGGCACGCTCCCGTTCCTGGCGTTCGCCGGCACGCTGGCCGGTGCCCGGCTCGGGCAGGTGCCGCCGTCGGCGTGGATGTCGGTCGGCTTCCTGGCCCTCGGCAGTTCGGTGGCCGGGATGGTGCTCTGGAACCGCGCGGTCGCGTCGCTCGGCAGCACCCGGGTAAGCCTGCTTCTCTACCTGGAGCCGGTGGTGAGCGTCAGCGGGGCGGCGGTGTTGCTGGGCGAGCCGGTCACCGCATTGATGATCGGCGCGGGCCTGCTGATCATGGCCGGAGTCGTCACGGCCGGAACTGCGGCGTCCGCCAGCGCGCGCAAGCATCACGAGCGCATACCGCAGCGCCATGTTGACAAGCCGAAGGTATGACGCGGTCTCCGCAGCTCCGGCCGGGGCCAGAGGAAGGGAGTCGCTCGGCCTACCGCCGCCGCCGACGGGCCTTGAGGATCCGGATAAGCCTGCGGATCAGGAAAAACACTGGCATCACCTCCTTCACTCCGCATTCTGCCCGAATCCGGTCGATGGGCGATCCCATTTGCACCTCACGCCTCACAACGCACCGGCCGCGGCCGGGTGGCGACGGGCGCGCAGTCGCCGACCGTGGCCCTCCGGGTTATTGGGACCGCTCGTCAGGGCTATTCACTGACAAACGGTCCCGATGATCTGACGCCCGGCCTCCCGTTGCCCCGAACCGTCGTAAAAGGTGCTAATCGGCAGCGGAAACCCGCGGCATGTTGCAGTGCGACGTCGGGACGAGCCGCGAACCACACATTTTCGGGTTCGCGGTATCTGCCAATGACGGCAGTTATAGCGGTCGCATCGGAAATCACATCCTTTTTACGCGCTTGGAATTGCACCAGACCGCTTGTCGGTGAAGCATTAGCTCCTATGGATGAGCACACGGAGCCTCCCGAGCCGCGTAAGCCTCGCTGGCCCCACTGGCCTGGCCGGCTGCCGTCGGATGACGAGGCCGTTAGCTCGCAGCCGACCGAGGCCTTGCCGGATGTAGTAGAGCCGTCCGGCGCCGCTGATCCGATCGCGGCCGAGCCGACGGCAGCGCAGGTTCCGTACGCCGGTGCCGCCACGGACCAGCCTCAGCTTGCGCCGGAAGCTCGGCTAGCGCAGCCCGCTACCGCGCCGGAACCGCAGCCCGCTACCGCGCCGGAGCCGCAGCCCGCCTCGGCCGGCGAAGCCGAGACCGGCCAGGGCGCAGCACCACCGGCAGCCGGGCCAGAGACCGTGGTGGCCTCGCCTGCCGACCCGCTGAAGTCCGCCGCGCCGGAGACAACGGTGCAACAGCCACCCGTGCCGGAACAGCCGGTGTCGGAGCCAGCAGCGCCGCCGGATTCAGTCTCGGAGCCAGCAGCGCCGGACACGACCGCACCGCGATCCGGGGTGCCGCAGCCTCCAGCGCCGGATGCCGATGGGCCGCAGCCCGATGCGCAGCTGCCCGGCGTCCTGGAGGGCGAGGTCCTGACCGAGGACGAGGCCGCGGCGGCGCGGCTCAAGCTGCGCGCCGAGCGTGCCGTCCCGGATCAGCGGCGCTTGTCCCCCGCCGCGCTGCCCGCCGCGCGTCAGCAGCTGGCCGAGTTCGTTGAGCTGGGCCACCGTCAGCGGGTGCCCAGCCTCGACGATGAGATCGACACCGTGTCCGGGGAGTACGTCACCACCGCGCTGGTCCGGTCGATGGCGTTCGTCATCCGGACCCACATCATGCCGGGCGTGGTCATCAGCCAGGATCAGATGACCGACGTGCTGCTGAAGGTCCTGGCCGAACCGCGCGACCTGGGCGATGCGGGTGACCTGCAGCTGAAGCTGCCCATCGCCATGTCGGGCGGAGTCATCAGCCTCGATGTCAGCACTGGCGGAGGCGGTGGCGAGCGCCCGGAGACCATGCTCGTCCGCCCCGGCGAACGGCCCGAGCACTGGCAGCCGGCCGAGGCGGAGGCCGAACCGGAGGGGGCGGCCGACTTCGGATCGCCGGACGGCAGCAGCACACCGGCAGCCGAGCGCCACGCCGATGCTCCGGGTGGACCGGAGACCGCGGCAGTCATCTGGGGATCCGCGGCTGCGATCGCCGACGGCAGCCGCTATCTCGGCCTGGACGCGCTGATGTCGTACGCCAGGGACGAGATATTTGAGCAGATCTACCGGGACACCGCTCGTTCAGCGGCGCGGGGCATGCGGGCCGCTCGTGATCTGGAAGCGATCGTGCTGCTCGACCCGTCGATGGGCGGCGGCTTGTGGATCGACGTCGATCCGGATACTGGCTGCCCGGCCGCGACGCTCGCGATCGAGCTGCTGAGCACCGTCGACGACGACGGCGTCCGGGTGACGCTGCTCGCCGGACCGCAGTAGCGTCAGGCGGCCTGCTGCCCGGCCCACGCCGTCAGGTCCGCGGGATCGGTCGCGCCGAGCCCGGCGAGCAGGTCGACCGCGGTCCCTGACCTGGCCGCCGCGAGCTGACCGGCGCGCAGGCCCGGCCAGGAGGCCGACACGAAGGCGGCGCCCATGCTGTCCGGAGTGCGGGCCACCAGCAGTGGGCCGAACTGCAGCACGCTGGGACCCCCGTCGTACACGGCGGCGAGCAGCGCCTGCAGGCGGCGCGCCTCCTGATCGCCGGGACTGGCGACGCCGCTCCGGGCCGACGCCAGCAGGGAGCGCAGCCGGTCCTCAGGGGAATGCCCGTCCTTCGTCCAGCGCACGTAGAACCTGATCCCCGATGGCTCCTCGGGCTGGCGGTACATCAGCGTCGCCCCGAACGCAGACCACAGGCCGTCCATCAGCTTCGGGCCGATGTCGCGCACCGCGGGCTGCTCGGCGAAGAGACTGAGGCGCAGGATGCGCGGGCCGTGGTCACGACTGGCCTCGTGCTCGAGGCTCGCGACGACATACTGCCTGAGGTCCTCCACCAGCTGGGCGGACCTGGTCGCGTCGCTGTCGGTGGCAATCAGGTGACCGTCTGCCCACCGGCGCAGCCCGGCAAGCGCGATCGCTGCCTGCCGCGTCCGGTCGGCTGCCTTGTCGTCGGCCTCGGCCGGCACGAGCGAAGGCTTGGCTCCATCGGCCGGGCTGGATGGGGTCTTGTCCGTGGCTTCACGGCTCAGCAGTAGCTCGGTGACGGTCATGGCCAGCCGCTTCACCTGCAGGTCGGTCTCCGCGCGCTTGTCGCGCAGGGACTGCATCTCCGCGTCGCCGCGCTGGAAGTTCGTGTCGCACTGCGTCAGGGCGGCGCGCAGCAGCGTGACCTGATGCCAGCCGACCAGAGCGGTCGCGCACGCGACGCTGATCCCTACTAGCGCTACCACCAGTACCCACAGCATCTTGGCCCTCCCCAGAACCGTCGTCAGCGGGGCAGGTGACATTCTCCACCGAGATCCCCGCAAATAGCGAGCGAACGGCGCGACGCGCCCGCCGGACAATGGCGGCAACGAGACGAATGCGCCGACAATGAGTCATGCGGCCAGTGGTACGAGGTGCAATCAGGGGTGCGTTGCTGACGGCCCTCGTCGGGTTCGTCGTCGCGTGTGCGGCGGCGCCAGTGCACCCGAGCCTGCGCGCCTGCGCCTCGTTCGGCCTGCGCGCGATCAAGCGCCACGAGGTCGTGTCCGTCGTACCGCCTGCCTGCGCGGGCCTGACCAAGGCGCAGGTCAACCAGGCGGTCGGCATCGCGATCAGGGAAGCAGTCGGCCCGCAGCCGAAGGCCGCCGGGCGCCACCTCGCGTTCCGCGACGGCCGTTACCTTGCGCCGCTGGTCAGCCGGGTTCCGCCGTCGCCGTCGGCGGCAGTCGGGACCAGCTCGACCTCCAAACCGCCCGCGGCCCAGCTGACATGGTCCGCGCTCGCCTGCTGGTTCGCCACCGCTGCCGTGGGTGCCTACTTGCTCTTCGGCCAGAGCTGGCATCGCCATCGCCGGGACCGGCGGCCGGCCACCGCGCCGCCTCGCGTGGCGCTCGCCCACGCCGCGGTCGCGCTGACCGGACTCGCGATCTGCATCGCGTTCGCGATCACCGGGGCCGCGGCCCTCGGCTGGACCGCCGCTGCACTCGTCGCGGCCGCCGCCGGGCTGGGCATGGCCTCGCTCGTGACGTTCCTTCCCGAGCCGGTGGTCGGCCCGCCGCGGTCCGATCGGGAAGGTTCGGGCTGGACGCGATCGCTGGTGTTCACGGTGATCGGGCACGGCCTGCTGGCGACGGTCACCATGCTGCTCGTCGTCCTGGCCGCGATCAGCCGCTCCTGACCGGGCCGGCCAGCCAGCCGCGGATCCGGGGCAGATCGAGTAGGAGCGCGCAGCCGAGGACGGTGCCCGTCGCGACCGCCGCCCCGGCCACGGTGTCGGTGAAGTAGTGGTAGCGGATGCCGACCAGCGACACCGCGACGGCGCAGCCCACCAGCAGGGCGAGGATCGCGAACGCAAGCCGGATGCCCGGAGCGGGCCGCCCGGATGGCGGGTCGGCGAGGAGCACGACGATGACGGCTGTCAGCGTGAAGGCGGTGGTCGTGTGGCCACTCGGATAGCTGAGCACCGCGGGACGGCCGATCGTCTCGCCGATCAGCGGCTTGAGCACGAGCTCGGTCAGCACACTGGCAACCGCCAGGCTGACCGCGGTCAGTAGTGCCCCGTTGAGTCGGCGGGCCGCGAGGCACGCGAGGATCAGCGCCAGCGTGAGGACCAGCAGCGTGATGCCCTGGCCGATGTCGGTCACGTCGTGCAGGAGCCGGTAGTGCCCGCCCAGGTGCCGCAGGATCCACGAGTCGACCGGGCGGTCCAGTGCGTTGCCGTGGTGATTGCCCGCCGCCACGACCCCGCCGGCTGCGATCACAATCGCGCAAACCGCGATGATCACGACGGCGGGCCGGCGGGCAGACGCCGGGAGCAGCGGGCGGACGGGCCGGCGCGGCCGGCCCCTCATGCTGGCACCTACCGGCGCTCCACCAGGCCGCGGATAAAGGCCGCCTGCCCCGCGTGCTGCAGGTCATCGGAAAGCACGCTGACCAGCCGAACGCCCAGCGTCACCGGCGGATCCCAGCGCTGGTCGACGACCCTGTCCATGTCCTCATCCTTGAGGCCGCTGACGAACGCGATCGTCTGCTCGTAGGTCGCGTCGTGATAGCCAGCCAGGAACTCGGCCGATAGCTGCACCTGCGCGACCTCGCTCGAGCTCTGGCCGTAGCCGTGCGCGGCGGGCGCGAACGGCAGCCCGGAACGGTCGTACCACCCGGTCATCCAGACCTGCTCCAGCCCGGCCGCGCCGGCCACGTGGTCGTCCTGAACCCTGGTCAGGTGCCAGATCAGCCAGCAGATGGAGTTGGCCTGCGCATCGGCACGATATCTGAGTTCCTCGTCGGTCAGGCCTTCCAGCACCTCGTGGACGACCTCCCGGATCCTGCCAAATCCATCCGTCAGCAGTCCGGATACTGACATGTACCGCCACCTCCGTCACTGTCGATCATCGGGTTGTCCAGTCTCTCCCCAGTCTCCATTCACCCGGGTGTCAGGTATGCCCGGTTACAGTGTGTAGGCCCCGGAGGCCTCCCGTGCCGTGAACGGAGTCATGCTGAATGATGACCGACCTGCACTCAGGCCGCTCGCGGCCAGGTAGCGGGTCGGGCGCGTCGGCCGGCCGAGGTCCCCGGCTGCGGAGAGCGCTCGGCTGGGTGCTGGGCGCCGCGGTCGTGGGGGGCATCGCGTGGCTGATCAGCAGCGTACTTCTGGCGCTGACCGTCTATACGACGCTCAGCGCGACCCCGTGGGCCGGTGCCATCGGCACCGCCGGGGCCGCCAAGCTCAGCTTCGAGGTGACCAACGCCGGCACCGCGCCGGCGAACGGGTGCCTCATGCATGTCCAGATCGGGGCCAGGTCGATCGCCTCGGCCCCGGTCCCCCCGATAAAGGCCCACGCCTCCCTGCACGTGGCCGTCGCCTACCACCTGACCCCGGCCCAGCAGGCCCGGCCGGCCACGGTCTGGCTGCAGTGCTCGGGCGCCTCGACGGCCCCGCAGCGGGTCACTCCCCCGCCGAACGTCTCCCTGGATCTGCGCGTCCCCGCCGTGACCGCTGACAAGGCGACCAGGACCATCAGGTTCCAGGTGCGGAGTCACGGCACCGCCGGGGTCGCCAGCTGCTGGGCCTACCTGAGCCTCAGCAGCGGCCGTACTATCGGTGCCGCGGGGCAGCCTGCCGTCGCGGCAGGCGCGGGCGGCACGTTCACCGTCTCGTACCGCGAGGGCACGAAACCGGTCACGCCCGAGCACGTGTGGGCCACCTGCCTTGCTCCCTCCGCGCCTCGGTGGCTGATCGTCGGTGGCGAAGCCGCCGTTCCCGCCGCCTGATCATTCCTCCGGGGCGACCACGCGGAGCACGGCGGCGGACGCGATCGCGACGATCCCGAAGACGATGGCGGGAACGACGTGGCCGGCAACCGCGAGCGCTACCGCGGCCACCAGGAAGAGCACGATCTGCGCGACGAGCCTGGCCGGATCCCGCAGTCGCCGCTTCGAGGTCGGCGCCATGAACAGACCCCAGATCACGGCCATGATCACCGGAGCGGCGATCGCGAGGACGATCCGCACCGCCAGGCCTGCGCTCGCGCTTGCGCCCGCCCAGGCGAGAGCGGCGAGCGCTGCGAGTTCGACCAAGAAGAAGAAGGACGGGAACAGGCCGGGTCCGGCCGCGCTCGCGCGGGCGGCGCTCGCGTTGTCGTCAGGGTTAGCCACGCTGCAACCGTATCGGCCGGACATATCCGGATCTCGCCGGGCACGGCGGTGCTTGCCCGCGGCGGCGGTCGGGCCCTGCGGCCGGTGCCGTCCCGCTACTGTAGGCCCGGTGCGGGTCGCTACCTGGAACGTGAACTCCGTCAAGCAGCGGATACCCCGGCTGCTGCCCTGGCTCGATCAGCGCCAGCCGGATGTGGTCTGCCTGCAGGAGCTGAAGATCTCGGAGGAGGCCTTCGGCGAGCTGCTGGGCGCCGAGCTGGAGACGCGCGGCTACTCCGCCGCCGTCAACGCCGAGGCACGCTGGAACGGCGTCGCCATCCTGTCCAGGGTCGGCATTGCCGATCCGCTGCCCGAGCTGCCCGGCGCCCCCGGCTTCCCTGATCCGGAGGCGCGCGCGGTGTCGGCCACCTGCGACGGGATCCGCATCCACGCGGTCTACGTGCCGAACGGCCGGGAGCCCGACTCCGAGCATTACCACTACAAGCTCGCGTGGCTGGCCGCGCTGGAGCAGGCGGTCCGGTCGGGGCCGGAGGCCGTGATGGTCTGCGGGGACATGAACATCGCGCCGACCGACAGCGACGTCTTCGACCCGGCCGCGTACGTCGGCCAGACCCACGTCACGGCGCCCGAGCGCGCCGCGCTGGCCAGCCTGGAGTCAGCCGGGCTGCACGACGTCGTCCGCGACCACTGGCCGGACAAGCGGATCTTCAGCTACTGGGACTACCGGGCCGGGATGTTCCACCAGGACCTCGGCATGCGGATTGACCTGGTACTCGCGTCGGCGCCGGTGGCCGGCCGCGTCCGCGCCGCCTGGGTGGACCGGCAGGCGCGCAAGGGCACCGGCCCGAGCGACCACGCGCCGGTCATCGTCGACCTGGACGAGGCGCCGGACGGGGACATCGGCCCGATGGTGCCGCCGCCGTCGGCCTCCGGCCGCAAGCCGGGCTCGGTCAGGCTGCCTCAGGCGAAGACGTAGTCATCCACCATTTCGTTCCGGAACGACGCGGCCGCGTCGTACTCGGCTGCCAGCCTGCGGAAGTCGTCCAGGCGCGGATAGCGGCCTGCCACCGTCCCGGCCGCTATGGTGCTGATCTTGCCCCAGTGCGGGCGGGGCGCGAACGGGGCGAGCGCGGCCTCCACGCGGGCCAGCACGGGCGCGACCGCGCCGGCGTCCGCGACCCAGGTGAAGTGCAGGCCGACGGAATCCCGCTGGTAGAACGGGCTGAGCCACAGGTCGTCAGCGGCGACGGAGCGCACTTCGCTGACCTGAACGACCGGGGCGAGTTCGGCGCGCATGGCGTCCAGCGCGGCTAGCGCCGGAACCGCATGCGATCGCGCCAGCAGGAACTCCGACTGGAGCTCGTTCCCCGCGCTCGGGGTCGAGTCCGGCCGGAAGTGCGGGAGCCGCTCGTGCCACGGCCCTGGCCGGCCGCCCTGCGGCGTCGTGGCATCCGCCGGCTGGCCCGGCACCGGGTGCCGGGGGCCATCGGCCAGCCGTCCGCCGAGCCATCCTTCGGCGGGCGGGTCCGCCGGCTGCGGGTCGGCCGGCCGGGGGCCGGTCAGCTGGGGGCCGGTCAGCTGGGGGCCGGTCAGCACAGCCTGCTTCAGCCAGATGACCGCCAGCCGCTGGTCGTTCCAGTCGGTGAAGATGCTGACGCTGTACGCGGCGGCCATGATCTCGGCGAAGC
>DAIOWC010000175.1:0-13899 GCA_036758685.1 Streptosporangiaceae bacterium | reverse complement strand
AGCGCGCCGAGCGCGGGCCACAGCTCCATCTCGTAGCGCGACAGCCACACCTCCGTGGGGCGCCCAGTGGTGCCGGTGGAGCGGGTGGCCAGGTAAGCCGGAGTGTCGGTACAGCGGAAATCTCCTGGCCGTTCGGTCAGGTCCGCCTTGACCGTTACTGGGATCGCCCGCAGCCCGGCGACGTCGAGCTTGGCCGGGTCGATCTGCGCGGAGCTGAAATGGCGGGCGTAAAACGGTGACTGTGCGGCGAGCCTCTTAGCCGTCCGGCGCAGGCTGCTGTTCGTAAACTCGAGCCGGTCCTGAGGGTTGGCCGTCGGCCCTTCGACCAGCTCGGCCGCGTCCGCACCCGCCGCGCCGAACTCCGCCAGGGTCGCGAGCACGTCGCCGACTAGCCGCTCGACGTTGCGCGGGTCAATCCGCCGCCCCGTTGCAATGCCCAGCGCCAGCCGGAACTGCCGTACGCCTGTCTCGAACATCGCTTCGTTCCGTCCTCGTGCGATCGCGAGTGCGACTACCTCGGTAGATGCGGGTCTCGGCGTGCGAACCGACGCCACCCGCGATCGGGCTGCGCCGGCTCGCACGGAACCTCATCGAACTTCGCGGTTAGACGCTCTGTGCCGCGGCAGCGCTGAACAGCACCGCGCTGAGCGAGCCGAGCACGTAACGCAGGTGCTTGACAGAAGAACGCATGGTTGCCTCCTCTCCGAATACTCGACCAATGTGGGTGGGTGTGGTCAGTGGGTTGCGGGACGGTCACGGTCAGCGCCGGACCACGACCGTGAGGTTCATCCCTGGGTGGAGCCCGCAGGTCACGTAGAACGTGCCTGGTGTCAGCCACGGGCCGGTCTTGTACACCTCGTTCATTTGTATGAGGTGGAAACCTCGGACCGGCTCGCCGCGCACCGGGGTGGTGATGAGCCCGTTCTGACCTGGTCCGATGTCGTGGATATTGCGTGAGCTGTCGACGAACGTGAGGTACTGGCCGCGGTGGATGTACACGGTGTCCGGTCCCGCGAAGTCCATGTAGGTCATGCCGACGGTATTCGCTGGGGCGGGTTTGGGATTGCCCACGATCACGGCGGGCACGAAAATCCCTGCCAGAATCGGCGGCACCACAAGAAGAAAGCGAGGCACCGCGGCCATCAGTCTCCTCCAAACAGCGGCGTTTCTCGGCAGACGACAACATTGCAGTTATGACCAGCGTTATTGCCAATAACTGCGGGTCGCAGGAAAGGCTTACCAGCGATTATTACCGCGAGTGCTGTGGGTAGTCAAGGCAGGATTTGAACGGACACAATCTGCTACATCCGTTAGCTTAGGTGTTTCACGGGTTAATGGTGGTGAGCCTGTTACTCGCGTGAATCGCGGCCATTTCCGGACTTAGACGACACGATGTAGTCGCCCTGGCCGGAGCGACTGTCCTCCCCGGCTGCCCGCCGGACCTGCGGAAAGGCTGGCGCGGCGTAATGGAGTCTTCATGCTGCACGGGTAGACCTGTCGCCTGGAGAACTCCCGCCGTGATCGGGCCGTGATCGGGCCGTGATCGGCCTTGCGGATCACAGAGGAACTGCGGAGGACGGCGTGTGTCCCGGATGACAGCCCAACGAGATGCCACCACGAACGAGGAAGGCCGGTCCTCGCGGCCGCCGGCCGCGCCGGCCCGGTGGCGGCCGTGGCGCCGGACGCGCCCGCCGAAGACCGGACCGATGCGGGCGGCCTGGCGGCGCTGGCGCAAACTCGTGCTGGCGGTCGTTGCGGTGTTCGTCCTGCTCGTCGGCTGGTCCGTCGGCCATGCCCTGACGGCGCCGGGCGGAGGGACGTTCAGCGACCGGATGGCCGAGTGGGCGCGGGACCACTACCTCGGGCCGCTGGTCACGTTCGGCGAGTGGCTCACCTACCAGGCGCCCAAGCAGGGCGGCAAGCCGTCGTTCTCGCTGACCGGGCCGAAGGCCGCGCCGATCGCGCCGATACCGCACGGGCTCAGCCCGCATGCGCTGACCGCCGCGCCGGCGCCCCTCTCCTCGCTGGCAGGCAGGCCCCTGCCGGGCGAGGGCATCTGGCGGGTACTGGCGACCGTCAACGGCCAGCCCGCGATCTACGGCACGTACCTGCGGCCGAGCAGCATCTACACCTCCTACGTGGCCGGCATCGCCTGGATGAACCAGTCACTCGTCCGGTTCCAGCTGCGGCCGGGATCGGAGGACCCGGGTCCGGGCCCGTGGCACGCGCAGCCCGACATACCGCCGGGGACGCGCACTGGCCTCCTGGCCACGTTCAACGGCGGCTTCAAGATCGACGTCTCCGGCGGCGGCTTCTACCTGAACGGCGGGACCGACGGGACGCTCACGCCCGGCGTGGCGTCGGTCGTGTACTACCGGGACGGGCACATCGCGATCGGCGTGTGGGACCGGACCGTGCGCATGAGCAGCGACGTGATCGGCGTCCGGCAGAACCTGCACCTGATCGTGCAGGACGGGAGGATCCCCGGCTCGGTCGACCAGGACGTCGAGAGCAGCTGGGGCGCAACGCTGGGCGGCGGCTACTACGTCTGGCGGTCCGGCATCGGGATTACCAGGTCCGGCCAGGTCGTCTTCGCCTACGGCCCCGCCCTGGACGTGCGGGAGCTGGCGCTGCTGCTGCAGCACGCGGGGGCCGTGACGGCGATGCAGCTGGATATCAACCCGGCCTGGATGTCGTTCATGTACTACCAGCCCGGCCACCATCCGGCCGACCCGACTCCGGCAAACCTCCTGCCCGATCAGGCGCAAGGGCCGGACCGGTATTACTCGGTCACCGGCCGGGACTTCACCGCGGTGTACGCGCGATGACCACGCGGACCCGGGGCGTTGACGTCCGGCCGGCAGTGCGCGGCGCGCCGGAGGCCGTCACCCCGGCGCGCCGCCCGCTCGCGCTCGGCCTGGCCGTGGTGGCGGCGGCCAGGCCGAGGCAGTGGCCCAAGAACCTGCTGGTCTTCGCCGCGCCACTGGCGGGCGCCAGCCTCGGCCGGCCCAACGGCTTCGCGTACGCCCTGGTCGCGGCGGTGGCGTTCACGGCCGCATCGGCAGCCGTTTATCTCATCAACGACGTCGTTGACGCCGACCGCGACCGCGAGCATCCGGCGAAGCGGTCCCGGCCGGTCGCATCGGGCCGCCTGCCCGTGCCCCTCGCGCTCGGCTTTGCCGCGATCGCGATCGGGCTGGCGGTGGCAGCGTGCGTGCGCATCAGCTCGCCCGATCTCGCCGGCGTCATCGGCATCTACATCGGCCTGTCGATCCTGTACACGCTGGCACTCAAGCACATCCCGGTCATCGAGGTGGCGTTCGTGGCCACCGGCTTCGTGCTGCGGGCGCTCGGCGGAGCGGCCGCCACGCATGTGCCGCCGTCCGGGTGGTTCCTCACGGTCTGCAGCCTCGGTGCCCTGATGGTGGCGATCGGCAAGAGGTACACCGAGCTCGAAGTACTCGGCGACGGGGCGGCCCGCCACCGGCCCGTGATGCGGTGGTACGGCCTGGCCGGACTGCGGGCCGGCCAGCGGGCGGTCGGCGGGGCCATGCTGGCCTCGTACCTGCTGTGGGCGCTGTCGGAGCCGGACTACTGGATGCGCGGCTGGCATCTGGTCAGCGCGGCTCCGCTCGCGGTCGCGCTGATGCGGTTTGACCGGCTGACCGGCCTGGCCGAGAACCGGCCGGTTGAAGACCTCATCGCACGGGATCCGTTCATGCTGTGCAGCGAGGTCACCTGGCTGACGATGTTCCTGGTCGGGCTCTAACGATGCCGCTGACCCAGCCAGTCACGACCGAGCGGCTCCAGGATCTCATCGCCAGCCGGCCTGCCGGCGGGGTGCTCGCCCGCGGGGCGGGCCTGAGCTATGGCGACGCCGCGAAGAACGCCGGCGGTGAGGTGCTCGGGACGCTGACCGCGCCGGGAGTCGACCTGGACGCGGAGCGCGGCACGGCTACGGTCACCGCGTCGACGACGTTCGCTCAGCTGCTCACCGCGCTCGTGCCGGCCGGATTCATCCCGCCCGTCCTGTCGCTGAGCCGGGAGGCCACGGTCGGGGGCGCGATCGCCGCGGACGCGCACGGGCCTGACCACGTCACCGGCGGCAGCATCTCGGCGTGGCTGGAGCAGATCGATCTGGTCGACGGCACCGGCGAGCTCCGTCAGCTCACCCCGGCTGGCGACCCGGAGGGCCTGCGGGCCACCGCGGGCGGCCTCGGCCTGACCGGCGTCATCGTCACGGCGACCGTCCGGCTGCGGCGGCTCGAGACGGCCGGCCTGCAGGTGGTCAGCCGCCGGGCCGGCAGCCTGTGCGAGGTGCTCAGCGCCCTGGAGGCGGCGCCTACGCAGTACGCCGTCGCCTGGGTTGATGCTGCGGCATCGGGCGCGGCCCTTGGCCGGGGCGTAGTCGAGGCGGCGGACCACGTCACCGCCGGTGAGCTTGCCTCCTGGCCGCCGGAGGCCGGGCGGCGGGCGCGACTTGCCTATCAGCCGCCGCGCTCCTGGCGCTGGCCCGCGCCGCCGGTCCCGGTGACGCCCGCGACGGTGCGAGCGTTCAACACGATCTGGTACCGCCGGGCGCCGGCCAGGCACATCGGGCTGCGGGATCTGGCCGGCTACTTCCACCGGCTGGACTCGGCCGACGGCTGGAACCGGTCCGCCGGGCCAGCCGCACTCCGGCGCTATCAGTTCGTCGTCCCCGACCAGGCCGAGCGGCTGCTCGAGGACATACTCGACGCGGTCAGGCGGCACGGCTGCCCGCCGTTCCTCGGCCGCCTGCAGCGTCTGGGCGCGGCCAGCGGCGGCGAGCTGTCGTTCCCGCGGCCTGGCTGGTGCCTGGCGGTTGACCTGCCCGCAGGCCGGCCGCAGGTCCCCGGCCTGCTTCGCGCGCTCGACCAGCGGATCGCCGCGGCCGGCGGCCGGGTTCGCATTGCCGAGGATGCCCGGCTCAGCCGGGATGCGTTCGAGGCAATGTACGGCCCGCTGACCTCCTGGCGCGCCGCCAGGGCCCGGCTGGATCCATGCGGCGTGTTCCGCTCGGACCTAGGCCGTAGGGTCGGCCTGTGCTGACCACGAGAGCGAAGCGGATCCTCCTGCTCGGCGGGACGAGCGAGATCGGGCTGGCAATTCTCGCGGCGATGCGGCTGCCCGCTGACTGCGAGGTGATCCTGGCCGGGCGCGACGAGCAGGCGCTGAAGACGGCTGCGGCGAGCCTGCCGTGCGCAGCGCAGACCGTGCCCTACGACGCCACCGACCTGGCCAGGCCCGCGGCCCTGGCCGATGCCGTGTTCGGCGAGGGACCGGTCGACATCGCGATCGCCGCGGCCGGCATCCTCATCCCCCAGGCTGAGCTGGACGCGGATCCGCAGCAGGCGGGCGTCCTGGTCCAGACCAACCTCACCGGGCACGTGACTGCGGTCCTGGCGATCGCGGAGCGGATGCGCGCCCGCGGCCGGGGGACGATCGTGATCCTGTCGTCGGTTGCTGCCGTGCGGCCGCGCAAGGCGAACTTCGTGTACGGCGCGGCCAAGGCCGGGCTGGATGCGTTCGGCCGGGGGCTGGCCGACTCGCTGCACGGCAGCGGAGTCCGGGTCCTGCTCGTGCGGCCTGGTTTCGTGGTCGGGAGGATGACCGCGGGGATGCCGCCCGCCCCCTTGTCGACGACACCGGACCAGGTAGGGGCGGCCGTCGCCGCCGCGCTCCTAGGCCGGGGCGACGTAGTGTGGGTACCGCCTGCCCTGCGGCTGCTGGCGGGCGCGATCCGCCTGATCCCCCGCCCGCTGTGGCGCAGGCTCCGGCGGTAGGAGAGTTCACCGGTGCGGGTGCTGATCGCCGAGGACGACGCCGGGCTGCGTGACGTGCTGGTCCGCGGCCTGCGCGAGAACGGCTACGTCGTCGACGCGGTCGCCGACGGCAATGCGGCCCTGCGCTACCTGCGCAGCTATGAGTACGAGCTCGCGGTGCTCGACTGGCGCATGCCGGCGGTATCCGGCCTCGAGGTCGTGCAGTGGATCAGGCGGCACCAGCAGCCGGCCGCCGTCCTGATGCTGACCGCGCGGGACGCGCCCGCCGACCGGGTCGCCGGCCTGGACGCGGGCGCGGACGACTACCTGATCAAGCCCTTCGACTTCGGCGAGCTGCTTGCCCGGCTGCGGGCGCTGCAGCGCCGGGCGCCGGCCGTGCAGCATCCCGAGCTGGTAGTCGGTGACCTGCGCTTTGACCCGGCCGCCAGGGCCGTCCGCGTCGCCGGCGAGGCGCGCGAGCTGACGGTCACCGAGTTCGGCATCCTGGAGATGCTCGTGCGAAGGTCACCGGCCGTGGTCGCCAGGCGTTCCATTGCCGTGCATGTCTGGGACAACGAGGCGGATGCAATGGGCTCCAACACGATCGACGTGCATCTCGCCCGGCTGCGCGCCAAGCTGGCCGGGGGGATGGTCAGGATCGAGACCGTCCGCGGCGTCGGCTACCGGATCGTGGGCCAGTGAGCAGGCCGCGGCTGTCGCCGGAGCGGGCGCACGCCGCCAGGGTCGCGCTGGCCGCGGCCCTGCTGGTCTGCGTCGTCTACGCCGCGTGCGCGGCGGTGCTGGACGCCGCGGTCACGGTCCGGCTGATCGCCGGCGTGGACTCGCGGCTGCAGGACCGGGTGACCGACATCAGGGAATCCGGGCTCAGCGAGGTGATGGACGACGACGACATCGAGGCCACGCCCGTCTACCTCTGGCACGTCACCAGGAACGGGCCGGTGGCCGAGCCCGGCCAGGGCGCGCCGCCGCTGCCCCCGCATCTGCATCTGGCGGGCGGCCAGGCGCTGACGGTCGAGCTGCCGGCCGGGCAGTTCCGGCTGTACGCGGGCCGGGCCGACGGGCCGCTGATCGCCGGGCAGGATCTGGCGCCCCAGAACCACCTGCTGGCGGTACTGCGCGACGGCGAGGCGCTCGCGGCGCCGGTCTTGCTGCTCGCCATGTTCGCGGGAGCGCTCACCATCGGCCTTCGTGCCCTCTCCCCGGTTGAGCGGTCGCGGCGCCGCCAGCTTGAGTTCACCGCGGACGCCTCACATGAGCTGCGCACTCCGCTGAGCGTGATCAGCGCGGAGACGAGCATCGCGCTCAGCGCCGACCGCGATGCCGAGTCCTACCGCGGCACGCTCACCCGGATCGAGGGCGAGAGCCGGCGCCTGCAGAAGATCGTGGAGGACATCCTCTGGCTGGCGCGGTTCGACTCCGCGCCGCCTCAGCCCGTGCGCGAGCCGCTGGATCTCTGGACGATCGCGGCCGACTGCGCCCGGCGGTTCGCCATCCTGGCCGAGTCCAGGCAGCAGGCCATCGTCGCTCCCGCGGAGACGACGGAGCCAGCGTGGATCAGTGCCCCGCCGGAGTGGATAGACCGGCTGGCCGGCGTGCTCGCCGACAACGCCTGCCGCTTCGCCGGGCCCGGCGGCACGGTGCGGTTCAGCGTGATGCCGCGCGGCAGCCGGGTCTGCCTGATCGTCGAGGACAGCGGACCGGGGATCTCGGCCGAGGTGCGCGACCGCCTGTTCGACCGGTTCCACCGCTCGACCGAGCAGGGCGGCAGCGCCGGGCTCGGGCTGGCGATCGCCGACTCCATCGCCTCGTCGACCGGCGGGCAGTGGCGCGTTGGCACGTCCGACCTCGGCGGGGCGCTGTTCGAGGTGTCCTGGCGGCGCGCAGGCTCGCGGCAGCATCAGGCCTCGGCGCCCTGGCCGCGCTCGGCGGCCAGGGCGCCGGACCCGATGGTCGCCGGCGGCGGCCAGGCGGACGGGCCCTGACGGCCTACCAGTACTGCGTGGTCGCGCCCGAGCTGTTCGTGATCCCGCCGGCCGTCTCGGGCGGCTCGAACACGGACTGGACGGCGACCCGGCCAGGACCCTGCAGGGTGAGCCAGACCGACTTGGCCTGGAACCGGGCCGAGCTGAACCAGTACTGGCCGTGCGGGTACTCGAAGTGCAGGAACATCCGGACGCTGCGGTCCTTCCAGATGAGCCCGCCCGGCTGGACCAGGATCCGCTCGCCCTGGCGCAGGTCGCGGATGAACGTGTTGCCCGGCGCGTGCAGGAGCAGCAGGCCCGGCCCGCCCTGCGCCGTGAACCGGTCCATCGTCTGGCCCAGCGGGTAGTGATACTCCTGCTCGTTGCCGTTCTGGGTGGTATACCAGATCCCCGCGTTCTCCCAGTGGTAGCCGACGTTGCCGGTCGCCACGAGGAACCGGTGCTCGACCACGTCCACCGCGTGGTTGGCCGGCAGCGGCACGGCGATGGTCTCGCCGGGGTGGTCGGCGCTGATCGCGACGTGGCCGGGGCCTTTCGCGGTCATCATGACCAGGGGCATGCCGGACATCATCCGGTTCCAGCGGCCCTGCATCTTGTAGGTGTCGAGCTGGACCTTCGGATCGCTGTGGAGCAGCACGTGATGCGAGAAGTAGACCCAGTCCTCCGGGTCCAGGTTCATCTCGGCGACCGGCACGTACTTGCCGCTGATCTGGCACGTTGACCGGTTGAACTTGATGCGGGCCATGTCCCTGATGGGCGGCTGCTCCGCCCAGCCGGACTTGGATACCCGCTCCCTGACGTCCACCGGAGCGCCGCAGTGCGGGCAGGTCGGCCCGCCGCCCTCGCTCGGGATCCGGCAGTACGGGCAGGTATAAGTGGCCGTAGGCGTCGACATGTCGGCCGCCTACTCGGTGCCGTGGTGGACGTACATCGACTGGATGCCGACCCGGCCCGGTCCGGTCATCTCGGCCAGGAACATGGTGTGGCTGCCCATCATGCCGGTCTTGAAGCGCTGCTGAACCGTGTTCATCTGGACCGAGGAGTCCTTGTACAGGAAGCCGCCCGGCTCGACCAGCACCTTCTCCCCTGGCTGCAGCGTCTTCTGGAAGACGTTGCCGTAACCGTGCAGAAGCAGCAGGCCCTGCTCCCCTCCGGTCACGAACCGGTCCATGTACATGCCGCTGCCGCCGTGCAGGACGTTCGCGAGGCCCTTGATGCGGACGAACGAGTAGTTCAGCGAGTGCGTCCCGGCCAGGAACGCGTGCTCGCGCACGTCGATCTCGTGGGTGGGATGGATCGGCAGCACGACGACCTCGCCGGTCGCGTCCCTGGACAGCGCGATGCGGCCCGGGCCGTGCGCCACGCTGATGATGTGCGGCATGCCGCCGATCATCCGGCGGGCGCCGCCAGGGTTGTTCATCGCCGACATCGGCACCTGCGGCTCTTTCCACAGCATCACGTGATGCTCGAAGAAGACCGAGTCGCCCTCGGAGAGAGCCAGCTCGGCGACGGGCACGATCTCGCCCTCGATCTGGCAGGTGGAATTGGAGAACCGGAACTCCGTCATGTCCCGCAGCCGCGGCGCCTCGGCCCAGCCCGAGTCGGAGACGAGATTCCGCTTGTCGAGCGGGGCGCCGCACGTAGAGCAGCTCGTCCGCTCCGGCTCGTTCTGAGCCTTACACCACTGACACTCGATCCTGTCCATCAGGGCAGGCCTTTCTAATGGGGGTTGGTTGAACCGTGACTTAGCGGGGAAAAATGTGACGATGCGGACCTGCGCGTAGGGGCAAGCACGCGCGCCAGGTCAGGCTGGCGGCGATGCCGTCGGCGTGCCGCACTCGGCGCAGAACTTCGCGGCCGGGCTGATGCTGGCGTTGCAGTTCGTGCAGTGCTTGCTAGTCGGCGTGCCGCACTCGGCGCAGAACTTCGCCCCCACCGCGACCGGGCTCTGGCAGTTCGTGCAGGCCACGGTCGCTGCCGGGGCCTCTGGCGCCGGAGCCTGGGCGGGCGGTGCCTCCGGCGGGGCGGCCTGCTGCTGGCCCGCTGCCGCCTGCGCGGCATAACCCTGGCCGCCCCCCGCGAAGCCCGTTCCCTGCGGCGGCGCGTAGGGCGCCTGCTGGCCCGGCGCCTGCATCATGTTGCCGGCCATGCCCATGCCGACACCCATGAACATCGGCCCGACGCCCTCGCCGCCCTTGGCCATGCCCTGGCCCGCGCCCTGCAGGGCCTCGGCTTGCGCGGCCTGGAGGAACCCGCCGGCCAGCCGGCTGTAGGCGGTGTCGCCGGCCAGCTTCTTCAGGCGGGCGTTGTCGTCGTCATCGAGGTTGACGTCGACGTTGCCGAGCCGGGTGAGCGTGATGCCGTAAGTTTCCAGCTCCTGGTTGCCGGCCTGCAGCGTCTGCTGCTCGATCTCCGGGCTGTGCATGGACAGACCGAGAATGGGCCAGGTCCCCGACATCAGCTGGGTGGTCACGCACGTGCGGGTGACCTTGAGCAGCTGCTGGGTGACCCAGGCCGTAATCGCTTCGTTGCTGGTCACGTCCACGGTGCCGGTCAGGTTCAGGATCAGCTTCTGCGGGTCGTTCACCCGCACCGCGTACTCGCCGAACGTGCGCAGCGTGACGATCAGACCGCTCTGCGGGTCCTGCACCTCGTCGAGCCGGCCGCCGAACCTGATGTTCGGGTACTCCCTGGTCCCGACGAAGAAGATCTCGGCCCGGAAGGCGTTGCCGCCAGAGGCCCAGTCGACGAACATGCCGAGGAAGGGGATTTCCTTGGCGTCGAGCGTGTGCTGCCCCGGCAGCAGGACGCCCATGATCTGGCCCTGGCTCATGAAGACCGCGACCTGGTCAGGCTCGACGATCGCCCGGGTGAACTTGCGGATGTTGTGGTCTGGCCACTTGTAGACGATCTGGCCCTTGGCGCTGTCCGGCGCGGCGATGAACTCGCGACGCGCCTCGTTGAGAAGGCCCATCGAAAATGCTCCCCCTACCTGGAATGGGACCCCACAGCTGCCTGCTGCTCGGGCCGCAACTAACGGGATCATAGCCCGGCCAAGCGTCCATCTGGCCAGATCTGGTGGCGAGCAGGGCTTATGTACGGCCTTAGGCGCGGAACGACGGGTGCCCCTTGTCCCCGTATATCCAGTCGCGCGGGCAGACTAGGACATTGAATTCTGACTACTCTGCCCGACGCGTAACAATGGTTCATGAGCAAAACGCCGCTTGCGCCGCCGCCTGGTGACCGATCCGTCAAGACGGCGCCGCCGCCGCCCCCGCCCTGGCGGCACTGGCTGTGGGCTGTGGCTCTGCTGGTCACGCTGCTCTGGATCGTGACCGCCTTCCTGCCCACGTCCTCGACGCAGAGCCTCAGCTATACGCAATTCCGCAACGACGTTGCCGCTCACAAGATCAAGACGGTGACGATCCCGAGCGCCGGCGCGGCCGATGCGAACGTCACGATCTCGGGGACCCTGACCAACGGCAAGAGCTACACCTCGGTCACGCCGTACATCGCGCCGGGCTCGCCGCTGGCCACGAGCCTGCAGAGCGCGGGGGTGAGTACCTCCTACTCCGCGCCGTCCAGTTCGATCGCAGGTCTGGTGCTGGGCATTCTGTTCTTCTTCGTCCTGCCGATAGCAGTGGTGTTCTTTGTCTTCCGGCGGATGGCGCGGAGCGCCGGGAGCTCGCTGCAGGGCGTCATGGGGGTCGGCCGGTCTCGGGCCAAGGTGTTCGACGCCGAGAAGCCGAGCACCAAGTTCTCCGATGTGGCGGGGTATGACGGGGTCAAGGCGGAGATCACCGAGGTCGTCGACTTCCTGCGCAACCCTGACCGTTACCGGAAGGCGGGCGCGATGGCGCCGCGAGGCGTGCTGATGGTGGGCCCGCCGGGTACCGGCAAGACGCTGCTGGCGCGGGCCGTCGCCGGCGAGGCCGGGGTGCCGTTCTTCTCGGTCGCAGGATCGAGCTTCGTGGAGATGTTCGTCGGCGTGGGGGCCGCGCGGGTCCGCGACCTGTTTGCCGAGGCCCGCAAGGCCGCTCCGGCCATCATCTTCGTGGACGAGATCGACGCGATCGGGCAGCGCCGGGCCGGATCCGGCTCCGTTGTCGCGAACGACGAGCGCGAGCAGACGCTCAACCAGCTGCTGTCGGAGATGGACGGGTTCGACATCTCTGAGGGGATCGTCGTGCTCGGTGCCACCAACCGGCCCGAGGTCCTCGATCCGGCGCTGCTGCGGCCGGGCCGGTTCGACCGGCAGATCGTGATCCCGCTGCCGACGCTGTCCGAGCGCGCCGCCATCCTGGCCGTGCACTGCCGGGACAAGCAGCTCGGCCCGGACGTCAACCTCACGGTGGTCGCCCGCGGCACACCCGGCTTCTCCGGCGCCGACCTGGCCAACCTGGCCAACGAAGCCGCCATCTTCGCGGTGCGGGCCGGCCGTACGGTGCTGTCGGCTACCGACTTCGACGATGCCCGCGACCGGATCCTGCTCGGCCGCCGGGAAGGCTCCAATGTCCTGCTGCCGGAAGAGAAGCAGGCGGTCGCGATCCACGAGTCCGGCCATGCGCTGGTCGCCGCGCTGTCCGATCACGCCGACCCGGTGGCCAAGGTGACGATCCTGCCGGCCGGGCAGGCGCTCGGCGTTACCCAGCAGCTGCCGCTGGTCGAGCGCCACCTCTACGGCGAGGACTACCTGACCGAATCGCTGGCCGTGCGGCTCGGCGGCCGCGCCGCCGAACTGGTCGAGCTGAACCAGGGCTCGACCGGAGCCGCGAATGACCTTGCGTCCGCGACGGACCTGGCGACGAAGATGGTCAGGGAGTTCGGCCTGTCCCCCGCGGTCGGGCCGGTCGGCTATCCCGAAGGCGGATCGGTGTTCCTCGGCGGCGGCGGTCCTGGCCTGTCCAGCCGGCCGTTCGCCGAGTCCACCCAGGCCACGATCGACTCCGAGGTCGCCCGGCTGCTGCGCGAGGCCGAGCAGTCGGCCGTTGCGCTGATCCGCTCGCACCGCGCCGAGCTGGATCAGCTCGTCAGCCTCCTGATCGAGAACGAGACCGTTGACGGCGCCGAGGTCTACCGGATCGTGGGCAGGCCCGTGCCCGTGGGCCGCACCGACGAGCTGAACATCGTGCCGCACCCGGCACCCGCCGGGGCGACTGCGACCGGTCCTGGACCCGCGACCGCCATCGCGGACGTGGCCGAGCCCTAGACGTTTGATGCCCTAGTCGAGCCACAGGGTCCAGAGCGGGGCGTCGAGGATGTACTCCGCGATCTCGCTGACCGTGGTCCGCGCGACCCCGTGCGGTGTCGGCCAGAACTCGTCGCACATGGCCCAAATCTCGGCGGCCGCGGCCTCAGCCGCCGCCTGCGTGCGCGGCGGCCGCCGCACGAGCAGCCGGTACTCGGCGAACCCGACCTCGATCAGCGTGGCCCCGAACCGGTCTTCCCACGAGCGCAGGACTGCCGACAGCGGTGTCGCGTCGCCGTAGCTGTTGGCCGCGCCGATGAAGCCGATCTGGACCAGCACGTCGGCAGGGCGTCCGACTGGCACGAGGCCGATCCTGGCCGCCGCCGGCAGCAGGCCGAGCGCGCGGTCGAGCTCGCCGGCGGTGAGCTCGGCTCCGCCGCCGAGCGCGAGCCCGGGGAAGTGCGCCGTGTAGGGGGCAAACTGGCTCCGCTGCTCGGGTGAGTCATCCTCAGGATCCAGCGACGCGGCCCAGCTGTCGGCCAGCACCCTGGCCGGATCCAGCCTGTCGACATCGAGCACGCTGCCGTCGACCTCGAACTCATGCTCATCCCACGGGCGGCCCTCGCTCGCGCCACGATCGAGGAACGCCAGCAGAATCGGCGCGAGACCGGTCTCGCTGTGCATCTCGTGCAGCCGCAGCCACGTCCGGGGGGCGTCGGGGACGGGCACCGAGGTCGCCCACAGCAGCGGGCCGGGCTCGAAGCCCTCCAGCTGCCGCCCGGCGGGCAGCTGGACATCGCCAATGCGTACTGGCCCGTCGGGCGGGATACTCGCGCTCATAGTCGCCATATACTGCCGCACGTCATGGATCAGGGCGACATCGCGGTCCGCCGGCTGGCCGACGCCGTGGCGCGCCTGGCGGAGC
>DAIOWC010000174.1:0-13914 GCA_036758685.1 Streptosporangiaceae bacterium | reverse complement strand
CACCGGCTGATCCGGTTCATGCCCAAGGTCGTCATCTGCGTGGTGCCCGGCTGGGCAGCCGGCGGCGGGCACAGCCTCCACGTTGTGTGCGACCTGACCCTCGCCAGCCGCGAGCACGGGCGCTTCAAGCAGACGGACGCCGACGTGGCGAGCTTCGACGGCGGATTCGGCTCGGCGTACCTGGCCCGTCAGGTCGGCCAGAAGTTTGCCCGCGAGATCTTCTTCCTGGGCTCGACCTACGATGCCGAGGCTGCGCACCGGATGGGAATGGTCAACGCGGTTGTGCCGCACGCGGACCTGGAGACGGTCGCGCTGGAGTGGGCGGAGCAGGTCAACGCCAAGAGCCCGACGTCGCAGCGCATGCTGAAGTACGCGTTCAACCTCGTCGATGACGGGATCGTGGGCCAGCAGCTCTTCGCGGCCGAGTCCACCCGGCTGGCCTACATGACCGACGAGGCCGCCGAGGGCCGGGACGCGTTCCTGGAGAAGCGCGAGCCGGACTGGGCGAGGTTCCCTTACTACTACTGAGCAGTTACTCCGAGCCGATGCTGGCCGCGGTGGAGCCAGTCGTGCCGATCGGCGCCATTCCCAGCTTGCGGTGGTCCCAGGACCGGATCCGGCCGGGAACGAGCTTGACGACGATCCGCTTGTTCATCATGAAGTCGAGGATCGGGCGGGCATCGTCGCTGTACGGGCCGGTGTAGCGCTCGTAGACGCTCCTGGCCGCGGCCCAGTACTCGTCGCCGTCAGCTTGCTCGATGATTGCGGCCTCGCCTTCGAGGGATACGCCGCGCAGGGTGTCGTAGCTCGTGCCGGCCTCGACCATGAACACCATCCGCGGATCGCGGCGCAGGTTCACCGCCTTCTGGGACTTGGCCTTGGTCTCCAGGTAGACGGCATCGCCGATGATCCCGTACCACATGGCGACCAGGTGCGGCATGCCGTCGGGCCCGATCGACGCGACGGTGGCGGTCCGGCTGCGCTCGAGGAAGCCCGCGACCTCGTCCGGGGTCATGACGATCTTCGCGCGCTCGTTCTTGGCCATCCGGACTCCTCTGCTCGCGGCTTTTGCCCAGGCATGCGATTGTGCCCCGGCCGCCCGGCCAGGCGTCAAGCGGCGCCTGGCCGGGCTTACCGTGTCCGCTAAATCAGGACGCCGAGCAGCCGGAGCCGCTCGACCGCGATTAGGCGGGACGGGATATGGCCGGCGCCGGCCACCCAGTCCCGCCAGACGGGCCAGCGGTCCCGGTCGTAGTCCTCATGGTCGAACTCGACGCCGTCCAGGGCCATGTCACGGACCGCCGCCATGCGCTCGGCACTTCCGAGGCCCGGCCAGGGCAGGTAGTCGATCGTCCAGGTCAGCCGGGGGGCGCCGCCGCGCGCGCAGTTCATGAGGTGAGCGTGGAACGCGACGACGTCGCCGGGCTCGGTGTCGATCACCACGTGCGGGAGCTCCCAGTCCTCGAACCCGGACGCGGCGGGCTCGGCGGCCTGGTACCCGCAGAGCTGGCGGTGGAAGTCGGCCAGGTGGGAGCCGGGAACCAGGCGAAGCGCGCCCGTCGCTGCCGTGCGCGGCTCGAGATCGGCCCAGAAGGTCACTCCGGCGACGGACTGCCCCTGGCGGGTGTGCCAGCCCGAATCGCCAGTGAACCGCGTCGCGATGCCGACCAACGGCACCGTCGGGCTGCCGAGCAGCTCGGCCGACGACAGGAACGTCCGCCGGTCGTCAGCGATGAGCGCGAGGCTCAGCGGCGCCCTCGTGGCAGCGAGCGGCAGGTAGTCGCCGCTGATGCCGCCGAGGTCATCAGGCGGCCTGCCGCGCGGGCCAAAGGCGTCGGCCAGCGCGCCGCTGACTTCGTCGCGCAGCGTGGCCGTTTCCTCGGCCGTGAGCAGGCCGCGCAGCGTGACGTAGCCGAAGGCGGCGAAATGCAGGATTTGCTGGTGGGAAAGCATGACGAATGAGTCCTCCGTGATTCTGCTCAGTTCTTTGAGGGCGGGAACGAGCGGCGAGCCGGAGGAGCTCGTGCCTGTCAGTCTCAGTAGTACGGGCGCATGAAACGAGCCTACGCCCGCAGCCCGCGGTGGCCGCTAATGACATAAGTGCGGGTAGCGCCGTATATTCGGCTTCGCAGCGCCTGGGGAGGATGCCATGGTCATCGCGCGTCGGTTCCTGAGACCACTGTCCTGGTGCGCCGGGTTAGGGCTAGCGCTGGGAGTGGTGCCCGCGGCCGCGCAGGCGAGTCCGGCCGGGGTCTTCTACAACTGGGCGCAGTTCCGGTTCGCGGCTGACCACGCGGCCGCGAATCCGGCCGCCAACGGCCTGACCGCCAGCACCGCGCACAGGCTCAGGCTCCTCTGGAGCTTCCGCACGCTGACCTTCAACTCATCCTCGCCGGCGGTTCAGGGCAACGTGGTCTACGTCGGCTCGCCGAACGGCCAGGGCGACCTGTTCGCGCTCAACGCCCGGACCGGGAAGAAGATCTGGTCTCACTTCATCTCGAAGAAGGGCGTGACCTCGTCCCCCGCGGTCGCGAACGGCATCGTCTACGTCGGATCGCAGGCCAATCATCCCGGTGTGCTCGCGCTGCGCGCCAGTACCGGGAAGGTCGTGTGGACGTTCAACACGGGCGCGGGCGTGACCGCGTCACCGGCCGTCGTCGGCGGCGTGGTCTATATCGACGGGCAGGGCGGCGACCTGTACGCGCTGAAGGCGTCGACCGGGCGCAAGCTGTGGAGCTTTGACGCCGGCGGCGCCCTGGTGTCCTCGCCCGCCGTGGCGAACGGCCTGGTGTATCTGGGCGGGGCGCGCGACCGGATCTACGCCGTGAGCGCGGCCACCGGCAGGCTGAAGTGGAGCTTCCGCACGAAGGGCGGCACGTTCTCATCGCCGGCCGTCGTCGGCGGCGTGGTCTACGAGGGCGCGAGCTACTGGGTCTACGCCCTCAACGCGAAGACCGGCAGGCAGCTCTGGTCGTATGCGACCGGCGACCATATCTCCTCCTCGCCGGCCGTGGCGAACGGCGTCGTCTACATCGGCTCGGAGGACAGCTCGGTGTACGCGCTGAAGGCGTCGACCGGCAGGAAGCTGTGGCGCTACACCACGTTCGCCGCGGTGCAGTCCTCGCCGGCGGTCGCGGGCGGCGTCGTCTACATCGGATCGCAGGACGGCTATCTGTACGCGCTGAACGCGGCCACCGGCAAGAAGCTCTGGGACTACCGGACCGGCCTTGGCGTGTACGCCTCGCCGGCGGTCAGCGACGGGGTTGTCTACGCGACCTCCGATATCGGCAAGGTGTACGCGTTCGGCCTGCGCGGCTGAGCCTGCGCCGGCCGGTCAGGTCACCGAGCCCTTCGGCGGGATAGTGCCAGGGCCGCTGGTATTGCACGCGAGCGCATGGGGGTCGGTGTCCAGCAGCGGCCGTGCGAGCTTCGGCGGCTTCGCGAACGCGGGCTTGCTGAGATCGAGCATGTCGAGCATGTTGTTGGCGTTCGCGTCGCGGAGGGTCAGCGCGGGCAGGTTCCACTTGGCCTCGACCAGCGCCAGGATGCTGGTGTGATCGAAGACGTGGTGCGACACGTAGTCAGGCCGCGCCCAGGGTGAGATGACCGCGCAGGGTACTCGGAACCCGTACTGCTTGAAGCCGGTGTAAGCCGGCCCGCCGTTGGTGTGCGGCCCGATCTTGTCGGGTGCGATCGCCGCCGGCGGCACGACGTGGTCGTAGTATCCGCCGTACTCGTCGAAGGTCCAGATCAGCACGGTGTCTTTCCAGCCCGGCCCGGTCATGACCGCGTCGATGACCTTCGCCGCGAACTGCTCGCCCTGCGCGATGTTCTGCGGCTCCTCCTCGGAGGTCTTCCCGTAGTCCGGCTCGACGAGGCAGAAGCCGGGCAGCGTTCCCTTCTTCGCGTCGTCGTAGAAGTCGTCGATGAGATGCAGGTGGCCGGGGTACTTCAGCAGCAGCTCCGGGTACAGGCCCATGGTCGCGGCGGGCAGGAACGAGTCCAGCAGGGAGTAGTAGTCCGCTGCCGAGACGTTGGCGTCGTGCAGCCGGTCGAAGATGGTGCCTCCCGCCGGGTACTGGAACGGGTCGGGCACAGTGTCGTTGATCATGCCCAGCGACGTGGCGGCGAGCAGGTAGCGGCGGTTCGGGAACGTCTGGCCGAGCACCGAGCAGAAGTACCGGTCCGCGATCGGGAAGGTTGACGCCATCGAGTAGTAGAAGGGCAGGTCGGCCTTCTCCCAGTAGCCCATCGCCACCGGCCCGCTGCCCGACTTCACGAACCCGTCGAGCTTGCCCCCCGCGAGCTGGACGTGCGCGTTCGTCCAGGTCTGGCTCGGCGCGCCGTGCAGCTGACAGGTTGTCGGCATCCGGAACGCGTGCTGGATCTTGCCGTCCGCGTACGGATTCTGCGCGGTGGGCTTGCCGTTCGCGCCGAGGCTGAAGCCGTCGGTGCCGGCGCGGCCGAGCATGCCGAGGTGGTTGTCGTAGGAGTGGTTCTCCATCATCAGCACGACGATGTGCTTGATCTGCGGGATCGTGTCCGTTCCCGCCTTGAGATGGGGGTAGGGCAGTGAGCCTGGCTGCCGGCGGCGGGCCGCCCGCCGCAGGAACCGGCTGCCGCCGTTGCCTGATCGCCAGCCGCCGGTACCGAGCACCGCGCCGGCCATGGCCGCCTGCAGCAGCCCGCGCCGGCTGGCTCCCGCTGGTGTGCCCTCGTCGGCGACCGGCTCTTCGCTGTGCTGCTCGCTCACGATGATCCTCCGTTACCCGAACGATGCCGCTATGAGCGTCTCAGCCGGGCGTTACCGCGACAAGTCCGGAGGATTGCCAGGCACGTCAGCGGCCGGTCCGGGAGCTGATCTCCATCCCGTCCTCGACCGGGAACGCGACGCTGACGTAGCCGTTCGCCGGATCCCTGATGAACTCGAGGTATCCGGCCATGCCCGGATGGGTGATGTCGTCGGCCGCGACGAGCGCGCCGGGCGCAAGCGCGGGCTCGAGCAGGCGCAGCACCGGCAGGCAGAGGTCCTTCCAGCCGTCAAGCAGCACGAGCCCGACCGGCCCGGTGACGCTGGCCAGCGTCTGCAGCGCGTCACCCTCATAGACGGCTGCCGGGCCGGCCACGCCGGCCTGGTCCAGGTTGGCCCGGGCGGCGGCGGCCTTCTTGCTGCTGAGCTCGGTGGTGATAACGCGGCCGGTGCCGTTGTCAGCGACGGCGGCGGCCAGGAAGATCGTCGATATCCCGAACGAGGTGCCGAACTCCACCACGGTCTGCGGCCGGATCGCCCGCACCAGGGCGTAGAGCAGCTTCCCGGCGTCAGCCGAGATCGGGATGTAGATCTCCTGGAAGGCCTCCGCGCGATCGGCGGCCGGCGCGTCGTGCCAGGACCGCATGCCGGCTGGCGGCGGCGGCAGCGGGAGGTCCCCCGATTCCTGCGCTTCGGCGGCGGCGAACAGCCGGCTGAGAACGGTCTGGGCAGCGGGCGCGGTCAGCGAGTTGGGCATGGCGGATACATTAGACGGGACGTTGCGTCTAGTCAAGAATCCGCTATTCTGCCGTTCATGACGGCGCACCCCGCCACCGGACCGCGTCACCACGGCAATCGGCACGGCCGCAGCGAGCCCGCGAGGACCGCGGTCCTGGAGGCGGCCGACGACCTGCTGGTCGAGCGCGGCTTCGCCGGCGTGACCATCGAGGGCATCGCGGCCAAGGCCGGCGTGGCGAAGCAGACGATCTACCGATGGTGGGACTCCAAGACCGACATCCTGTTTGACGCTCTGACGCAGGACGCGGCCGAGTTCTTCACCGAGCCCGATACCGGCAGCCTGGGCGCCGACCTTCGTGCGCGGCTGCGAGAGCTGGCGACGTTCCTGACCGGGACCGACGCGGGTGCCGTGCTTCGCGCTCTGGCCGGCCAGGCTCAGCACGATCCGGCAGTCGCAGCCCGGTTCGAGTCGGAGTTCATTTCCGGCCAGCGCGAGCTCGACCGGCTCCCGTTCCGCCGCGCCGCGAGCCGCGGCGAGCTCGACGCCCGCGCGGACATCGAGCTGGCCATCGACCAGCTCGCCGGGCCGGTCTACTACCGCGTGCTGATCACCGGCCAGCCGGTGCCGCCGGACTACACCGACGCCCTGGTCGACCGCTACCTTGCCGCCGCAGGCTAGGGGGTCGTAACGCGGCCCCAGCCAGCGATGAGGATGAACTGCGATGACTTCGAGCAAAACGCTATGGCCGGGAGCAGTGCGGGCGGCAGCATGCTGCCGCCCATCTTGAGCTGGGGGCTGCCCCCCAGAGCGAGTTCAGGACCCGCGGCGGCTACTGTCGCCGCATGCGTCCCGTGCGCGCGGTGCTGGTCGACATCGACGGCGTGCTCACCGTGTCGTGGGAGCCGATCCCCGGCGCGGTGGCCGTGCTGGAGTGGCTGCGCGAGATCCGGATGCCGCTGGCCCTGGTCACGAACACGACGTCGCGCTCGCGCGCGTCGATCGCCGCGGCCCTGCAGGCCGGCGGATTCCCGGTGACCGCGGACGACATCCTGACCGCGCCCGTGATCGCCGCCGGCTACCTTCGCCAGCACTACCCGGGCGCGCGGTGCCTGCTGCTCAACGCCGGCGACATCAGCCCCGACCTGGCCGGGATCACCATTGCCGGGCCGGATGACCGCGAGGTCGACGTCGTGCTGATCGGCGGCGCGGGCCCGGAATTCAGCTACGAGGCACTCAACCGGGCCTTCCGGCACCTCGAGGCCGGCGCGCGGCTCGTCGCGATGAGTCGGGGCCTGTACTGGCGCACGGCGACGGGACTGCAGCTGGACAGCGGAGCGTTCGTCGCCGGCCTGGAGCAAGCGGCCGGCACCACGGCGGAGGTGGTCGGCAAGCCCGCCGGGGCGTTCTTCGCCACGGCGCTGGCCCACCTGAGGGCCGAAGCTGCCGACGCCCTCATGGTCGGCGACGACATCGACAACGACGTGCTGGCTGCGCAGCAGTGCGGCCTGACGGGCGTCCTGGTCAGGACCGGGAAGTACAGCGCCCGCGGGCACGCCGCAGCGGCCGGCTCACCGGATCACGTGCTCGATTCCATCGCCGGCCTGCCGGCGCTGCTGCGGTCCCTCGGCCCGGCCAGCCACAACGCCTAGCGGCCAGATGCGGCCGCGACCGCCCGCTGAACGGAGTCCTCCAGGTTCTCCAGCGGCACCTTGCCGTCGATGCGCTCGCCGTTGACGTAGAACTTCGGCGTCTGGTTCACCCCGTTCCGCACGCCTTCCTCCATGTCGTTCTGGATGCGCGCCGCGTGGGCGTGGTCGGTCAGCTCGCGCCGGAACCTGGCCATGTCCAGGCCGATCATCTCGGCGTACATCGCCAGTGAATCGGTGTCGAGATGCGCGTACGGCTGGAGCAGCAGCTCGTACATCTCCCAGAACTTGCCCTGCTCCGCCGCGGCCTCGGCCGCCTCCGCGGCCTGCTCGGCGTGCGGATGGACCTGCGTGATCGGGAAGTTCCTGAAGATAAACCGGACCTGCGTCGGGTACCGGTCGAGCATGCGGTGCACGTCGCGGAACGCGCCCCGGCAGTACGGGCACTCGTAGTCGCCGTACTCCAGGACCGTCACCGGGGCATCGACCGGGCCGCGGATGTGGTCCGCCGGCGTCACCTGCGGCCTGGTGAACTCGTCCAAGATCTGGCTCCTCCCGTTAGCATCACCCGAGAGGACCAGAGTAAGGGGCGCTCCATGCCGGCAGGGCTACCAGACACCGCATTGCAGCTGCGATCACTAGTTACCGAGGACGCGACCGTGCGGCTGTCCCTGGAGAGCGCTCCAGTGCCGGCGCCGGGCCCGGGCGAGGTGATCATCCAGGTCGAGGCCGCGCCGATCAATCCGTCTGACCTCGGGCTGCTGCTGGCCGGCGCTGACGTCACCGCGGCGGTCGCGAGCGGCACCGAGGACCGGCCGGTTGTCACCGCGCCGCTGCCGGCCGCGGCCGCGCGGGCCCTGCGGGCACGGGTAGACCAGTCGCTGGCGGTGGGCAACGAGGGCGCCGGCACGGTCGTGGCCGCCGGGTCGTCCGAGGCAGCGCAGCGCCTGCTCGGCAAGCTCGTCGCGGCGGCCGGCGGATCGATGTACTCGCAGTACCGCTGCGTCGACACCATGTTCTGCCTGGAACTGCCGGATGGGGCGACCGCAGCCCAGGGCGCCTCGTCGTTCGTGAACCCGATGACGGCCCTGGGCATGATCGAGACCTTGCGCCTGGAGGGCCACACGGGCCTGGTGCACACGGCCGCTGCCTCGAACCTGGGTCAGATGCTGAACCGCCTCTGCCTCGAGGACGACGTTCCGCTCGTCAATATCGTCCGCAAGCAGGAGCAGGAGGATCTGCTGCGGGCCGCGGGCGCGACCTACGTCTGCAACTCATCCGCGCCGACGTTCATGGACGACCTGACCACCGCGCTGGAAGCCTCCTCGGCGACGCTCGCGTTCGATGCCATCGGCGGCGGCAAGGTGGGCAGCCAGATCCTGACCTGCATGGAGGCGGCGGCAAGCGCTGCGAGCGGGACCTACAGCCGGTACGGGTCGGCGGTCCACAAGCAGCTCTACATTTACGGCGGACTGGACCGCGGCCCGACCGAGCTGACCCGCAACTACGGCATGGCCTGGGGCATCGGCGGCTGGCTGCTCACGCCGTTCCTGCAGCGGATAGGCCTGGAGGGCATGATTCGCCTGCGGGACCGGGTGGCGGCCGAGCTGACGACGACGTTCGCGAGTACCTACACCAGGGAAGTCTCGCTCGCCGGAGCGCTCAGCCTCGACGCGATCGCGGACTACGCCCGCCACGCCACCGGGTCGAAGTACCTCATCCGGCCGGCGTCAGCCTGACCAGGCCGGGCAGGTCGACGCAGTTCACCTCGCGGCGCGTGACCACGACCATGAGCACGTTGGCGCAGTGCCGGCAGCGCATCACAGTGCCCGGCGCCTGGATGTAGACGACCGTCTCGGCTACCTGTCCGGTCGTGCCGCAGGCCGCGCACGTGCCGACGGCCGTGGTCATCTCGGCGCCGAATACCTCACGCAGCAGGCCGGCGATCGCGTTGCCGTCGAGCGGCTCCATCAGCTCTCTCCCGTTCCGCCGAAGCGCTCGGTCTTCACCTGCTGCGCCGGATAGCCGAGACCAACCAGTCCGCCCGCCACCGCCTCGACGAACGCTGTCGGCCCGCACACGTAGGCGACCGGCTGCTGGCCGGCGGCCCAGGCCACCTCCATGAGCATTCCGGCGTTCACCCGCCCGGAGCGCCCGGTCCAGCCTGGCGGCTGCTGTCTGGTCAGCGTGTACACCACCTCGACTCCCCCGCCGCTGAGCTGATCAAGCTCGGCTCGGTAGATGACGTCCTCCAGCGAGCGGGCTGAGTACAGCAGCCGGACTGGTATCTCGCTCCCGGTCTGCTCGCGGTAACGCAGTATCGACCGGAACGGCACGATTCCCGACCCGCCGGCCACCAGCAGCAGCGGCCTTGGGTCCTGCCCGTCCCACACGAAGTAGCCGCCAGCCGGGCCGCGGATCTCGATCTCGTCCCCGGCCCGCAGTTCCTCGGTGAGGTACGGCGACACCTCGCCGTCCTTCAGCCGCTCAACGGTGATCGCGACCGGCTCGCCCGGCGCCGACGCGATCGAGTACTCGCGCTCGGCGGTGTACCCGTCCTCCGCGGTCAGCCGCACGTCCAGGTGCTGGCCGGCCCGGTGGCCGCCCCAGCCCGGCAGCTCGAACTCGATCGTCCGCACCGTCGGCGTCTCGTCGCGCACCGCCGACGCGGTCGCGGTCTCCCAGGTCAGTCGCCCGCGTACCGCTGTTCCCGCCATGGGTCTCCGTACATGTTGTAGCCGTAGGTCTCCCAGAAGCCCGCTTCGTCCTCCTGGAGGAGCTCCAGGCCGCGCACCCACTTCGCGCTCTTCCAGAAATACAGGTGCGGAACGAGCAGCCGCGCGGGGCCGCCGTGCTCCGGTGCGAGCGGCTGGCCGTCGAAGCCGAACGCCAGCCACGCCTGCCCGCCGGTCACGTCGGCCAGCGGCAGGTTCGTGGTGTACCCGCCGTCGGAGAACGCCAGCACGTACCGGGCCTGGTGCTCGACTTGCGTAAGCAGCGTATCGATCGAGACGGCCTGCCAGCGGGTGTCGAGCTTGGACCAGCGGGTGACGCAGTGGATGTCGACGGTCACGTCCTCAGCCGGCAGCTCGCGCATCTCCTGCCAGGTCCACGACATGGTCGTGTCGCCGCCCTGCCGGATCGAGAACGTCCACTGATCCAGCGGCGTGTGCGGCGTCGGCCCGGCCGACAGCACCGGGAAGTCCTGGGTCACGAACTGGCCGGGCGGCACCCGGCCTCGCTCGCCCGCCGCCTCGCGCCGCCGGCCGTGAAATCCGCGCGTAACCGGGCTCATCGCTCATCCCCTCGGATATCAGACACCAGCCATCCCCCCCGAGATCAGATCCGGCTCGGTCCCGTGGGCGACATTACCTGTCACCGGCTGGTCCGCCGGGTTCTGGGGGTCATGCCCGGGCCGCCCGCGCAAGGGCCCGCAGCGCCGCGGGGAAGATCTGCGCGGGCGGGGTTACCAGGCCCGCGCCGACCTGCCCGGTTCCCGCGACGCGGCCGGCCATGCCGGTGTTGATCTGCGGCAGGATGCTCGTGCGCGCCACCAGCGTGACGTCGATCCCGGCCGGGGTGCCGCGGAACTCCAGCGCCGGCACACCGAAGAGCGGATGCTCAGCCAGCGTGATCTCATACATCCGCCGGGTGGCGGCGAGCGCATCGGCCGCGGTGCCGCCGACCAGCGCCGCGATCGCCGGAGCCGCAGCCATCGCGAAGCCGCCCAGTCCCGCGGTCTCGGTGATCGCCGAGTCGCCGATATCGGGATTCGCGTCCTGCGGTCCGTAGCTGCCGAGGAACAGGCCCTCCGGAGTCAGTGCCGGGGCCGTGAACCACTGGTCTCCCGTTCCCGACACCTGCACCCCGAAGTCGGTGCCGTTCCGCGCCATCGCGACCACCATCGTCGCGCCGGGAATGTCCCTGGCCGCGTCCAGCGCGAGCTTGCACGCGGGCATCGCGAGGTTCAGGAAGAAGTGGTCGTTGCCGCCGATGAAGGTAGCCGCCCGTGCAATCTCCGATGCCGGGAACGACGCTGCCGCGACGGCCGATGGCAGGAGATCGCGCAGCAGCATCAGGGTGCCGGAGCGGTTCCGGTTGTGCGCCTCGTCTCCCATCTGGACCATCTGGGCCAGGATCGCGGTCACGTCGACCGGCCCGCGGCGGCGGACCGCGTCCTGCAGCAGCGGGCCGAGCACGGCCGACATCCAGCGCAGCCGGCTGATCACCTCCGGCGAGTAGGCGCCGTAGCGCAGCACCTTGCCCAGTCCCTCGTTCAGCGAGCAGTACGATCGCCGCCCTGTGACCGGGTCCGCCAGCACGAACATCCACATGGACGGCGAGACCACGCCGGCCATCGGGCCGACCGCGCCGCGCGAGTGGCACGGTGCCAGCGTGAAGCCGCCGCGGGCCGCCAGATCCGCAGCGGCCTCCGGATCGTCGGCCAGGCCCTCGAACACGGCTGCCCCCATGAGCGCGCCGCGCAGCGGGCCCGACGCGCGCTCCCAGCTGACCGGCGGCCCGGCGTGCAGGAATTCCCCGTCGGCGAGCCCGAGCGCCTCCCGCGCCGGCAGCAGGTCGACCAGGTGCGCTCGTACCGCGAGCATCCGCTCGACGGCCAGCGCGTTCGCTGCGGTCCGGCGGGCATCACCGAGCACGGTCACCAGGTCGTCCTCGGTGCCCGGCATCGGCGGCTTCCAGTCGACCTCGGTGACGCGTGCCGCCTGCTGCCGGGCAGCGTCGGCCAGCACGCCGAGCCCGGCGCTGATCACATGCGGCTCCTGCCGCAGCAGCTCGGTCATGTGATGAGCTCACACGCAAACCTGGCCGCCTGCGCGTTCGACAGGAACACGTGCGCTCCCGCTCCTTGCAGCGCATGCGCCTGACGCTCCAGGCCCTGCGGATCCGATGCCGCCCCGATCAGCGCGGCAACAACCGGAACGCCGCTGCGGGCCCGCGCCGCGCTGATCGCCGGCCCGAGCTCGGCGGCCGGATCGGGATGGGCGCCGTGCCCGAGCACGACATCGAGCAGGATCACGGCCGTGGCCGGCTCGGCGGCTGCCGCGGCGAGCTGCTCGAGCCGCAGCGTCTGGTCGATCATCGGGTGCGCCCGGCCGGCGGTGAGCCGGTCGTCCCCGAAGTCGATCATGGAGTGCCCGTCGGCCGTGGTTGCCGGGTCGATGCGCCAGTCCGGCTGCAGCGGGATGTTCGACCAGACCGGGCCAAGAGCGGCGCTGGCGATGACCATGGCCTCATCGCACAGGGTGCCGCCCGCGAACAGGCCGCGCAGCCAGCCGCCGCGCGTCTGCTCCGCCTGCGTCGCGCTTCCCGCGGCGGGCCAGCGCGGCCAGGCAGGTGCAGGGACTCCGACAGTGCGAAGCGCCGTCTCCGTGGCCGCGGTCAGGTCCGGCTCACCCGGAGCGACCAGCGCGAACTGCACTGGCGTGCTGAGCGCGCGGGCGTAGTCGCGCAGCCGCGCGGCCACGGCCGGTGCCGGCGGTTTCGACACGATCAGGATGAGCTCCGTGCCAGGATCCTCGTCCAGCGCGGTCAGCGCCGTCCGGGCCGAGCGGCCGCCGACGTCGGCCGACAGGTCACGCCCGCCGAGGCCGAGGCACGCGCTCACCCCGACGCCGGCGTGATCGAGCAGGCACATCACCTGCTGCGCGCCGGTGCCCGAGGCGGCCACGATGCCGACCGGCCCGGCCGCCAGCGTGTGGGAGAAGCCCAGGCCCACGCCGCCGACGACGGCCGTGCCGCAGTCCGGGCCCATGACGAGCAGGCCGCGCTCGGCGGCCAGGTCCTTGAGGACGATCTCCTGCCCGACCGGCACGTTGTCGGAGAAGATCATGACATCGCAGCCGGCCTGCAGGGCGTCCATCGCCTCGGCGAACGCGAACCGGCCGGGTACCGAGATCAGCGCCAGCCCCGGCCCGCTTGCCCGCACGGCGGACGCGACCGTACGCGGTGGCTGCGCTGGAAGCTCCCCTGGCCGCGCCGCCGGGCGGGCCGTGAGCGCGGCATCGACGAGGTCGCGCGCCGCCGCTAATGCCCCGGCGTCACTGGCGCGGACCGCGATCAGCAGGTCATTGGGATCGGCCTGCGTCGGCGGGGCCAGGAAGCCCATGCCCGCCAGCAGCCCGAGATTCAGCTCGGTGGCCATCGCGATCAGCGCGGCCTCGACCCCGGCGGCCTTCGCCGCCGCCGCACTGACCTGCATGAGGGCGACCGAGTCGGCATAAGCGCCGGCCCGCAGCTCGATGTGCTCAGCGCTCATGGCGTGCTTACCCGCTCAGCCGTCGGCAGCGCTTTTAGGTGCCGTCTTCCCTCGTCGCTTCGATCCTCAGTCCAGACGGCACCGCGCTCCTCCGGCTCGCTCGCTTCCGCGGCGGCGAGAAGGCCGCGGGCAAGCGCCGCACCCGACGTGTGGCCAACGGCCAGCAGCCGCTCGACTGCCCGTCGCGGCTCGCCGCGGCCGGCTAGAGCGCCGGCGAACGCCGCAACCTCGTCAATGCACTCGCCGCGCCCGGCGTGCCAGAGCAGTGCGGCGGACAGCGCCGTGGTCGCGCTCGGCGCCAGCGTGGCGACGGCATCGCGGAGCCCGCGCGCCTCGAGGCCGAACGCGTGCGCGCCCACCAGGTAGCCGGCCAGCAGATCATCGCCGGCCGGGGTCAGCCCAGGCCCGCGGCCGAGCAGCCGGCCGGCCGCGCCGGCGCGCAGGCCGGCCGCGAGCTCGTCGTCCGCCCCGCGCGGGACGAGGGCGCGCACCTCGCTCAGGG
>DAIOWC010000173.1:0-13951 GCA_036758685.1 Streptosporangiaceae bacterium | reverse complement strand
GAGCTGCCGCCGTACTACCACCCCGGCGAGCAGTCCGACGAGATCCAGTACATGAAGGAGCGTCGCGCGGCCCTCGGCGGCTACCTGCCCAAGCGCGTGGTCAGGGCCCGGCCGCTTGCCCTCCCGGCGGACGCGGTCTACGACGAGCTGCGCCGGGGCTCGGGCAAGCAGGCAGTCGCGACCACGATGGCGTTCGTGCGCCTGCTCAAGGACCTCATGAAGGACCCGGAGATCGGCGCGCGGTTCGCCCCGATCATCCCCGACGAGGCCCGCACGTTCGGCATGGACTCGCTGTTCCCGACGGCGAAGATCTACGACCCGCACGGCCAGACCTACGAGGCGGTCGACCGCAACCTGCTGCTGTCCTACAAGGAGTCGGCGCGCGGCCAGATCCTGCACGAGGGCATCAGCGAGGCCGGCGCGATGGCCTCCGCGACCGCCGCGGGCACCGCGTACGCGACGCACGGCACGCACATGATCCCCGTCTACATCTTCTACTCGATGTTCGGGTTCCAGCGGACCGGCGACCAGATGTGGGCGCTGGGCGACCAGCTCGGGCGCGGTTTCCTGCTTGGAGCCACGGCGGGGCGGACCACGCTGACCGGCGAGGGCCTCCAGCACAACGACGGCCACTCGCCGCTGCTGGCCTCGGTGAGCCCGGCCTGCGTGGCCTACGACGCCGCCTGGGCCTACGAGCTGGCCGTGATCGTCAAGGATGCGCTGCGGCGGATGTACGGATCGAGCGCGGAGCACCCCGAGGGCGAGGACATCTTCTACTACCTCACCGTCTACAACGAGCCCTACATCCAGCCCGCCGCGCCCGAGGACTTCGAGGGCGGCTCGGCGGCCCTGGAGCGCGGCATCCTGCGCGGCCTGTACTGGTACGCGGGGCCGCCCGAGCTCACCACGCCGAGCCCGGCTTCGACCACGGGCGACACCCCGCGAGCGCAGATCCTCGCCTCCGGCGTGGGCCTCCGCTGGGCGCTGGACGCGCAGCGGCTGCTCGCGCAGGACTGGGGCGTCGCCGCCGAGGCGTGGTCGGCGACCTCGTGGACGGAGCTGCGCCGCGAGGCGCTGCAGTGCGAGGAATGGAACATGCTCCAGCCCGAGGCCGAGTACCGCGTCCCCTACGTGACCAGGGCGCTGGAAGGTCACCCGGGCCCGGTCGTCGCCGTCAGCGACTGGATCAGGGCCGTTCCCGACCAGATCGCGCGCTGGGTCGAGGGACCGTTCACCTCGCTCGGCACCGACGGCTGGGGCTTCTCCGACACCCGGCCGGCGGCCCGGCGGTTCTTCCACGTCGACGCCGAGTCGATCACCGTCGCGGTCCTCGCCCAGCTAGCCCAGCTCGGCGAGGTCAAGCCCGAGGTCGTCGGCCAGGCGATCTCGAAGTACCGCCTCGATCTCCCCGTCAGCGACGCGCTCTAGCGCGCATGGGGCACCGGCTGCGGATGACCGCTGAGCTCGGCGAGTGGCTCGCCGAGCTCAGCGGAGTGGGTTCCGGCGGCAAGGCGTCGACCGCGGCCATCGAGGTCGGCGCGTCCCTGGTGGCGATCATGCGGGCCGAGGATGTGACCGGCCTGCCGTTTGCCGGTCGGCCCGGCGCCGACGAGGCGGGCCCGGTCGACCCCAGGCAGGTGCTGGACTACAGCTACCAGCTGCTGCTGGAGCGGCTGCAGGAAGTCCGCGGCCAGTACACCGACCTGGCGAGTACCCGGCAGCACCTGGCCGATGAGCTCGAGGCGGCGCGCGCTGCGCCCGAACCCGATGCCGTCCGGATCGCCGATGCCGAGCACCGGCTGGAGGACGCCCGGCAGCGCGAGGCGGCCCTGGGCGCCAAGAGCGAGCGCCTGCGCGCCGGGGTCGACTCGTTCCGCACCCGCAAGGAGACGGCGAACGCGATGTATACGGCGGCGGACGCGCGCCGCCGGATCGACGAGGCGTTCGTTGCGGCCGGGCTGGAGCCAGAAGCAGGGGATCTCGCGGACGCGGCCGACCAGGCCGAGACCGGGCTCGAGCAGGCCCGGCAGCAGGCCTACGGGCTGCTGGGCAGCGTGCCGCCCGAGCCCGGCGCACACGCCGACCTGCTCGAACTGCGCGCCGACGAACTCGGTGCCGACGTGCGGGTGCTGTTCGCGGTCGAGCCCCAGGGAGCCGTTGCGGCGCTGGCCGTCCTTGAGGGCACCGATGCGATCAGCGAGTACCGGGACGACGCCGTGCGGCTGGCGGGCGAGCTGCTCGACGAGATCAGGCGCGATGGGTGGCCGCCGGAAGACACCGGCGATTCCGGGCCCGAGTTCGCCTCGCCAGAGTCGTTCCTGGAAAAGTTCTTCCCCGGCCGCGGCGAGGCCGTGTCGGAACGGGCCGGGGCCTTGGCCTCCGCCGTCTCGCTGCGCGGGCTGCGCGACCGGGGCGACCTCACGCTGGCCGACCTGGCCCACCGCACGGGATACGACCCGTCGCAGCTAGCGGACCTGGAGCGGGATGGGCTGCGGCCGGCGGTCGTCCACGAGCTCACGACCTATGTCCAGGCGGCTGGCGGCACCCTGCGGCTCACGGTGACCATCGACGGCGAGTCGCACGACCTGATCTGATGAAGATCGCGTTCGCGACCGGGAACGACCTCAAGTTCGCCACTGCCGTCGAGCATCTGGCCGCTCTCCCCGTGGAGCTCGAGCAGGTCCGCCTCGATCTGGACGAGATCCAGTCCGCCGACATCGGCGCCGTGGCCAGGCACAAGGCGCGGCAGGCACACCGGCTCCTGGCCCGGCCAGTGATCGTCGAGGACTCCGGCTTCGGCCTCGACGAGCTCGGCGGCTACCCGGGGCCGATGGTGAAATTCACGGTCGCGGCCCTCGGGGCCAGTGGAATCGCCCGGCTGGCCGACCTGACCGCGACCCGGGCCTGCCGCTACACCTCGTGCCTGGTCTACGTGGACGAGCGAGGCTCGCAGCACGCCTTCCGCAGCGAGGAGCCGTGCACGGTCGCGCGCGAGCCGGCCGGCCCGGACCTGGCCGACGCCTGGTCGCCGCTGTGGAACGTCGTGATCCCGGCCGGCTGCTCCCTGCCCCTGGCCGCGCTGCCCGCGGCCGAGCGCGAGCGCGATCTCGGCGAGTGGCGGGAGCGCTCGACGTTCCGGCAGTTCGGTGACTGGCTAGCTGACCGCGCTAGCTGACCTCCGCGGCCATGTCGACCAGTACCCGGGCTAGCCGGAGGCGGCCGGCGAACAGCGCCACGGTCTCCTCCTGATCCGGCGTGGCCGAGCCGAGCATCTCCAGCGGCAGCGTGCACAGCGCCGAGCGGGCGGCCAGGCCGCCGATGTAGCCGGTCCGGACGTCCGGCGGCGCGACGTCGTAGCCCTCGGCCGCCAGGCCCTCGAGGTAGCTCGGGAAGATCACCGCATCGATGCCGGCGAGATCGGCCGGATCGGTCTCGCCCGCATGAGCAAGCCCCGCGAGTAGCTGGCCCAGGTCGAAGCCGGCCGGGAGCAGGTCGCCGAAGCCCCAGTCGATCGCGGCGATGGTGCCGGGCTCGTCGGCGGGGAGCAGCAGGTTCTGCGGGCTCGCGTCGCCGTGGGCGTGCGTCTGCGGCAGGCCTTCCAGCACGTCGATCAGCTTCGGCAGCCGTTCGCCGAGCGCCAGCATCGCCGCCGGCAGTCCCGGATCGCGGGTCCGGCTCAGGGCCTCGGCCACCACCGGGTGGCCCCACACGGCGCCTGCTCGCAGCGCTGGCAGCAGGCCGAGCAGGACCCGGGTCTCGGTGTATCGCCGCAGGGACGAGCCCCGGGACTGGTCGTGCGCTCTCGCCGGGAGCTTCTCGTTGACCGGCGCGCCCTCCCGCCTGCGGGCGGCCAGGCGCCCGAGCAGGTACGCGGCGCGCTCGTAGTCCGGCCGGGCCCACTGTCCCCGGCGCTGGATGATGAACTCCCACCACAGCGCGATGTGGTCGGCATCGGCGTACTTCACGTGGTGCAGGACGGGCGTCCGCATGCCGTCGGGCAGCACCGACCCGATGCCGCATTCGTACATGTCGAGTTCGTAGCGCCAGGGGTAGAACTCGGTGAAGTCGGCCCGCAGCGCCGCGGGGATGGAGGCAAGCCCCGGCCAGAGGCGGATGTCCCGGAGCAGCTTGACGAAGAAGCTGCAGGCGACCTGGCCGTCCGGGCTGCCTTCCCGGACGTCGACCCGCCACAGCCCGGCGGTCGCCGGGGATCCCCAGTCGTAGGCGACCGGCGCGGCGCACGCGACCGGGTCCGATACGTCGTGCCCGCTGGCCGCGCTCGCCACCGCGGCCAGCTCCGCCGTCGGGAGTGCGGCTTCACCAGGTAGATCCATTGCTCCCCCAACTGCCCCAGAAAAGTAAGGTAGCCTGTCCATCTGAAGAGATAGTAAGGTGACCTTATGACTTCGCGCAAGCCCGTTGCCCTTGATCATCTGCCGGATCACCTGCCCCGGTGGCTGGAGGCGGTCACTCGGCGGATGGCCGCGGATCTCGGGGCCGCCGGGCTCGGCGAGTTCCCTGACCTGCGCGGCAGTCACCGGCGGATACTCCAGATGGTCCCTCCGGACGGCATCCGGATTACCGACCTGGCCGCGCTGGCCGGCATGACCAAGCAGGCCCTGGGCGAGTCCGTCGACGCCCTCGAGTCCTCGGGCTACGTCGCCAGCCGCATTGATGAGCGCGACCGCCGCGTGCGGCTCGTGTCGCGCACGCCCAGGGGTGAGAAGGCGGTCGCGGCGACCTCCGCGGCGATCGGCTCGGTCGAGTCGGCCTGGCGCGCCGAGATCGGCCCGGCCAGCTACGACGCGATGCTGGCCGCACTCCGGGAGCTCGGCCGCGACGGCATCAGCGCCTGACCGCGCCCGGGCGGGTCCCCCGGCATAGGCCGCCGGCCCAGGCCGGGCCGCCGATAGTCGCGAGACGGCCACTATGGACGCTCTATGCGCTGTACTGGCCGTCTCGCGACTTTGCCCGGCGGCCCCGGCCTCCGCCGAGTCGCTAGGGTGGACGGGTGGTCAACGCTGCCCCTGCCTACGCCCGATGAGGCTGCCCGCAGCGTCTTCACTGCGCCCGTTCCGGCACCGGAACTTCACCCTTCTCTGGTTCGCGAGCCTCGTCTCGAACGTCGGCTCGTGGATGCAGACGGTCGCCGTCGGCGCCCTCGTCATCGCCAGGACCGGGCAGGCTAGCTGGGCCGTGCTGATCGCGGCCGGGGCCTTCCTGCCGATCGGGCTGCTCTCGCCGCTCGGGGGCGCCCTGGCCGACCGGGTGCGCCGCAAGCCCGTCATCGCCGGCGGGAACCTGGCCGAGGCCCTCATCGCGGCCGCGCTCGCGGCGCTGGTTGCCGCCGGGCACGACAGCCCGCTGACCCTGCTCGGCCTGGTGACCCTGCAGGGCGCGGTCTCGGCGCTGCTCCAGCCGTTCAGCTCGGCAATCCTGCCCGACCTGGTGCCCCGGTCGGAGTTCCTGGCCGCAAGCTCGCTGAACTCGGCGCAGTGGAACGCCGGCCGTATCGTCGGCCCGGCGCTCGCCGGCGCCACGGTGGCCGCGTCCGGCTTCGCGGCGAGTTTCGTCGCGAACGCGGTGTCGTTCCTCGCCGTCGTGATCGCGGTGCTGTTCGTTCGCCTGTCCCCGCCGCCGGGGCGGCAAGGCTCGGTCCTTGCCTCGCTGCGGTCCGGCCTGGCCGCGACCCGCTCCGAGCCGACCTGCCGGGCGGCGATCATCTCGATTGGCGTGGTGGCCTTCGTGGCCGCGCCGTTCATCGCGCTGGTCCCGGCCATGGCCCTGCATCTCAGCCACGGCGGCGCCGGCGCGATCGCGGCCACGACCTCGGAACTGACCACCGCCCAGGGCCTCGGCGCCGTCGTCGGCGCGCTCCTGATGGCGCCGCTGGCGGCCCGCATCGGCCGCGGCCGGCTGCTTGGCTGGAGCCTGGCCCTGCTGCCGCTCGCCCTGACGTTCTACGCCCTGGCGCCGACCCGCTGGTGGGGGGTCATCACGCTATTCGGGGTCGGGATGACCTACCTCGGCGTGCTGTCCGGCCTGTCCACCGCAGTGCAGCTCTTCGCGCCGCAGGCCTACCGCGGCCGGGTGCTGAGCTTCTTCCAGGTGGCGCTCGGCGTGAGTTACCCCATCGGCGCGCTGGCCCAGGGCCCGATCGCCGATGCGATCGGCATCGGCTGGACTACGGCCTGCTCGGCGGCGGCGCTCGCCGCGATCCTGGCCGCCGTCGTCGTGCTGCGGCCGGGATTCGCCCGGACGCTGGTCGGCCCGCGGGCGGCCGAGACCGTGACCGAGCCCGCCGGGCCCGCGAAGCCGGCCGCCGCGAGCGGCACCGGCGACCTGGCGCTGGCCTGCAACCCTGACTGCTGATCAAGGGGGCTCGTCACTGCGAGCGCTGTTCGAGCAGCAGCGAATGGAACGGATCTGCCAGCGCGCGGATAATTCTGTAGATAACGGGCTTGTTCCTTGGTATGTCGGCCCGGAAAACGTACGTCTGCTGCGGCCGGACAGTCACTGCGACCCTGGGGCTGAGGAAGTACCGGAGGCGTATACGCAGCGTGTGCTCGCCTGGACTGACAGGCACGGTCCACTGCTCATTCAGCGGCACTTTCCCGGCGTTCTTGCCATCGACGTAGATCGTGAACTGCCCTGAGCCCGGGTTGCCCATCCACTGGTACTCGTTCCTGACGGTGATCCAGCCGCCCTGCGGCTGACTGTGAGCCTCCACGCGCTTCATTCCAGCGTCCCCGCTGTCGGGTGTCTACGGGGCCGCCTTGACTTGCCACATTGGAAAGTCAGCTCTACACTTTCCACTATGGAAAGTGACGGATCGAGCGCCGAGATCTCGCCGGACGAGGCAACGGGCGCGATCGCCCTGATTGACGGCAGCCGCTCCTGGCTGGCCAGCCGCGTGATCGCGCCCGGCTGGTATCACCCGGCGTTCGGCCTGCTCGCCGGGGGCCTCATCGCCGAGGGCGAGGCCCGCAGCTGGGCGCTCTTCGCCTGGTCGGTTGTGGGGTACACGATCGCCTGCGGGGCCCTCGCGTGGGTTAACCAGCGACGGGTCCGCCTGCAGATGAACTACTGGTTCCTTCGGACCCGGCTCATCTTCGCCGCTCAGATCCTGACACTCGGCCTGCTCGCGGCCACCGCGTGCTGGCTCGACCTCGGCCACGGCGTGCGCGGTCTGTTCCTGGCCGCCGGCGCACTGGCCGCCGTCGCGACCGTCGCGTTCGGGCGCTGGACCGACCGTGCGCTGCGGGCGCACCTGCGGACCGCGTGATGCCTGCGCCCGCTCAGTTCGACGAGGTTGTGCACGCGCCTAACCGGCTGCAGATCTGCGCGCTGCTGGCGGCCGTCGACTCCGCCGAATTCGCCACCGTGCGGGACGGGCTCGGCGTGGCCGACTCGGTCCTGTCCAAGCACGTGCGGGTCCTGCACGAAGCCGGATATGTCGCCGTGCACAAGGCGACGTTCGCCGCCCGGGTGCGGACCAGCCTGTCGCTGACCGCGGCCGGGCGCGCGGCCTACGAGGGCCACGTGGCGGCACTCCGGGCGATCGTCGGGGCCACCGCCGGCCAGCTCGAAGCCGTGGAGCCAACCTAGCCGCCGGGCCGAAACGAGCACTTGGCCGCCGGGGCGTTCAGGGAGCCGGTGAGTGGGGATGCTCTCTGTCGGCCGACGGCACGGGGAGCCTGCAGCCGGAAGCCTTTGCCTGGGGAGCAGGTGATCGAGAGTGGCAGTTGGGAACATGGGTAACGCCGCCGCGAAGCGCATGCTGGCGCTCATCCTCGCGGTCGTGGGCGTGCTGGCGATCATCGCCGCCGTCCTGTACGTGGCCGGCGCGGCGAACTCGGTGCACGTCCTGGTCGGCAGCGTGCACAGGGGGCACCACGCGGTCCGCGCGGCCATTTGCCTGGTCGTCGGCCTGGCGCTGCTCGTCGGCGCCTGGGCCATGTTCCGCCCAGCGCCCGCAAAACGCGCCCCGTAGGTCCTAACCGGGCCGGCCCCGGGACAGGCACGTCCGGCGCAGTGGCACGCTGAGAGCGTGACATCGAGCGTGAACGGCGCAACTCCCCCGGCCGGCGGCCCGCCCGCGAGGTCCAGTCCCCACGCACGGGTTCGCGACGAGACCGTGGCTCGCCTTGACGCCGCCATGGGCGCACTCGGCACGACCGCCACGGCCTCCATGGAACGGCGGATGCCGTGGTTCCGCAACATGTCCGCCGAGCACCGCTCGTGGCTGGGCCTGCTCGCCCAGGCCGGCATCGCGGCGTTCGTGGACTGGATCAAGCACCCGGAGCGGACGAGGCCCGCCGTGGCGGGCGAGGTCTTCGGAACCGCTCCCCGCGAGCTGGCTCGGGCGGTCACCCTTCAGCAGGCGGTCGAGATGGTCAGGGTCATCGTCGACGTCGTCGAGTCCCAGGTGGATGAGCTGGCGGCGCCCGGCGGTGAGGCTGAGCTGAGGGAAGCCGTGCTCCGCTACACCAGGGAGATCGCGTTCGGCACCGCGCAGGTGTACGCGCGGACGGCCGAGGCCCGCGGCGCCTGGGATGCCCGGCTGGAGGCGCTGGTCGTCGACTCGCTGGTCCGCGGCGAGGTCGACGAGGGCCTGCAGTCCTGGGCGTCCGCGCTCAACTGGTCCTTCACCCCCGTGACCGTCATCGTCGGCACCGCCGGGGCGAGCGAGCCGGAGAGCCTCATTGACGAGTTCCGGGTCCTCGCCCGGCGAGCCCGCCTTGACCTGCTGGCGGGAGTGCACGGCCACCGGCTGGTCCTGGTCGTCGGGGGCAGCGACGACCCCCTGGCGGCGGCCCGGCATTTCGTCGGCCGGTTCGGACCGGGCCCGGTCGTCGCCGGACCCGCGGTCACCGACCTGCAGGCCGCGGTGAACTCCGCCTGGGCGGCCCTGGCGGGCCTGCGCGCCGCGCACGGCTGGCCCGAGGCGCCGCGGCCCGTGCTGGCCAGCGACCTGCTCCCCGAGCGCGCGCTCGACGGTGACGAGACCGCGCGCGCCAGCCTCATCACCGAGGTGTACGAGCCGCTGCTGCGCGGCGGGAGTGCGCTGCTCGACACGGTGATGACCTACCTGGAGCAGGGCAACTCGCTGGAGGCCACCGCCAGGCTGCTGTTCGTTCACCCGAACACTGTTCGATACCGTCTCCGGCGCGTCACCGAGCTGACCGGAATTATCCCAGGTGATGGCCGGGGCGGGTTCGCTCTCTGGACCGCGGTTGTCCTCGGTCGCCTCGCTCACAAGCGAACATGACTTGTAGACTCTCTACATAACCCCGCGATTAAACTTCGTTTACTTCGGCATAGGTATGGCGGAGTTCTACAGTGCAGGCTTAGACAATGCTCCTCATCGCTGCGCCTGGCCAGGGCGCCCAGACTCCTGGGTTCCTTTCCCCCTGGTGCGAATTGCCGGGTTTCACCGACCGGCTTGGCGCCTGGTCGGAGCTGGCGGGGTGTGACCTTATTCGGTGCGGGACGACCGCGGACGCGGACGAGATCCGCGATACCGCCGTGGCCCAGCCCCTCCTGCTGGCCGCTGCCATCGCTGCCGCCGAGGACCATCTCGTGACCGGTGCCCACCCGGTGAGCCGGCAGTCCGTCGCCGTTGCCGGGCACAGCGTCGGCGAGCTCGCCGCGGGCGTGCTGGCCGGGGTCATCACGCCCGAAGACGCGATGCGGCTGGTGCGGGTCAGGGCCCAGGGCATGGCCGGAGCGGCTGCCGCGGAGCAGACCGGCATGACGGCCGTACTCGGCGGCGACGAGGCCGAGGTCCTTGCCGCGCTCGAGGCGTGCGGCCTGACGCCCGCCAACGTCAACGGCGCCGGCCAGATCGTGGCCGCGGGCACGCTGGCGCAGCTGGCCGCGCTCGCCGAGAACCCGCCCGCCGGGGCGCGGCTTCGCCCGCTGTCGGTGGCCGGCGCGTTCCATACCCACCACATGAGTCCCGCGGTCGACGCGCTCGCCGAGGCGGCACAGTCGGTGCACGTCAGCGATCCGGTCCGCCCGCTGCTGTCCAACCGTGACGGCGCCGTGGTGCGGTCAGGCAAGGACTGGATCGACCGCATCATTAACCAGGTCAGCGCGCCGGTCCGCTGGGACCTGTGCATGCAGCGGATGAGCGACCTCGGCGTCACCGCCATCATCGAGCTGCCCCCGGCCGGCACGCTGACGGGCCTGGCCAAGCGCGCACTGCGCGGCGTGCAGACGATCGCACTCAAGACCCCCGATGACCTCGACGCCGCCCGCGCCATCCTGGCCGAGCACGCCGACAGCCACGCCGACTCGCACGCGCCCGAGTGGCGCCTGCTGGTAGCGCCCCTCGCCGGCACCTTCAGGGCTCCGGGCGGTCATGCCGCGCCCGGAGCGAGCGTGAATGAAGACACCGACCTGGGGCACGTCGAGATGCGGGACGGCAGTCACCTGGTGGAAACCTCGTTCCCGGCAACGGTTATCGAGTGGCTGGTCGAGGACGGCGACCCGGTGAGCGCGGGCCAGCCCCTGGTGCGGCTGCTGCCGCAGGCAGCTGACCAGTAACAACAACAGACGCAGGCGGGGCACTCCGGCCCCATTCGGCAAACGGCGAAAGGCAGCAAAGACGATGCGACTCACTGAAGGTCACGCTGGCGCGCGAGTGCTGGCCTTCGGCGGCTACCAGCCGGCCAGGGTGGTCACCAATGACGAGCTGTCACAAACCGTGGAGACCAGCGACGAGTGGATCCAGTCGCGAGTAGGCATTGCCAGCCGCCGCATCGCCGGACCCGACGAGACCGTCGGCGACATGGCGGTGCAGGCGGGCGGCAAGGCCCTGGCGGCCAGCGGCCTGTCCCCCGCCGACGTTGACCTGGTCATCGTCGCCACGTGCACGCCTGAGGTACAGATCCCGAACGTTGCCGCCGGCGTGGCCAAGCGCCTTGGCATCGTGGCGCCCGGCGCCTACGACCTCAACGCCGCGTGCGCCGGCTTCTGCTACGCGCTGGCGAACGCCGCCGACGCCGTGCGCACCGGCACCGCCCGCAACGCGCTCGTCATCGGGGCGGAGAAGCTGTCGCAGTGGATCGACTGGACCGACCGCTCGACGTGCATCATCTTCGCCGACGGCGCGGGCGCCGCGATCGTGGGTCCGGCCGATGAGGACGCGCCGGGCATCGGCCCGGTGTTCTGGGGCAGCGACGGCGACCTGGCCGACAAGATCTACATCGAGAACCGGAACTCGTTCATCATCCAGGAGGGACAGGCGGTCTTCCGCTGGGCGACCAGCGCGCTCGCGCCGATCGCCCTCAAGGCCTGCGAGAAGGCCGGAGTGGACCCATCCGAGCTGGCCGCGTTCATCCCGCACCAGGCGAACCTGAGGATCGTCGAGGCCATCGCCCGCAAGCTGGGCGCTCCCCAGGCGATCGTCGCCAACGACATCGTGACCGCGGGCAACACCTCATCCGCCTCGATCCCGCTCGCGCTGTCCCGGATGCTCGAGCGCGGCGAGATCCCGTCCGGATCGCACGCACTGCTGATCGGCTTTGGCGCGGGCATGTGCTACGCCGCGCAAGTGATCACGGTACCCTGACCCCCGCCCCGCATGGGGGCGAGCCACCACCGGCATATCGCAGAAAGAGAGCAGAAGAACAATGGCCATGACGGAACAGGAAATCCTTGCCGGTCTCGGCGAGATCATCGATGAGGTCGCCGGCGTTCCCGCCGAGGACGTGACCCCGGAGAAGACGTTCGTCGACGACCTCGACATCGACTCGCTGTCGATGGTGGAGATCGCCGTGGCGGCGCAGGACAAGTTCGGCGTCGAGATCCCCGACGACCAGCTCAAGGACCTGAAGACGGTGCAGGACGTCATCAACTACGTCCACCGCGCCGAAGTGTCCGCCTGACCGCACTGCCTGACGGGCGCGCGGCCGACGGGTTCATGGCCCGCGGCCGCGCCCGGCGAGGAGCAATGCGCGGTGCTGCCGACGGAGTCGGCGCCGCGGCCCCCCAACGCGAGGAGCAGAAGGACAGTGGGTACAGACCGGACGCGCGTCGTCGTCACCGGACTTGGCGCCATCACCCCGGTGGGGACCGACGTCCCTAGCACCTGGGAGGCGATGAAGGCCGGGCGCAGCGGAGTGCGGCAGCTGACCGACGACTGGGCGGCAGAGCTGCCGGCCAGGATCGCGGCCTGGGCTGCCGCCGACCCGGCCACGCTAATCGACCGGGTGCAGGCCCGCCGCATGGATCGGTGCGAGCAGTTCGCGATGGTCGCGGCCCGCGAGGCGTGGGCCCACGCCGGCTCGCCGGAGGTCGACTCCGAGCGGCTCGGCGTGGTGGTTTCCAGCGGCATCGGCGGCGTGGCCTCCACGCTGTCCGCCTACGACCTGCTGAAGGAGAAGGGCTGGCAGCGCCTGTCGCCCTACACCGTGCCGATGCTGATGCCGAACGGCGCGGCCGGCTGGATCTCGATCGAGCTCGGCGCCAGGGCCGGCGTGCACACGACCGTGAGCGCGTGCGCCTCCGGCGCGGAGGCCATCGGCTACGCGATGGAGATGATCAGGTCGGGCCGGGCCGACGTCGTCCTGGCCGGCGGCACCGAGGCCGCCATCATGCAGCTCAACATCGCCGCGTTCGCGGCGATGCGGGCGCTGTCCACGCGCAACGACGAGCCGGAGCGCGCCTCCCGGCCGTTCGACAAGGGCCGGGACGGCTTTGTGCTGGGCGAGGGCGCCGGCATGGTGGTGCTGGAGTCCGAGGAGCACGCCGCGGCGCGCGGCGCGACCGTCTACGCGGTCGCCGCGGGCGTGGGCTACTCGGCCGACGCGCATCACATCGCGCAGCCCGAGCCCGAGGGCAAGGGGCTGCGCCTGGTACTCAGCCGCTGCCTGGCCGACGCGCAACTCGACCCGCGGCAGATCGTGCACGTTAACGCGCATGCCACCTCCACCCCGGCCGGTGATGTCGTCGAGGCGCAGGCCATCGCGGCCGCGCTCGGCGAGGCGTCCGAGGGCGTGGTGGTCTCGGCGACCAAGTCGATGACGGGCCACCTGCTCGGCGGCGCGGGCGCGGTCGAGTCGGTAGCGGCGATCATGGCGCTGCGCGAAGGGGTCGCGCCGCCCACGATCAACCTGGAGGACCCGGACGACGACGCCGGCCTTTCCATCTCGGCCCAGCCGCAGCAGCTCACGCGGCGAGGCGACGGCCCGATGGCCGTGATCAACAACTCCTTCGGATTCGGCGGCGCGAACGTGGCGTTGGCGTTCACCGGAGCCTGAGCCGTTGACGCCCGTCCCGAATGTTCCCCCCGAGCAGAACGCTCCTGGCCCCCCTGAGGAGATCACCGTGAGCATCGTGGATGACAGGACGGCGGCGGAGCTCAGCAAATCAACGCCGGCCGTCGCCGGCCAGCGCACTGGCGGCGTGGCCGCTGCTCCCGCCGCGCCCGGCGCCCGCGCCGCCGCCCCCGCCCGCGCTGCCGTGCCCGGCCGCGATCCGCAGTCGCGGCTGGAGGCATTGTTTGACCCCGGCTCGCTCGAGCTGCTGCAGCCTGCCGACGACAGCGGCGTTCTGGCGGGAACGGGCGCCGTCGGCGGCCTCCGTGTTGTCGCGTTCGCCAGCGACCCCCGGCTGCAGGGCGGCGCCATGGGCATCGACGGGTGCGAGATCATCGTGGCCGCGTATGACCTGGCCATCGAGACCGGCGCACCGATCATCGGGCTCTGGCACTCGGGCGGCGCCCGGCTGCTCGAGGGCGTCGAGAGCCTGCACGCGGTCGGCATCGTGTTCGCCGCTATGACCAGGGCGTCGGGCAAGGTGCCGCAGATCTCGGTGGTGCTCGGCGCCGCCGCGGGTGGTGCCGCCTACGGGCCGGCGCTGACCGACGTGGTGATCCTGTCCGAGCATGGCCGCATCTTCGTCACCGGGCCCGACGTCGTGCGCAGCGTGACCGGCGAGGACG
>DAIOWC010000172.1:7296-13975 GCA_036758685.1 Streptosporangiaceae bacterium | reverse complement strand
TCTGGTAGCTGACATCCTCGCTGACCAGGTAGCGCATCGCCGTGCGCCACTTGTCGGCGAACGGCACGGCGTCCTCGTACAGCTCCCGCTGCCGGGCGATCAGCCGGCCGGTGAACCGTTCCAGCGCGTGCACCAGCAGGTTCTCGTTCGAGCCGAAGTAATAGTGGACCAGGCCGTGGTTGATGCCCGCCTCCTCGGCCAGCCGCCGCGTCGTGACGCCCGCGTACCCCACATCGGCCAGCAGCCGTTCCGCCGCGTCCAGCAGAGCCTCCTCGGCGGCGGTGCGCGCCGCCGTCTTCTGCGCTACCTGGCTCACCACGGCAGCCATAGCGCGTCCGCGGTCTTCCGCCCGTCGCCGGTCTTGATCAGGCGGAGGTACTCCCGGTAGGGCGCCGAGCGGACGACGGCACTGGCGATGCCGCCGCAGACATCCGCAATGTCGATCTTCATACACCGGTCCGCAATCCTGGCGCCCTCGCCCTCGGCGCAGGCCTGCGGCATGAGCTCCCTGGTCAGAATCGCTCCGCCGTCCTGAACCGTCTGGGTGATCAGCTGTTGATCGGTTGCCATCGTCGGTCCTTCCGGGACGCCCGCACCCTTAGCCAACTGGATTAGGCGGTTGACTAATTCAGTCCAGCAAACCCTTTGGCCGCCGTCAAGGCTGCACCCGCAGAATGACCACTTCTCGGTGGCCGAGGTTCCTCAGATGGAGACGGTGATCATCCCGCCCCCGAGTGAGCTTGACGGGTCTAAGAGTGCTGGTGTGTGCGCCTATCAGCAGGCGTTGTTGACGGCAGAGGCATAGACGAGCAGGCCGCCAGGCACGGCCCCGAGCGGGAATGACACCGTCGTCGGCAGCCTCACCTGCCACACGCGATGGCCGTCTGCGCTGCGGAAGGCGGTGAGCACGCCGCTGGGGCCTGTGCTGGCCGTGCTGGTGTCGGCAATGAGCCGGCCGCCGGCGAAGAACATCTGGTTGCGGCCGTAGTCGACCAGCTGCCACCGTGGCCGGCCGGTAACAGGATTGAGATCTTCCAGCCAGCGGTCGTCATCCGACTCAACAGACAGCAGCCCCGGGCCGAGCACTGTGACTGTCACCGCTGGAGTGGGAATGTATCGCCACTTGACCTTGCCGTTCACCGCGCTGATGCCGAGTACGACCGGGGTCGGGTAACTTGCCTTGGCGGTAGGCAGCCGCTGCACGCCGGACAGGTACACCAGGCCGGCGTCCGCCGCAAGCCCCAGGTCATAGGCAGCGCCAGTAGGCCCCAGACCACCGGCAATGATCGCCAGCCGGATGGGCCTGAGTGCCTCGGTCCACCGGACTTTGCCGGTCTTGTCGTCATAGCTGGTCAGCCACCCGGACCCGGCGGTCAGCACCGACCCGCCGCTCACGGCCATGGCGGCAACGCCAACCGGGGCGCTCCAGCGAACACGGCCGTCGGACAAGTTCACGACCTCGAACCCGTCATCCTCCACGGCCAGCCCGCCATCGGCGATGACGGCCATATCGCTTGGGTTGGCATCGCCGATCTGGCCCGTCCACCGGACCTTCCCGGTAGCCGCATCCAGCCCGGTGAGATATCCCGTCCGCGAGCCGGCCGTCAGCACGACGACCAGGCCCTGCCACTGGCCGCGCGGAGCTGCAGCCGGTTAGCCCCGCTGCCGCACAGGCGCACGCAATGCCAGCCAGCCATGCCCGGTGACACAGCCAGACCATGCACCTTGGACGCTTCCAGCGGCGGCCGCGACGCACCCAGCTCGTCACGACGCAGCCACACCGCCGATTGGCCCGCCGGGCGGTTCATGCGGCGATCGCGGCGGGTTGTTGCCGTGGGCTTTGCTGGTCGTCGGCAGCATGGCGAGCCCGACCGCCAACGTCGCGGTGGCAGAGCCGGCAGCGACGGCGCGGGTCATCGCCGCATAGCCGTCGTTTGCGCTGATCTGGTCCTATGAACTGCTGACAAGACAGGTTCGCGAAGCGGGGCGCTGACCTGCGGTTTCACATGGGGTGAGCGATGGGATTCGAACCCACGACATCCAGGACCACAACCTGGCGCTCTAACCAACTGAGCTACGCCCACCATGCTGCCGGTACACACTAACGCCCGGTGGCTCCAAGAGCATACCGGGCAGCCGCTACCGGCCAGAACCGGTTTGGCCCTGAGCCGCCGCGGCTGCGGCGGTGATCTTCGCCGCGATCGCCCTGGCCCTGGCCGTGTCCGGGCCCGGCTGGGGCACGAACACAGCCTCCCGGTAGTAGCGCAGCTCCCGGATGCTCTCCCTGATGTCGGCGAGCGCGCGGTGCCCGCCATGCTTCTCCGGGCTGGCGAAGTACGTCCGCGGGTACCAGCGCCTGGCCAGCTCCTTGATGCTGGACACGTCGACCATCCGGTAGTGCAGGAAGGCGTCCAGCTCGGGCATGTCCCTGGCCAGGAACGAGCGGTCGGTGCCGATCGAGTTCCCGCACAGCGGGACCTTCCGCGACTCGGGAACGTGCTGGCGCACATAGGCGAGGACGAGCTCCTGGGCCTCGGCCAGGGTGACGCCGCCGCCCAGCTCGGCCAGCAGGCCCGACGTGGTGTGCATCTCGCGGACCACGTCCGCCATCTGGTCCAGGGCTTCGGGCGGGGGCTTGATCACCACGTCAATGCCGTCATCGAGGGTGTTGAGCTCACCATCAGTGACAACGCAGGCGATCTCCACGAGCGCGTCGCTGGTGAGATCAAGCCCGGTCATCTCGCAGTCGATCCAGACGAGCCGGTCGGTCATTTGACCAGCTTAGGCGAGCGGCGGCGCAGACAGGACGATCAGGCCGTTCCGGTCGGGGGAGCGCCGCGTTCCCGGCTCGCCAATGCGGCGATATGTTCGGGAATCGGGACATCACCGGTCAGCGCCGGATCAGGCTCCGCCGGGCCGAACGTCAGCGCCGCGGGCAGCACCCCGGCCCAGATCCCCGAGTCGTAGTCCTCCGGATCATCCTTCGGCCCGCCCGAGCGGACCTTGACCGACGCCTCATCGAGGGGGAGGGCGATCACGGCCGTGGCCGCCAGTTCCTTGCGGGTGGGCGGGCGCGAGTGATCCCAGCGGCCGGGCACCAGGTGGTTGGTGACCGCCTCGAGCGCGGCGAGCTTTTCCTGAGGATCCTCGACCAGCCGCGCTGTGCCGAAGATCACGGCACTGCGGTAGTTCATCGAGTGGTGGAACACGGCCCGGGCGCAGACGAGGCCGTCGAGCAGTGTGATCGTGACGCATACGGTCCGGCCCGCGGCCGCCAGCAGGGACCGGTTCCCGGACGAGCCGTGCAGGTAGAGGTTGTCGCCGATCCGGCCGTACCCGGTCGGCAGCACGACCGGCGCCCCGTCGATGACCACGCCGACATGGCAGACCAGCCCCGCGGCCAGAACGGCGTCCAGGTCCGCCCGGTCCAGCCGGCCGCGCTCGCGCAGACGGTGCAGGGTGGTGCGGGGCGTGGGCGATAGCTGGGGGCCTTGATGCATGCAGCTACGGTACCTGGCTGGCCAGGGGCACCCGTCGTTCCCAAAGAGCGCCCCAATAAGGGATCATTGCCGCAGGTGTTTTGCGTGCCGGGCTCAAGACGAGGTGCAGGTTGACTGGTGAGATCAGCGTTCCGGGCGGCATCCATCGCGTTCACGGCGTGCCGGGGGTGGAGGACCCGGGCAGGCTGCATGCGTGGATGACCGGCGCCGGGCTGGACTTCGGCGAGCTGCGGGGGGTGCAGCTGATCGCCGGCGGCCGGTCCAACCTGACCTACCGGATCGATCTCGATGGCGGGCAGCTGGTGCTCCGGCGGCCGCCTCTCGGGCACGTGCTGCCGACCGCGCACGACATGAGCCGCGAATACCGGGTCCTCACCGCGCTTCAGGACAGCGCCGTGCCGGTGCCGGGGCCGGTCGCGATCTGCCAGGACCCGGACGTGGTCGGCGCGCCGTTCTACCTCATGCGCTACGTCGACGGGCTGGTGCTGCGCACCCAGGCCGACGGCGCCCTGATCACCGCCGGGCAGGCGCGGGAGCTGTCGGAGCTGCTCGCCACGATGCTCGCGACGATTCACTCGGTCGACATCGAGAAGACCGGCCTGACCGGCTTCGGCCGGCCCGAGGGTTACATGGCCCGCCAGCTGGCCCGCTGGCAGCGCCAGTGGGAGCTGTCCACGAGCCGGGAGATGCCCGAGTACGACCAGCTGGTCAAGCGGCTGACCGAGGGACTGCCGGCCTCGGCCGGCGGCACGCTCGTGCACGGTGATTTCCGGCTGGACAACACGCTGGTGACGCTGGGCGAGCCCGCCGCGATCGCCGCGGTGGTCGACTGGGAGATGTCGACGCTCGGCGATCCGCTGGCCGACCTCGGCCTGACCCTGTCCTACTGGGCCGACCCGGCCGATCACGGCGGCGCGCTGGACATCAACGTTGGTGCGACGATCACGGCGCTGCCCGGGTTCTGCAGCCGGGCGGAGTTCGCGGCCAGGTACGCCGAGCTGACTGGCCGGGACGTGTCCGGGATCGGCTACTACATCGCGTTCGGGTTCTTCAAGCTCGCGGTCGTCCTCGAGGGGATCAACGCCCGGTTCATGCAGGGCAAGACCGTGGGTGAAGGATTCGACCGCGACGGCCGCGTGGTGCCGGTTCTGATCGCCAGGGCGCACCAGATGCTGGACGCCGGCTGAGATTGGAGTGAGGCCCGGCGCCCCGCTCTCGCCGGGCCTCACATTGGATGACGCGCTGCCCGCCAATCAGGTTCACAAGAATCTTCAATTGGGCAGAGGGAACGAGGATGACTCCGGGCCGGTGCGCCCCGCGGGCTTAAGGGATCGTGCAGCCTGAGTCGCACATGCGCTGCGAGATCGCCTCGATGAAGACCTTGCCGACCGCGGCGGGACTGGTGATCTGGTAGACGCCGCCGCCGGTGGCGTTCGCGATGGCCTGCAGCGGCGCCGTGCTGCCCTGGCTGCCGAACTGAAGGATGACGATCTCGACCTTCTTCGCCGGGTTGGCGAGGGCCCTGAGCTTGCTCACCAGCGTGCCGATCGGCATGTCGCCCTTGGTCGAGTCGACGCCTGCGGTGAGGACGAGAACCGCGTTGGAGTAGTTCGGCGCGTATGACGCGGTCATCTGCTGATAGGCAGCCAGGATCGCGTCGTACAGGTGCAGCGGGTTGCTGTCGGGGTGCAGCGTCGCGTCGACTTCCTGGAGCTGATCGCGCCTGGTGATCACGCCCCAGTCAGCTGGGAGCGGCCCTATCGGGACGAGCGACAGGTAGGGCTTGCTCGCGTCGTTACTGTCCGGAACCTGCCATAGCCCCATCTGGGTGCTGTCGGGGAACAGGGCCAGGCCCTTGTCCGCGGTCTGCGTGAGTTCCTGTTCCAGGGTGAGGCTGCCAAGGCCCGCCGGCGCGCCCATGGCTTCCGAGACGTCGATCAGCACGAGGTCCCGTGAGCCGAGTCCGAGCTTCTGCCACGCGGCCAGGTTGGCCGCGGCCTCGACCGGGCTCGGCGTGGTGGCGATCTGGAGCGGCTGCGAGCTCAGCCCCGAGCCGGCCGGGAAGGCGTCGGGAACGTTGCTGGCCGAGCGGAACCCGTTGTACCGCACCAGCGACTGGGCGTACGTGCCCTGCAGGTAATGGCCGAAGACGTCCGCAGCCCGGGCAATGGACGGGTTCGATGTGGTCAGGACGTAGGGATAGTCGAGTTCCTGGGTGCCGAGCGCGGCGTTGGACGAAGCGGGGTAGCGGGCCACCAGCGGATGGCCGGGGTACGTCCGGTCATAGGCGATCACCGCCTGCTCGGATGCCTCGGCGACGGCCTTGCGGAACGGGCCCGTACTGCCCACGAAGGAGGCGAGCGAGGAGACCGAGTCGAAGTCGGCGGTTGACTCGGTGTTGAAGACGAACCTGGTGAAGCCCGCCCGGCCGGTGCTGGTTGAGCCGAGCACGCGGTTGACCTCGATGAGCGTGGCCAGCCCGACCGCGCTGTTAGACGGGTCGGGGATGTCCACCGAGATCCCCATGGTGGCTGGCGGGCCGCCGTAGGTCGAGGGGAGCAGCAGGTTCCAGCTCGGCGGGACGCCGAAGACGTTGGTGCTCGCCGCGACGGAGGCCGAGGTGACCAGCATGATCGGCGACTTGGCCACGCTGATGCCAGTGGGCTGCACCACCTGGGCGCCCACCGGCTGCCGCCGGGCCACGTCGACCCACAGACTCGAGTCCGGGATCCACGCGTCGACCGGAGCCAGGCCCTGGAGACTGGTCTGCCCGTCGACCTGGGCGGCCACGGCGGACGACTCGCCCTGGGTGACCTGGACCTGAACGCACTGGCCGCCGGAGGTCTGGTTCTGGCTATTGAAGGTCCTGGCGATCGACTGGATGACGGGCGCGATGTCGTAGCTGACGGCGATGTTCACCAGCAGCGGGCGGCGGCTGCAGGAGGCTCTGGCGATCACGGCCCTGGCCGTCAGGCCGACCATTGCCGTGACCGAAATGGCGATCGCAATCGCGATTAGTGCCCCCGTGCCGGCCTTGCGGCCCCGCCCGCGCCGGCCAGCTGCCGGCCTCGTCTCGCCTCGTGGCACTTCAGCGTCCTTCGATCGTGCGGCCAGATCGGCCGCCTTCTGCCGCACGGTAGCGCAGGGCTGACTATATCGAACTCTCAGCGACAGATCGG
>DAIOWC010000172.1:0-7196 GCA_036758685.1 Streptosporangiaceae bacterium | reverse complement strand
GCTCGACTACGTTCCGATTTGAGTCACGAACGCGGGGGTTTTATGCCGTTCTGTGCCCACCAAACCGGAACGGAGACGGCTGGCACGCTGGTGCAGCAGACTTGGCAGCATGGCTGACGCCGTCCCGATTGACGATGCGGGCGACCCGCGGCTGGCTGACTATGTCCGGCTGACCGACGTGCACCTGCGGCGCAGCCTCGAGGCCGAGCACGGGCTGTTCATCGCCGAGGGCGCCAAGGTGATCGCGCGCGCGGTCGCGGCCGGCTACCCGGTTCGCTCACTGCTGGTGGCCGACGACAAGCTGGCCACGATCGCGGAGGTGGCCGGCGGCCTGGCCGCGCCGTTGTACGTCGTCCCGGCCGCGGTCGCGGAACGGCTCACCGGTTACCGGGTGCACCGGGGCGCGCTGGCCTCCATGAGTCGGCTGCCGCTGCCGGACCCGGCCCACGTGATCGCTGGCGCCCGGCGGATCGTGGTGCTGGAAGACATCGTCGATCACGCCAATGTCGGCGCGGTCTTCCGGTCCGCTGCCGCGCTCGGATTCGACGCGGTGCTGCTCGCCCCGCGGTGCGCCGATCCGCTGTACCGGCGCGCGGTGAAGGTATCGATGGGCGCCGTCTTCGCCGTTCCCTACAGCCGTCTGGCCGACTGGCGGGACGGGCTGAGCTGGCTGCGCTCCCGCGGGTTCCGGGTGCTGGCCCTGACCCCGGACCCGGCGGCCACGCCCGTCAGCCAGATCGAGCCCGAGGGCAAGCTGGCGCTCCTGGTCGGCAGTGAGGGCGACGGCCTCTCGCCGCGTTGGCGGGCCGGCGCGGACGAGGCGGTGCGGATCCCGATGAGCCGCGGCGTCGACTCGCTGAACGTCGCCGCCGCCGCAGCGATCGCCTGCTACGTGCTCGCGCCCGGCTAGAGGTCGGGCTTTCCTCAGCCCGGGGACGCGACGGTGGCGGCCGGACTCGCCTGGCGTTCCATGCCCCGCCAGGCCGGGAAGACGATCGGGGCCAGTGTGGCCAGGAGCATGACCGAGCCGCAGGTCACGAGCGCCGAGGTCAGCCCGGCCGTCTCGGCGAGCAGGCCGCCGAACAGTGAGCCGAGCGGGATGCCAAGCCACGCGCAGGCTTTGACCGCGCCGAGGACGCGCGCCTGCAGCTCCGGCGGAATTCGCTCGTACAGGACGGCGCCCGAGATCGGGTTCAGCACGCCGCCGGCCACGCCGCAGATCACCATGACGACCAGGACAGGCGGGATCGAGGCCCAGGCCGCGAGCGCGAAGAACGGCGGGCTGCCCGATATCAGCAAGCCGGTGGCGTAGATGAGCCGGCGCGGCATCCGCGGTCCGAGCCACGCGCCCAGCACCACGCCGGCGAGCAGACCCAGGCCGAGAGCGCCGCCGGCCAGCCCGAGCGCGATCGCACGATGCGCCCGGTCGTGCGCCCACACCGGCAGCAGCACCGAGAAGAGCGCCTGGTCGGCCAGATTGGTGATCGCGGCCGTAACCGCGAGGCCAAGCAGCAGGCGGTCGGCACCGAGGTAGCGCAGTCCTTCGGCGAGGTCGGCAACGTAGCCGCGCAGCGTGATCGACGCGGCGTCGCGCAGTGGCCTGCCGACCGACGCCGGCACCAGGCTTGCGAGGATCACCGCGGCCGCCGCGAACGAGATGCCGTCGATGAGGACCACGCTGGCGGCTCCGGTCGCCGCGATCAGCACGCCCGCAAGCGGCACGCCGAGTAGCATCGCGGTCCGGTTCGCGGCCGAGTAGATGCCCGTCGCTCGCTCGTACGGGAAGCGGCCGAGATCGGCGGTGGCCGGGACGAGGGGAGCGGTCGCGCAGTCGGCGACGCCGCGCACCGCGCCGGCGACCGCGACGAGGCCGGCGATCGTGCCCAGGCTCAGCCGCCCGGCCGCGTGCAGCGCCGGGATGGCGCACATGATCAGTGCCGCGATTCCGTTCCCGATCAGGAACGTCCGGCGCAGCCCGACCCGGTCGACGATGGGGCCGGCCGTGGCCTGCAGCGTCACGTACGGCGCCATCTGCGCGAAGCCGACGATGCCGGTGGCCGCGGCGCTGCCGGTGGTGACGAGGACGAGCCAGGGGATGGCCACGGACGACATCGCCGTGCCCACTTCCGAGACGAGGTAGGCGCTGACCAGGCCGTAGAACGGCGTCCGGCGCGCGGTCATGACTCTTCCGGGGTGAGCTGGAACGCGATGTGCGCGCGGACGGTGCCCGGCCGCGGGGACGTCGCGTCACGGCGGTAACGCGCGATCAGATCGGTGATCGCGAGCTTCAGCTCGTGGGCCTCGTCCAGGCTGAGCTGGAGCGGCCAGTCGCTGACCGTCCAGGGCATGGTCGCCAGCTCATCGCGCCGCGTGGCGAGGGTGGCGATGAACTCTACGACCCGCCGGTGCTGCTCCTCGGCGACGAGGCGGACGTACTGCTCGCCGGCCTCGATGGTGTCCTCGGTGCCTGGCTCGTCGGGCATGCGGAACGTGAACCACGTCGACCGGCCGATGGCGCGCCACCAGCGGTCGCGGCCGGTTCCCCGGTCGGTGTCCTCGACGATAAACCCGTGCTCGGCCAGCACCCGGAGGTGATAGCTGGTCACGCCGCTTGACTGGCCGATGCGGTGCGCGAGGCTCGTCGCGGTCGCCGGACCGTCGGCCTGCAGCAGTTCAAGCAGCCGGAGGCGGATCGGGTGGACGAGCCCGCGCAGCGCCTTCGGCGTGAGCATCCGGTCTTGGCCTGGGTCGAAGCTCTCGGGCAACTGAGGCATGCCGCCAGGGTAAACCGCAGAATTATCTTTGCAAAGACTGTTTGCAAAGATTTCTCTGCGGTCTGACGATGGGCGCTCGAATTATTGGGACCGCTCGTCAGTGGATAGCGCTGACGAACGGTCCCAATAACCCGATCCGCCTCGGTGACGTCGGCCGAGACACCCGTCGCTTACCAGCGGCCGCGGTGGACCAGGTCGTCCAGCGTCCGGCGCTTGATGACCTTCGCGGAGCCGCCGTTGTCGCTCGCCGCGTCCGGGTGCCCGATCGCGACCGCGCCGATCGGCAGATAGGTCTCCGGCACTCCGAACAACTCCCGGAACTCAGCAATCTGGTGTGGCGCAATGCCGAAGAACAGCGCGCCGAGGCCCTCGTCCACGGCCGCCAGCAACATGAGCAGGGCAGTGAAGCCGGTGTCAATGTCCCAGTACGGCACCGGCCAGTGGGACTCGGACTTGTCGGTCCAGCCCTTGTCCTGCCGGGAGTACCGGTCGAGGTAGATCTCCTTGCAGGACAGCGGGATCACGACCAGCGGCGCCTTGGTGACCGGGTCGAACGACGGCCCGGCGTCTCCGTGATAGCGAGTCACCAGCTCCCAGAACGGGCCCAGCTGGTCCTGACCCTCCAGCGTCATCAGGGCGTAGCCCTGGCTGAATCCGGCCGAGGGCGCCCGGTTCGCGGCCGACAGGATCCGCTCCCGCGCCTCGGGCGCCACCGGCTCGTCGGTGTAGGCCCGCACCATCTTCCGCTTCTTGATCACGTCCGAGAATTCCATATCGGCAGGATATGTGAGGTTCCCTGGCGCGGATGAGCAGGCCGGACCGCCCGACCGATGAATTCGGGGGGCCCCGCCGGTATGTGCGGGTGAGCGACCAAGAAAGAACGGAGCCTCCCGTGACCGAACCGAAGCTAGCCGCCCCGCCGGAGCGGGCTCTGGCCGGGCACCAAGTGTCCGCGCCGGGTGCCCGCCAGGGAGCGATGCTGGCGGTACTGCTCGTCGGCCAGCTCATGGCGCTGCTCGACGCGTTCATCGTCAACGTGGCCATGCCCGTGATCGGCGTGTCGCTGCACGCCTCGGGCGCGTCCCTGCAGCTGATCGTCGGCGGCTACATGATCGCTTACGCGACGTTTCTGATCACCGGGGCGCGCCTCGGAGCGATGCTCGGCCGCCGGCGCATGTACCTCGCTGGCGTCCTGATCTTCACGGCGGCCTCACTGGGCTGCGGGCTGGCCCAGGGCAGCGCCGGGCTGATCGCGTTCCGCATCGTCCAGGGCGCGGGTGCGGCCGTCATGGTGCCGCAGATCATGAGCGTCATCCAGACGCAGTTCAGCGGACCGGCCAGGGCCAGGGCGCTGAGTGCCTACGCGGTGGTGCTCTCGGCCGGCGCGGTGGCGGGGCTGGTCATCGGCGGGCTCCTGGTGAACGCGAATCTATTCGGCGAGACCTGGCGGCCGGTGTTCTTCGTGAACGTGCCGCTGGGCATCATCCTGGCCGCGGCCGTGCCGCGGCTGGTGCCCGCCGACCGGCCGGGCGGGGGCCGCCTCGACCTGGCGGGCCTCGCCGTGGCGATCCCCGCGATCCTGCTGATCGTCTTCCCGCTGGTACTCGGCCGCGAGGCCGGCTGGCCCGCGTGGTCATTCGCCTGCATGGGGGCCGGCCTGGTGCTCGCGGCGGCGTTCGTCGCGCTAGAGCGCCGGCTAGGGGCCAGGGGCGGCAGCCCGCTGCTGAATCTTGCGGTCCTGCGCGCTCGCGGCCTGCGGCCGGGGTTCGCCACGCTGTCGTGTATCAGCGCCGCGTACGGCGGGTTCGTGTTCACGTTCACGCTGCACCTGGAAGCCGGCCTCGGCGACAGCCCGCTGCGGACCGGGCTCACCTGGATCCCGATGGCGATGGCCTTCGGTCTCACCGGCTACTACTGGCGCCGCCTCCCGCAGCGCATCCACCATCTGGTTGTCCCGGCGGGCATGGCGCTCAGCGTGCTTGGCTTCGTGGCCATCGCGGCGGCGCTGCACGGTGCCGGACCGAGCAGCGGCAGCCCGGGCCCGCTGCTATGGGCCGGGCAGGTCGTGCTGGGCGTGGGCCTCGGCGCAACGGTCAGCCCGCTGCTGACCCAGTCCCTGCTGCACGTGCCTCTGGCCAGGGCGGCCGACGCGAGCGGGCTGCTGACGACCACGATGCAGCTCGGCCAGCTCATCGGCGTCGCGGTCTTCGGGAGCCTCTACCTGTCGCTGGTGACGGGGCTCCGGTCCTCGGCGCACGCGTTCGCCGCGGCCGGCTACTCCATGGCGGCGCTGGCCGCGGCCGGCACGCTTCTGGCCCTGCTGCTGGCGCGCTCGGTCAGGCTCGCGGGAGCATAGGAATCCAGATGACGGCTCTCTCGGTCCAGGACGACTTCGCGCGCGCGATCGATCAGTACCGCCCCGATCTGATCGCGCACTGCTACCGGATGCTCGGCTCGGTCCATGACGCCGAGGACGCGGTGCAGGAGACGCTCGTCCGGGCGTGGCGCGCCGCCGATCGCTACGACGAGAGCCGGGCGTCGATGCGCACCTGGCTGCACCGGATTGCGACCAACGCGTGCCTTGACGCGCTCGGCCGGCGAAGGCGCCGGCCGCTCCCGTCCGGCCTGCAGGCCGCGAGCGAGGACCCAGCCGGCCCGCTGGCCACGACGCCAGGGCAGCTCTGGCTCGAGCCCATGCCCGACGCCCTGCTGACGGCCGCCACCGCCGATCCGGCCGCCGTGGTGACCGCGCGCACGGGCATCCGCCTGGCCTTCATCGCCGCTCTGCAGCATCTGCCCCCGCGGCAGCGCGCCGTGCTGATCCTGCGCGACGTCCTCGGGTGGCGCGCCGCCGAGGTCGCGGAGACGCTCGGCACCTCGGCCACCGCGGTGAACAGCGCGCTGCAGCGGGCCCGGGCGCAGCTTGCCGACCGGGCGCCGGCCGAGGACGACAGTTACGAGCCGGCCGACCGCGAACTGCGCGCGCTGCTCGACCGCTACGTCGCCGCGTTCGAGCGCGCCGATGTCGCCGGGCTGACCGAGTTGCTACGCCACGACGTGGAGCTCGAGATGCCGCCGGTGAGCACCTGGTTCGCCGGCCGTCCCGCGGTCATGGCGTTCATCGCGGCCCGGTTCGACGAGGCGCCGGACCGGTGGCGCCTGCGGCCAACGAGGGCCAACGGCCAGCCCGCGGTGGCCACCTACCTGCGCGCCGGGCCGGGCACCTACCGGGCACACTCGATCCAGGTGCTGACCGTGGCTGACCGCAAGATCAGGCGCATCGTCGCGTTCCAGAGTCACGCCTTCGTCGCGGCCTTCGGCCTGCCGCCCGTCCTGAGCGAGGCGACCAGTTACCAGGTCGCCGCGGCGGACTCGCGCAGCCGGCCGGCGGCGGCAGGCCCGGCGCCGACGTAGTCCAGTCCGAGCAGGGCGGCGCCAGCCACGGGCGGCACGTCCACCACGCGAACGTCCGCGCCCGGCAGTTCCCGGCGCAGCCGCTGCCTGATCGTGCCCAGCAGCAGGGGGTCGCGAGCGGTCATGAGGCTGCCGCCGAGCACGACCGGCACGAACAGCGCGGACTGCGGCGGCTCGCACAGCCGGGCGGGTGCCGGCGACCCGGGCGCAAGGCCGAGCTTGCGGGCCGCGGCCATCGCCATGACGCAGATCTCCTCGGCCTGATGCACCACGACGCTCGCCGCGATCTCGTCGCCCCGGCCGGCCACCTCGAACAGCACGGGGACGAGGCCGTGCAGTTCGCTGTAATTGATCTTGCCTAGGTGCAGGCCGATGACCACGTCCTCGACCCTCGCGACACCGAAGTGCGCGGGCACGGCCTGTCGCAGCCTGGTCTCCGGGCCGCGGCCGTCCTCGGCGCGCACCGCCCACCACAGCGCCTCGGGCCCGAGGTCGCCGCCGCCGCCCCAGTCGCCGCTGATCCGGCCGAGCGCCAGGAACCTCGTGGTCCGCCCGTCCGGCGCGACGCCGACGCAGTTGATGCCCGCGCCGCAGGTGACGCCGATGCCCCAGTGCTCCCGCGCGCCGGCGGCCGCCGGCGAGGTCACGTCGTCGAGGCCCGCCCGCAGGACCGCGAACGTGTCATTCACCACGGTGCTCGTGGTCGACCAGCCCTGCGCCGCGATGAGCGCGCCGAGCTCGGCCTCCTCCTCGGGGAGGTCGGCGCCGGCCAGGCACGCCGACGTATGCCGCGCGACCGGGCCCGGCCCGGTCAGGCCGGCCTGGGCCGCCACCGCCCGCACCAGCTCGGTCAGCACCGCGACCGTGCTGTCCCGGCCGATGCCCTGATGATTGGAGTTGCCGCCGCGAGCCACGCCGAGGACGCTGCCGTCGGGGCCGATCAGCGCGACGTCCGTCTTGCTGTTCCCGCCGTCGATCGCCAGGACGGCTGCCGGCCCGGCGGGACGA